>JBOHUK010000065.1:0-6549 GCA_050734395.1 Candidatus Dormibacteria bacterium
TCCTGAGATCGCAGCATGAAGTGCCGCCAGCAGGATTCGAACCTGCGACCCTGGGCTTAAAAGGCCCCTGCGCTACCACTGCGCCATGGCGGCTGCGGCCCAGCCTAACTCAGCATCGCCGGGCGCCCGGCGATCTCGGGGGTAGAATCGCAACAGGCTGGCACCTGCCCGCCGGATCGAAGTGAGGAGCGCCATGAGCCAGAACGGGCACGTCCAGACCGGCACCGCTCGAGTGAAGCGCGGGCTGGCGGAGATGCTCAAGGGCGGCGTCATCATGGACGTGGTCACCGCCGAGCACGCCGAGATCGCCCAGGAAGCGGGCGCGGTGGCGGTGATGGCGCTGGAGCGGGTCCCCGCCGACATCCGCGCCCAGGGAGGGGTCGCGCGGATGAGTGACCCCAAGCTGATCAAGTCGATCATGGCCGCCGTCTCGATCCCGGTGATGGCCAAGTGCCGGATTGGCCATTTTGTCGAGGCGCAGATCCTGGAGGCGCTGGGCATCGACTACATCGACGAGTCGGAGGTGCTCACCCCGACGGATGAGCAGAACCATGTCGACAAATGGCAGTTCAAGGTGCCCTTCGTCTGCGGGGCCCGCGACCTGGGCGAGGCGCTGCGGCGGGTTTCCGAGGGAGCGGCGATGATCCGCACCAAGGGCGAAGCGGGCACCGGCGACGTGGTCGAGGCGGTGCGGCACATGCGAGCGGTGAGCCAGGGCATCCGGCGCCTGCAGACACTGCGGCCCGACGAGCTGCCGACAGCGGCCAAGGAGCTGGGCGCCTCGCTGGAGCTGGTCCGGGAGACGGCCGAGCTGGGACGGCTGCCGGTCGTCAACTTCTCGGCCGGAGGACTGGCCACCCCTGCCGATGCCGCGTTGATGATGCAGCTGGGATGCGACGGCAACTTTGTTGGCAGCGGCATCTTCAAGAGCGGCGACCCGCTGCGCCGAGCCAAGGCGATCGTGGCCGCCACCACCTACTTCGACAAGCCAGAGGTGCTGGCCGAGGTCAGCGAGGACTTGGGCCAGCCGATGGTGGGGATCGGGGTCTCCAGCCTGGCCAAGGAGGAGCTGCTGGCCGGCAGGGGCATCTGACCCCGGGGCAGAGCCCGTGACCGCGGCCGAGGTCGGAGTCCTCGCCCTCCAGGGCGACGTCCGGGAGCACCTGCGCCTGCTCGAGGAGTGCGGGGCGCGCGTGCGCCGGGTGCGGCTACCCGACGATCTGCCCGGCCTCCAGGGACTGGTGCTGCCGGGGGGTGAGAGCACCACCATGAGCCGCCTGATCGAGGCTTTCGGGCTGGAACGGCCGCTGCTGGCGGCGGTGGACGGCGGGCTCGCCTGCCTCAGCACCTGCGCCGGCACCATCCTCGGGGCCCGGGAGATCAGCGACGGATTGCCCGAGCAGCTCCACCTGGGCTGGCTGGACATCTCGGTGCGGCGCAATGCCTTCGGGCGTCAGCTGCAGTCGGCGGAGGTGGACCTGCACATCCCCGCGATCACCGAGGAGCCGATGCGGGTCGCATTCATCCGTGCCCCCGCCATCGAGCGCACCGGGCCTCAGGTGGAGGTGCTGGCTGAGCACGGGGGGCTGCCCTGCGCGGTGCGTCAGGGGCGGCATTTGGCGCTCACCTTCCACCCCGAGATCACCGGCGAGGTGCGCCTGCACCAGGCGTTCCTGGACGGTTTGTAGCCGCTCCCAACCACCCGAGCGCGCGGCGCCAGGCAAACTAGGCGAATGCAGGTGCGCTCTGCCAGCTACCGCGACCTGAGCCAGGTCGATGAGCTCTACCGCACCACGATGGCGGTGGAGCAGGAGTCGGACCGCCGTCTCGACGGCGCCGGCCCTCAGAGCCCGGTGCCGGGGGCAGCCCTCGCCCGGGCCTGGTCCATCCTCACCAAGGGGCTCTCCGCCCTGATGCCGCTGGCGGACGTCGGCGACCAGCTCTACGTGGCCGAGGAGCAGGGAAGGATCGTGGGCTTCATCCAGGCCGAGCCCGCCCCGGGCAAGCGCGCCTGGCGGATCCTCAACCTCTGCCTGGCCCCCGCGGCGGAAGGGCACTTCGCGGGAGTGCCGCTACTCCAGCACCTGGTCAACGAGGGGCTGGAGCGCAAGGTGACGCGCTTCCTGGTGCGGATCCCCGAGAACCACCCCCTGCAGCAGATGTTCCGAGAGCAGGGCTTCCTCGCGTACGCCAGCGAGCAGATCCGCTTCCGGGAGCTGCCCAAACCGCCGGACCGCCGCTCGGACCCCTGGACGCCGGCCACCAGCGCGGACCTGTCCCAGGTGCACCTCCTGTACCTGCGCACGGCGCCCCACGCGGTGGCGGCGGTGGAGGCACCGAACCTGAGCCAGTGGAAGGCGACCTTCCAGCTCGGCTGGCTGGATCGCATGGACGGGCGCAGCGGCGACTCGCATCACTACGTGATCTGGCGGCATGGGGCGGTGGTGGCCTGGGCGGGGGTGCGGCTGCCCGCCCGTGCGCGCCCGACACTCATCAGCCTGATGCTGGACCCGCAGCAGGGGGAGCTGGCGGTGGAGGCGGTCCACGGCCTGCTCGCGGTGATCCCGCCCGGGCCGACACTCTGCCTGCTGCGTCACTACGACGCGGAGCTGCACCGGGCGGTGGGGGCGCGGGGCTTCGAGCCGGTCGCGACCCAGATCCTGATGGCCCGCGACCTGCCACTCAAGCTGCGGGCGCGGCACCTGGCGGAACAGCAGAAGGCCATCCCGGCAGGCGCCCTGCCGGTGGTCCAGGCCCGGCGAGCTGGGAGCCAGCCGGGCTGAGTCAGCGGGCGCCCGAGGGGTGCGCTATATTCGGGCGGTGAAGTCAAGCGAGCGCGTGTGCGCAGGCCAGCCGGAGCTGGCGGCCGCCGCCGGAGGGCATGGGCGCTAGCCGCCGGTCCCCTGGCCCTCGGCGTTGCGCGCCCTCGCGCCCGGAGCAGGCCCGCTGACGACTGCTGACCCGTCGTTCGGGCCCTCCTTCCCACAGGAGCTCGAGCTGCTGATCGGGACGCTCCCGCCGCCGCTCTATCAGGCGGTGAGCGCCCTGCTCTCAGAGTCGGGCGACCTCCTGGAGATCGTCCTCGACTTGGGGCGCGAGCCGGAGGCGCGGTTCGAGGGCGGCGAGGTGCTGCTCAGCGGGGAGCCGGTGCGGCTCGAGGACCTGGACTACGTCTGTGCGCGGGTGGGTGCCTTCGGGGGCGACAACCGGGCGGGCATCGCCCGCACCCTGCACCGGATCAGCGCGATCCGCAACCGCTCCGGGCAGATCGTGGGGCTCAGCTGCCGGGTGGGGCGGGCGGTCACCGGACGGGTGGAGATCATCCGCGACATCGTGGTCAGTGGCCAGAGCCTGCTGCTGCTGGGCAAGCCCGGGGTGGGCAAGACCACCATGCTGCGCGAGGTGGCGCGCATTCTGGCCGAGGAGAGCCGCAAGCGGGTGGTGGTGGTGGACACCAGCAACGAGATCGCCGGGGACGGGGACATCCCCCACCCCGGGATCGGGCGCGCGCGCCGGATGCAGGTGGCCCGGCCCGAACTGCAGCACGCGGTGATGATCGAGGCGGTGGAGAACCACATGCCCGAGGTCATCGTCATCGACGAGATCGGCACCGAGCTGGAGGCCGCGGCGGCCCGGACGATCGCCGAGCGCGGGGTGCAGCTGGTGGGCACCGCCCATGGCAATACCCTTGACAACCTGCTGGTCAATCCCACCCTCAATGACCTGCTGGGCGGGATCCAGACCGTGACCCTCTCCGATGAGGAGGCCCGCCGGCGAGGCACCCAGAAGTCGGTGCTGGAGCGGATGGCGCCGCCCACCTTCGACGCCTTGGTGGAGATCGTCGACCGGCGCCGGGTGACGGTCCACATGCCTCTCGCGGACGTGGTCGACGACGCGCTCCGGGGACGGCCGCGCCCGGCGCAGCTGCGCGAGGCCCAAGCGGGTGGTCGGGTGACGACCCGCCTGGTGGAGCCCGCCCCCTTCGACGACCGCGGGTCGCGCGAGCTGTTCGGCCTGGAGCCGGGGGGAGCGCGCGCACGGCGTCCGATGACCCTGGCGGATCTGGGCAACGGCTCCGAGCGCCACATCCCGGGCGCCGACACCTCGATCTTCCCCTACGGCGTTTCTCGTGTGTACCTCGAGCAGGCCGTGCGCGAGCTCAAGGTGCCGGTGCGGATTCAGCACCACATCGACGACGCCGACTTGGTGGTGACGCTCAAGAACTACTACCGGCGCCGCGACTCGCCGCTGCGGACCGCCGAGGCCGAGGGGATCCCGATCTCGGTCCTGCGCACCAACAGCGTCGCCCAGCTGCGCGCGTTCCTCAGCGACCTCTACCACCTGGAGCCCGTCGACCCCACCGACGACGCGCTGCGCGAGGCGCGTGAGGCGATCGAGAGCGCCCGCCAGGGCAACACCGTCGAGCTCTCCCCGCAGAACTCCTACGTGCGCCGCCTGCAGCACCAACTGGTCGAGGAGTCGGAGCTGGTCGCGCGCTCCACCGGCAAGGAGCCGCGGCGGCGGCTGCGCATCTACCCCTCGAGCCAGGCCTCCTAGCGTGGCCACGGCGGAGCCGGGCTTCTTCGTCAGCGTCGAGGGAGTCGACGGGTCGGGGAAGAGCACCCAGGCCCACCGTCTGGCGCAGGCGCTGGCGGGCCAGGGGCTGGCGGTAACCGTGGTGCGCGACCCCGGCACGACCCCGCTCGGGGAGCGGGTGCGGGAGCTGCTCCTGGAACCCCAGCCGGGGTACCGGCCCGAGGCTTGGGCCGAGGTGGCGCTGTTCCTGGCCGCCCGCGTCCAGCTGCTGCGCGAGGTGGTGGAGCCCGCCCTGGCCGAGGGCTCGGTGGTGGTCGCGGACCGCTACCTGGACTCGACTCTGGTGTACCAGGGCAGCGGCCGGGGCCTGGACCAGGAGCGGCTGCTCGAGCTGCACCGCCTGCTGGGGGCGGACCGCGAGCCCGACCTCACTCTGGTCCTGGACCTGGACGTGCGGGCGGCGCGGCGCCGGATCGGGGGGGCGCTGCCGCTGGACCGGATGGAGCTGGAGCCGACCGCCTACCATGAGCGCGTCCGGCGCGGCTACCTGGAGCTGGCGGAGCGCTTCCCGCGCCGGGTGGTGGTGCTGGACGCGGGCCAGCCGGCGGGGGACCTGGCCCGGGCCTGTCGACGGGTTGTGGGAGAGCGCTTGCAGGCGAGGACAAGCCGCTGAAGCTGGTGGTTGCGATCGTCCACGAGCAGGACGCCACCCGGGCCCTGGAGGTGCTGGGAGGGCGTGGCTTCGGGGTCACCCGGCTCAACAGCGAGGGCGGCTTTCTGCAGCGCCGCAACTCACTCCTGCTGCTGGGGGTGGACGACAGCCTGGTGGAGGAGGCGATCTCCACCCTGCGCTCGGTCTGCAAGCCCCGGCATGAGCAGCTGACGAGCAATGGCGGGCCCTACACCGGCGAGCTGGACGTGGAGGTTGAGGTGGGTCGGGCCACCGTATTCGTACTCGAGCTGGGCCGGGTGGAACGCCTCTAGCCGAGGGCGGAAGTTGGCGAGGCCGGTTCTATACTGGCCGAGCTTCCCGGCGTAGGAGCTTCAGCCAGCCCAAAGGGGACCTGCGTGCCCTCGACTGCCACCCAGGCGCTGCGCCGCCTGGTCGATGCCGTGGGGACGGTGATCGTCGGCAACCGGGCGCAGATCGAGGTCTGCGCCATCGCCTGGCTGGTGGGTGGGCACGTGCTGATCGAGGACGTGCCCGGAGTGGGCAAGACCATCCTCGCCAAGGCCCTGGCGCGCGCCAGTGGCTGCCGCTTCGATCGGATCCAGTTCACCCCCGACCTGCTGCCGGGGGACATCACCGGCGCCAGCATCTACAACCCGACCAGGGGCACCTTCGAGTTCCGCAAGGGGCCGGTGTTCACCCAGGTGTTGCTGGCCGACGAGGTCAACCGGGCCACCCCCAAGACCCAGTCGGCCCTGCTGGAGGCGATGGAGGAGCGCCAGGTGACGGTGGACGGCACCACCCACCCCCTCCCCGACCCCTTCATGGTGCTGGCCACCCAGAACCCGATCGAGTACCAGGGCACCTTTCCGCTCCCCGAGGCCCAGCTGGACCGCTTCCTGGTCCGGGTCAGCCTCGGCTACGCCGACCTCGAAGGCGAGCTGGAGATCCTGGAGCGCTTCGGCCAGTCCTCGCCGCTCACCAGCCTGCAGCCGGTCAGCGACAGCGGGCAGCTGCCGGAGCTGCGCCGCGCCGCCGCCGCGGTCCACGCCGGTGAGGAGGTGCGGGTCTACCTGGTGCGGCTGGTGCAGCGCACCAGGGAGCACCCGGACCTGGCGCTGGGCGGGAGCGCCCGCGCCAGTCTGGGGCTGCTGCGGACCGCTCAGGCGCGGGCCCTGCTGCTGGGTCGGGACTACGTCATCCCCGACGACGTCAAGCACCTGGCCCCGGCGGTGCTCACGCACCGGCTGGTACTGCGGGCCTCGGCGGAGCTGCGCGGCCAGCAGCCGGGGGAGGTGGTCCGCGAGGTGCTGGCCACCGAGCCGGTCCCGGTGGGCGCCCAC
>JBOHUK010000066.1:0-1771 GCA_050734395.1 Candidatus Dormibacteria bacterium
GAGTGCGGCGCCCCGGTCGTCTCCATCGCCGGGGGCGAGCCCCTGGTCCACAAGGAGATCGACCAGATCGTTCAGGCGCTGCTGGACCGCAAGAAGTTCGTCTACCTCTGCACCAACGCCATCCTCATGGACCGCAAGATCGACCTCTTCAAGCCGCATCCCTACTTCGCTTGGTCCATCCACATGGACGGGCTCAAGGAGCGCCACGACGAGTCGGTCTGCCGCCCTGGCGTCTTCGACAAGGCGGTGGCGGCGATCAAGGAGGCCAAGCGCCGGGGCTTCCGGGTCACCACCAACACCACCTTCTTCACCCAGGACGACTCGACGTCGGTACGGGCGGTGCTCGACTTCCTCAACGACGAGCTGGAAGTCGACAACATGCAGATCTCGCCCGCCTACGCCTACGAGAAGGCTCCGGACCAGGAGCACTTCATGGGGGTGGAGCGCACTCGCCAGATCTTCCAGGAGGCCTTCTCCGAGGGCCGCCGGCAGAAGTGGCGGCTCAACCACTCACCGCTCTTCCTCGACTTCCTCGAGGGCAAGGTCGACTTCAGCTGCACCGCTTGGGGCATCCCCTGCTACTCGATCTTCGGATGGCAGCGCCCCTGCTACCTGCTCTCAGACGGCTACGTCGGCTCCTACAAGGAGCTGGTGGAGACCACCGACTGGGACAGCTACGGGCGGGGCCGCAACCCCAAGTGCGCCAACTGCATGGCCCACTGCGGCTACGAGCCGACCGCGGTCATGAAGACGATGGGCTCGCTCAAGGAGTCGGTGCGGGCGGCCGTCGCCCACTGAGCTGATCCGTGAGGGTGGAGCGCCGCCCGGGTCTAGCATGGGTGGGGTGAAGCCTCCCCAAGACCGCCTCGGGCGTCCGCTCACCGACCTGCGCGTGTCGGTCACCGACCGCTGCAACTTCCGCTGCCGCTACTGCATGCCCAGCGAGGTGTTCGGTCCCGGCTTCCGTTTCCTGCCCCGCGCCGAGGTCCTCACCTTCGAGGAGATCGTCGAGGTGGTGGCGGTAGCGACGGACCTCGGGGTGCGCAAGGTCAGGCTCACCGGGGGTGAGCCCCTGCTCCGCCGCCAGCTGACCTCGCTGGTGCAGCAGCTGGCGGCGCTGCCCGGAGTCGAGGATCTGGCGCTAACCACCAACGGCGCCCTGCTGGCACGCTGGGCCAAGCCCCTGGCGGAGGCGGGGCTGGGTCGGGTGACGGTGAGCCTGGACTCGATGGATCCGCAGACCTTCGCGCTCATGAACGGGGTGGGGGTCAAGGTGGAGCAGGTGCTGGGGGGCATCAGCGCCGCGGTGGCGGCGGGTCTCGGCCCCATCAAGCTCAATGCGGTCGTGCGCCGCGGGCTGAACGACTCGGGAGTCTTGGACCTGGCCGAGTTCGCCCGGGAGCATGGGCACACCCTGCGGCTCATCGAGTACATGGATGTCGGGGAGAGCCACGGCTGGCGGATGGAGGAGGTGGTCCCCGCCTCCGAGCTGCTCGAATTGATCGGCGCCCGCTGGCTGGTGGAGGAGGTGGCTCCGGACCATCCGGGAGAGGTGGCGAGTCGCTACCGCTACCTCGATGGGGGCGGGGAGCTGGGTCTGATCACCTCCGTCACCCGTCCCTTCTGCGGCAGTTGCTCGCGGCTGCGCCTCACCGCCGACGGCCGCCTTCACACCTGCCTGTTCACCTCGGGCGGCCACGACCTGCGCCCACTGCTGCGCGGTGGCGCCGGGCGCGCGGCCCTGCGCGGGGAACTGCAGAGGATCTGGGGC
>JBOHUK010000067.1:0-4656 GCA_050734395.1 Candidatus Dormibacteria bacterium
TCCTGCTGCGCCTGGACCGGGCCGGGGTCTACGGGTCGGCCGGCTCGGCCTGCGCCAGCGGCTCCTTGGCTCCCTCCCACGTGCTCTTGGCGATGGGGCTGCCACCTGATCTGGCAGGCGCCCACCTCCGCCTCACGCTGGGCAGGTCGACGACCACGGAGCAGGTGCGCCGGGCGGGGCAGGTGATCGCGCACGAGGTGCGAGCCCTCGAGGCGGCGGCGACCTCGCCGGTCTGATGGCTGGGCCGGTGCCTGGGCCGGGGCACGGTAAAATGGTGGTGTGCAGGTCGGAATAAGCGGCCCGGCTCCGATCACCACCCGCATCTCGTCTCGAGCCCACTACGGGTTGCGGATGATGACCGAGCTGGGCAAGGGCTATGGTGGCCCTCCTTTGAGCCTGGCGGAGATCGCCCGCCGGGAGCTGATGCCGCTCGCCTACCTCGAGCAGTTGGTGGCCCCGCTGCGCCGCGCCGGGCTGGTCGAGGGCACGCGGGGCCTGCACGGCGGCTACCGGCTGGCGCGCCTCCCGCAGCAGGTGACGGTTCTGGAGATCGTCGAGCTCTTGGAGGGGCCACTGGCCCCGGTGGAGTGCCTGGCGGAGAGCTACGTCGCCGGGTCCTGCCCGCGCGAGCCTGAGTGCTTGAGCCGCCCGCTCTGGGCCCGGCTCCAGGAGGCGATCAAGCAGGTGCTCGGCGGGACCACCTTGGCGGACCTCATGCGTGAGCCCAGCCCGGCCCTCCCGGATTGCCCGGGGGCGGCGCTGCTGGCCGATCCGTTGGGGGTCGCTGCCCGTGGCTGAGGTGGCTGTCGCCCAGGACCGGCTCGAGGTCGCGGACCTCGCGGTCGAGGTGGACGGCAAGCAGATCCTCGCCGGCGTCAGCCTGGCCGTGCCCCGCGGCGAGGTGCACGCCCTGATGGGGCCGAACGGGGCCGGCAAGACGAGCCTCGGCTACGCCGTGATGGGCCACCCGCGTTACCAGGTCACCGCCGGGGACATCCACTGGAAGGGCCGGAGCCTGCTCGGGCTACCTCCTGAGGAGCGTGCCCGGATGGGTCTGTTCCTCAGCCTGCAGTACCCGACCGCCATCCCCGGGGTGACCACGGTCAATTTCCTGCGGGCGGCGCTCAAGGGCCAGGGCAAGGAGCTGCCGGCCCGGGACTTCCTCAAGCTGGTCCGGGAGCGGGTGAGCGAGCTGAAGATGGACCAGGCCTTCATGTCCCGCTACATCAACGACGGCTTCTCGGGTGGCGAGAAGAAGCGGATGGAGATCGTCCAGCTGGCTGTGCTGCGCCCCGAGCTGGCGATCCTGGACGAGACCGACAGCGGGCTCGACGTCGACGCCCTGCGGACCGTCGCCGACGGCGTGAACCGCGTCCGGGGCGCCGACATGGGCGTCCTGATCATCACCCACTACCAGCGCATCCTCGAGTACATCGTCCCCGACCGCGTCCACGTGATGGCGGCGGGCAGGATCGTGGCCTCGGGGGACCGCGAGCTGGTGGACCAGATCGAGCGCAGCGGGTACGACCCGCTCCTGGCCGACGCCGGGCTGGTGCCGCAGGCCTAAATCCGCGGCTGGGCCGGGCGGGGTAAAATACTAGCTAGCGGGTCGGAATATCAACGAAGGAGAGTGATGGCAGTCGCCGCCAAGGAGCTGACCAAGGACTACCGCTACGGGTTCAACGATGGCGACCAGTTCGTCTTCCGGGCCCAGAAGGGCCTGAGCCGAGAGGTGGTCGCCGACATCTCGAAGCGGAAGGGCGAGCCGGAGTGGATGCTCCAGTTCCGCCTCAAGTCGCTCGACCACTTCCGCCAGCGGGCCATGCCCAGCTGGGGAGCCGACCTGTCGGGGATCGACTTCGACGAGATCTACTACTACGTGCGGCCTGCCGAGGAGCAGGGGCGCTCCTGGGACGAGGTCCCGGAGGCGATCAAGCGCACCTTCGACCGGCTGGGCATTCCCGAGGCGGAGCGCAAGTTCCTGGCCGGGGTCTCAGCCCAGTACGAGTCCGAGGTGGTCTACCACTCCATCCGCGAGGACCTGGAGAAGCTGGGCGTCATCTTCTGCGACTGCGACACCGGCCTGCGTGAGCACCCTGAGATCTTCCGCAAGTACTTCGGCACCGTCATCCCGCCCAATGACAATAAGTTCGCCGCCCTCAACTCGGCGGTCTGGTCCGGCGGCTCCTTCGTCTACGTGCCCAAGGGGGTCCGCGTCGAGATCCCGCTCCAGGCTTACTTCCGCATCAACAGCGAGAGCATGGGCCAGTTCGAGCGGACCCTGATCATCGCCGAAGAGGACAGCTTCGTCCACTACATCGAGGGCTGCACCGCTCCGACCTACAGCCGCGATTCCCTGCACTCAGCAGTCGTCGAGATCATCGCCGAGCCCCGCTCCAATGTGCGCTACACGACCATCCAGAACTGGTCGAACAACGTCTACAACCTGGTCACCAAGCGAGCCGTCGCCAAGGCGGGCGCGGTCGTGAGCTGGATTGATGGCAACCTGGGCAGCAAGGTCACCCAGAAGTACCCGTCGGTCTACCTGATGGGCGAGCGGGCCCACGGCGAAGTGCTTTCGATTGCCTTTGCGGGTCCGGGCCAGCACCAGGACGCCGGCGCCAAGATGTTCCACGTGGCGCCCAACACCACCAGCAGCATCGTGAGCAAGTCGGTGAGCAAGGGCACGGGAAGGACGTCGTACCGAGGTCACCTCAAGGTCTATCCCAAGGCGCACAACGTGCGCTCGAACGTGCGCTGTGACGCTCTGCTTCTCGACGACACCGCGCGCAGCGACACCTACCCGTACATGGACATCGAGGCCGCCGATGTGCAGATTGGCCATGAGGCGACGGTGAGCAAGGTGGGTGACGAGCAGCTCTTCTACCTTCAGTCGCGGGGCATCTCCGAGGTCGAGGCTACGGCGATGATCGTCAACGGCTTCATCGAGCCCTTCGTGAAGGAGCTGCCCATGGAGTACGCTCTCGAGCTCAACCGGCTGATCACGCTGCAGATGGAGGGCAGCGTGGGATGACGAGTCGCTCCCTGGATTGGTGTCGCCGGAGCGCGTGCGGCTAGCCCTTGTCGCGAGTCGCTTCCTCCTCGCCCCTGACCCGTGAGCGGGCCTGGGCGGCGGTGCTGCCGGGTGGCGAGCCCGCATGGCTCACGCAATTGCGTCGCCTCGCCGTCGCCGCATATGCGGAGTTGCCCTGGCCGGCCTCAGGCAGGGACGAGGACTGGCGCCGGTCGCCGCAGATAGACCGCCTCGACCCCGCGGCGTTCGCCGCAGGGGCCGATCTCGGGACCCAGGGGTCCCCGCCTGAGTACCTGCGGGAGGCGAGCGGAGGGCCGCTGGCCGAGCTCGGGGCGGTCGCGACCCTTGTCTGCGACCCAGGAGGAGTCGTCGGTGAGCTCTCGCATCCGGGCAGCCCCGGCTTCGACCTGGCGCCGGCGCTGCGCCAGGAGGGTGGTCCCTGGCGCACGCTCATGGGGACGGTTGCAGCCCCTGGGCTGCGCAAGCTGGTGGCCCTGAACACGGCCCAGCTGGTCGGCGGCGCGGCGGTATACGTGCCAGCTGGAGTCACAATCGCGCGACCGGTCCGCGTGGTGTTGGGGGGGGACCGGTCCGGAGCGGCCTTCCCGCGGGTGCTGGTGCGGCTGGAGGCGGGCAGCAGCCTGACCCTGGTCGAGGAATGGGTCTCACCCGATCAGGACCAAGCCCTGCTCTGCCCGGTGGCCGAGGTCGAGCTCGCGGATGGTGCCCACCTCACCCATGTCGTGGTGCAGCGCTGCGGGAGCGAGACGGTGGTGCAGTCGACGGCCCGGGTCCGCGTCGGTCGCGAGGCCCGCTACGACCTGCGCTGGGCCGCCCTCGGCAGCGCCTGGCAGAAGGGGTACTTCGAGGTGGAGCTGGCGGGCCAGGCCTCCGAGGCCAAGCTGGTTGGGCTGGGGCTCGAGCAGGGCCGCCAGCACATCGACGTGCAGACCTTGCAGGACCACCTGGCGCCCGGGGCGGTGAGCGACCTCCTCTACCGGGCGGCGGTCGCGGACCGCGCTCGCTCCGTGTACGCCGGGCTGATCAGGGTCGCGGTCGGGGCCCAGAAGACCAATGCCTACGTGCAGAACCGCAACCTGCTGCTCAGTCCCACCGCCAAGGCCGACAGCAATCCCACCTTGGAGATCCTGGCCAATGACGTGCGCTGCACGCACGGGTCCACCGCCGGCCGGATCGACGACGACCAACTCTTCTACTGCCAGGCGCGGGGCGTGCCTCAAGACCAGGCGCGGCGGCTGGTGGTGGAGGGGTTCTTCGCGGACGTCATCGACTCCTTCCCCGAGGGTGCCGCCCGCGAGGCGACCCGGCAGTGGGTGCTCCAGGGACTGGCGCGACTGGCTGAGTCCGGAGGTCTGGCAGGCTCGCCCCGAGCCGCCTGAGATGGACGAATGGATCCGCATCTGCGAGGCCTCGGCGGTCCCGCCCGGGCATGCCGCCCGCGTGGAGGTCGGGGACCTGCCGATCGCGGTGTTCAACGTCGACGGCGAGTTCCACGTGCTCGATGACACCTGCAGCCACGCCATGGCCTCGCTCTCCGAGGGCGAGCTTCACTCGAGCGCCTGCTCGGTCGAGTGTCCGCTGCACGGCAGCCAGTTCGACCT
>JBOHUK010000068.1:0-1700 GCA_050734395.1 Candidatus Dormibacteria bacterium
CCAGCCGATTGTGGGCCTTTCAGGGCATCGAGACCGGCATTTTCCTGATCCTCGCCGCCGCACTGGTCGCGGTGGCCTGCCGGATGGTGGTGTCTCGCGATGCATGAACTTGCCGCCGCCCTAGGCTCAATGCCGGGGAGTTAAGGGCCTCTGGCGGTTGTCAAGCTCTGTTCGGCGCGTGTCGCGGCCGGCGTGTGTTCCCGGCTGATAGCGGTGGTGATCTTGGTGATCCGCAGGCAGGTGCGGGGCTTGCCGGGCGGGTGCTTGTTCCAGCGGCTGAGCGGGGATTTGACCCGGCGGGCGCAGACGCGGGGCCGGCGGGGGCCGTGCAGGCGGGCCAGGACGGCGCGGCCGATCTGCCCGGTCAGGCAGGTGGCGGCGGGGCTGACGCCGCTGGCCTGGGTGACCAGCGTGGTGGCGGTCTCGGCGGCGATCTGGTAGCTGGCGCGGTCGGGGTCGGTGCCCGGGACGGTGGACACGGCGTCGGTCATCGCGATCCGCAGCGCCTGGTAGAGGGCCAGCAGCGCCCACATCTCCTGTTCCAGCCCGGCCGGGTCGCCCGAGCGCAGCACCCGGCCTTGCAGCAGGGTGTGGCGCAGCGCGAGGTAGGCGATCTCGTGTTCCCAGCGCTCGTGGTACAAGGTGATCAGCGCCCCGGCGGGGTAGGCGCGGTGATCGAGCAGGGTGGTGGCCAGCCGGTAGCGGTCGCCGTAGCTGGTGCCGTCGTGGCAGGTCACGGTCACCGATGCCGTGATGATGCGGACTTTGACGCCGCCGATGACCGACAGCACCGACCCGTCGGGCAGGTGCCGCAGGACCGTCGGGCGGCGGGTGGAGCGCAGCCGGACCAGGAACTGGGCGCGGGTGGCGGCGACCTCGGCCAGGAAGGTCCCGGCGTCAAACCCGCGGTCGGCCAGCACCAGCATGGTCGCATCCAGCAGGTGCAGCAGCTGGCGCGCCCAGGTGATCTCCCCGGCGGCGGTGCTGCCGAACACCGCGCCGATCAGCGCCCGGGTGCCGGTCTCGCACAAGGTCATCAGCTGGATCACCGGGTAGCCGGTCACCCCGAGCGCGGCGTTCAGCTTGCCCAGCCAGGCCCGGTTCCGCTCGGTGTCGGGGACCTTCAGCGACCGGCAGCCGTCGAAGGCCACCGTGCGGTACCGGCCGAAGCACACCCCCGGCGTGCGCGGCCAGGCCACCGGCCCGGCCAGCAGCTCAAACAGGGCCTTCAGCGGAGCGGCGCCGATCCGCCGCCGCAGGTCCCGCAGCGCCCGGGGCGAGGGCGCGGCCAGGCCCAGCCCGTCCAGGGCCGCGGTCAGCTTCGCCCACACCCCCAGGTAGCCGGCCTGCGGGAACAGCCCCAGCGCCAGCACGAAGTAGACCCCCACCCGCGAGGGCAGCGCCCGCAGCCGCCGCTGGGTCGCGCGGGCATCCGCCAGCACCCCGTCCACCAGCTCGAACGGGATCACCTGCGTCAGCTCACCCAGATGCCCGGGCGCGAACACCCCCGCCGCCACGGTGATCGTCCTGGTGATGGTCGTAACAGCCGAACCGATGGCAGACTGGGCAGGCAACGGAGGTCCTCGCGACGGTTGATCTTGGTCGATTTCCCGTCTTACCGGACCTCCGTTGTTTTGCAGCCACGACACGCCGAAGCAGGTACTTGACCGCCGCGCCCGAAACCTAACTCCCCGGCATTG
>JBOHUK010000069.1:0-2062 GCA_050734395.1 Candidatus Dormibacteria bacterium
AGGATTCCCTCTTTGATGATGTCCCAGCGCTGCGCCCCCACCCCCTCGTCGTCGAACCCGACCGTGGCCAGCCCCTTGGGCTCCAGCCGGTCGCCGGTCACGTGCATGCGCTTCGAGCCGTAGCGCAGCGAGCCCACCTGGTCGGGGGTGGCGAAGGTGGTGCCAGCGTAGTTGGCCTCGTAGCCCAAAGCCCGGTCCAGCTCGGTGCCGTGGGCGACCGACTCGTGGATCGTGAGCCAGAGGTTGGAGGGGTGGAGCACCAGGTCGTAGGCCCCCGGGCGCACCGTCGGCGCGGTGAGCTTCTCGTGCAGCCACTCGACCACCTGCTCCACCTGCTCGGGGAAGCCGTGGCCGAGGACGTACTCCCAGCCCCGGCCCACCGGCCCGGCGGTGGAGCGCATCGTCTCGACCAGGCCTGAGCCCTGCTCGTCGACCATCCCCACCTCGCAGATGGGGTTGAGGCGGGAGCGCTGCTGCAGGATCCGCGAGCCCTCGGTGCTGACGAAGAGCCGGTTCTCCTGCACCTGGAGCAGGTAGAACTCGGCGAACTTGGCCCCCGCCCGCAGCCCCCGGTCGGTGATGTCCAGCATGAACTCGACCTTGCGCTCTGCCGGGACCGAGAAGGGGTTCTGCTCAACCTCCCCGATCCAGGTCTCCTGGTGGGGAGGCTCGGGGGCCAGTTCCACCCGCTCATCCAGGAGCGGGCGGAGCCGCCTCGCCATCTCGGCCGCCGCCCCGACCGCCCGGCTGACGCCTTCCTCGGTGAGCTGACTGGTGGCGGCGAAGCCCCAGGATCCCTCCACCACCAGGCGCACCCCCAGCCCCAAGGGCTCGGACTCCCCCAGCGAGATCAGGTCGTGCTCGCGCACGTGGATCCCCTGGATGCGGTCACGGTGGACCCTGAGGTCCCCGTAGCCCAGCCCCGGCACGCCACCGGCTGCCTCCTGAAAGGCGGCCTGGAGCCGGTCCAGGGGCAGCTGTAGGAAGTCGGGATCGATCTCGGCCATGGTCCCTCCGGAGCTGGGAGCGGTCCGGACCGGAGTCCCGGCCGGGCGGCGGGCGCGCGGCCCCGGGCCACGCTCAACCGCTCCGGGAGTCTACCTAAGCCCCCACGGGGCTCGACCAGCCCCCCTCCCGGGGCACGGTCAACCCCGGCCCGCCAGGGACGCGGCCCTGGCGGACGCGGGATTTGAGGTCGTCAGTCGATCAGTGGTTGCCGAGCCACCGCCAACGCCGGGCGGCGATCACCAGCAGGCCACCCAGAAGGATGGTCAGCAGGCCGGCCAGGCCGGGTCCGAACAGGTCGGCGCCCGTCCCGGGTGTGCTAGCACCTCCCGTGCCCGGAGTGGTGCCTCCGGTGCCCGGTGTGCTACCGGTCACGATGACCTTCTCAGTGCCGCAGGTCTCGGCGACCGCGGCGTTGTTGCTGTCGCCGTTGAAGGTCGCGAGCCAGTAGTAGGTACCTGCCGCCGGGGCACTGATGGAATCAGAGGTGGCAGTCGCCGTGCTCCCGCTAAGGCTAACCACGATGGTGCCCGCCGTCACCGGGCTGCCCGAGCCGCTGCAGCTCGAGACCAGCGAGAAGGTGATGGTGTCGGTGCTCGAGGCATTCACGAGCCCCGTCACCGTGGCCAAGTCGTGGATCGAGGCACCGGTGGTGACGCTGGTCGAAGACGGAGTTGTGGAGATGGAGGGAACGTTGCTGGCGATGGTGATCGGCTCGCCACAAGTGCTGTACGAGGTGTTGTCGTAGTTACCGCCGTAGCTGGCGAGCCAGTAATAGGTGCCAGGCGTCAGAGCGTCGGTCAGGGCGATCGACGCGTTGGCCTGCATTTGGCTGGCCGAGCTCACCCACGCGATGTCGTCGGTTTGGGTGATCGCGCTGCCGCTGTCCATGACCTCATCGGTCAGGGTGCAGGCCGAGTCGGTGTACAGGGTGAAGGTGACGGCGCCGTACTGGCCGCTCCCGCCCTGCGCCTGGTGGTTGGGATAGATGTCCATCACCGCCAGGTCGCTGAGCACCATGCCCGCGGCCGTGGTCACCGGAGTCACCGGGTAGGTG
>JBOHUK010000070.1:0-5916 GCA_050734395.1 Candidatus Dormibacteria bacterium
ACGAGATCGCCGCCCTGATCGGCTCGAGCCTGCACAACCTGGACGACGCGGAGGTCCAGGCCCGGGTCAAGGCCCGGGCCCGGGCGCTCTGCGAGGCCTTCCCGCTGCCCTACGGCTGATCGGGGGCTTGAGCGTGCCCACCGCCGCCAACCCCTACCTCAGCGCCCTGCCGATGCTGGTGGTGGCGGTCGTGGTCACCGTCGCCACCGTGCCCCTGGCGCGCTGGCTCAGCTTCCGCCTCCACGCCGTGGACCAGCCCGGCGGCCGCCACATCCACGACCGGCCCACCGGGCGCCTGGGTGGGCTGGCGATGATGGTGGGCTTCGTGGTGGCCCTGGTCACCTTCGGCCGGGGGGTGCACGACTGGGCGCAGATCGCCGGGGCGGCGGTCGCGGTCACGGTGCTGCTGGCGGCGGACGACATCCTCGGGCTCGCCTACTGGACCAAGCTGGTGCTGCAGGTGATCTGCTCGCTCCTGGTCGCCGTCGCCTTCGCCATCACGATCGGCTCGATCAACCTGCCGGGACTGGCCATCCACCTGGCCTGGGCGGCGATCCCGGTGACGGTGATCTGGCTGGTCGGCATGCAGAACTCGATCAACCTGCTGGATGGGGTCGACGGGCTGGCGGCCGGGGTGGTCGCCATCGTCGGCGGGGTGCTCTACCTGGCGGCGGTCAACCGCCTCGGGCTGGAGCCCAGCCAGGGCGGGGTGATGCTGCTCTCCGCCGCCCTGATCGGGGCCTGCCTGGGCTTCCTGTGCTTCAACTTCGCCCCCGCCCGGATCTTCATGGGCGACTCCGGCTCCCACCTGCTGGGGCTCCTGGTCGGGATCATCACCATCGTCGGGGTGGCCAAGGTCACGGTCGCCCTGGCCCTGTTCGTGCCGGTGCTGGCGCTGGCGTTGCCCATCTCCGACACCGCCTTCGCCATCTGGCGCCGGCGGCGCTCCGGGGCGCGCGTGGCCCAGGCCGACACTCGCCACCTCCACCACCGGCTGCTCGCGCTCGGGCTCACCCCCCGGGAGACCGCGATCGCCTTCTACCTGGTCACCGCCATCCTGGGCTGCGTGGGTCTGGCCGTCTTCGGCCACCGCAAGATCCTGGCGGTGGCGCTGGGCCTGCTGGTGCTGACACTGGGCCTGCTGGCCTGGCGGGTGCGCCGCCGCGGCGGGCTGCGCTGGCACCAGGCCGCCACCGCGGCGGCGGGGGAGCTGGAGGGGCGTCATGGCTGAGGCGGTGAGCGCGCCACCCCGGGACGACCGGCTGGAGCTGCGCGGCCCGGCGCGGCTGCGCGGCCGGGTGACCGTCAGCGGCAGCAAGAACGCCGCCCTGCCGCAGATGGCGGCGGCGCTGCTGGCCGAGGGGCCGCTGCGGCTCAGCAACCTCCCCCTCATCGAGGACGTCCAGACCATGTGCTCGCTGCTGGAGGGGCTGGGGGTGCGGGTGGACCGCTCCGGCAGCGACCTCGAGCTGGACCCGCGGCCGCTGGACCGGGTGGAGGCGCAGCCCGAGCTGGCGGGGCGGATGCGCGCCTCCTTGTTGGTGCTCGGCCCGCTGCTGGCCGCGCGGGGAGAGGCGATGCTGCCCATGCCCGGGGGCGACGACATCGGCCTGCGCCGGGTGGAGCAGCACCTGGAGGGGCTGCGGGCGATGGGCGCCGAGGTCACCGAGGACGAGTTCGGGATCCGGGCGCGGGCGCGGCGGCTGCACGGGGCCCACATCCAGCTGGACCTGCCGACGGTCACCGGCACCGAGAACCTGATGATGGCGGCGGCCCGCGCCGAGGGCATCACCGTCATCTCCAACGCCGCCCGGGAGCCCCACGTGGTGGACCTGGCGCTCTGCCTGAAGGCGATGGGGGCCCGGGTCTCCGGGGCGGGGGGAGACCGGATCGTCATCGAGGGGGTGGCGCGGCTGCACCCGGCCGAGCACCGGGTGCGGGCCGACTACATCGAGGCCGGCACCTTCGCCATGGCCGCCGCGGCCACCGGTGGCGACGTGCTCATCGACCAGCTCTTCTGCGACGACCTGGGGCAGGTGCTGCACAAGCTGCGCCACGCCGGGTGCCTGGTGGAGGAGGGGGGTACCTGGTTGCGGATCTGGGCGCGTGAGCCGCTGCGCAGCGTCGACATGACCACCTGGCCCCACCCTGGCTTCCCCACCGACCTGCAGCCGCAGTACGTCGCCCTCATGACCCAGGCCCGGGGGGTGAGCACCGTCTCCGAGCTGCTCTTCGAGAACCGCTTCCGGCACGCGGAGCAGCTCCAGCGCCTGGGGGCGCAGATCCAGCTCTTCGGCCGCAGCGTCATGGTCACGGGGGGGGTGCCGCTCAGGGGCGCGGAACTGGAGATCTCCGACATCCGGACCGGCGCGGGTCTGGTGATCGCCGGGCTCTGCGCCGACGGCACCACCTGGCTGAGCAATCTCCGCCACCTGGACCGGGGCTACCAGGAATTGGAGGGCAAGCTGGCGGGGCTGGGGGTCGAGCTGGCGCGCCACCCCCCGCAGGCGGCGGAGCCTTAGGTGGCCGCGCGGCGCTTCGGGATCGAGCTTTCTCCCGAGCACATCGAGGTGTATGCCAGGGGCGAGGGCCTGATCCTGGAGGAGCCGGCGGCGCTCTCGCGCCAGCGCCAGAGCGGCCGCTCGCTGGGCTTCGGCAGCCAGGCGCTGGAGCAGGCCGCCTCCGGCCGGGACGAGGTAGCGGTGAGCTGGCCCTTGGGATCGCGACGGCTCGCCGACCTGCGCGGGGCCGAGCAGCTGCTGCGCCTGGTGATCTTCCGGGTGGTGGGGCGGATGCTCTTCACCCGCCACGAGCTCATGCTGGGGGTGCCCACCGAGCTCGACACCCAGGGCCGCCGGGCGCTGCTGGAGGCGGCTCTGGCCTCGGGGGCGCGGATGGCGCACATGATGGACCTGCCGCTGGCGGCCGCCCTGGGCGCCGGGATCCCGGTCGCCTCCTGGAGCCCCACCCCGTTCCTGTTCCTCACCCCGCGCACCGCCTCGGCAGCGGTGATCTGCCACGAGGGCCTCCTGGTGCAGCGCTCGCTGGAGCTGCGCCCCGCCGACTCGGGCGGCTGGGAGGATCCCTGGGGGCTGACTGCCCTCAGCTCGCTCTTGGAGGGGATGCTGGAGGAGCTGGACTCGCGGCAGCTGGACCAGGCGCGGCGCTCGGGCCTGGCGCTGGCGGGACGGGGCCTGGCCCTGGCGCGCCTGGGGGAGCAGCTCTCGCAGGGCCTCGGGGTGATGGCCCGCATGGTCCCGGATCCAGGTCACTGCGCCGCCAAGGGCACCGAGCTGGCGCTGGAACGGATCGATGCTCTGGGCAGCCAGGGGCTGCTCTACCTGCGCTGAGCCAAAGGCGAGCCGCCGGTACCGCTTGACCGGCCCGGATCAGAGGGTGGCGCCCGCTCGCGCCTGGAGCAGGGCCAGGGCCAGCAGGGCCAGGCAGCCCCCGAGGGCGCCCAGCCGCACCCAGCGCCGGCGGTGGCCGCCCCGGTCCTGCTCCAGCCAGCGGTCCAGGCTGAGGCTCCGGGTCCCGGGCGCGCGCCAGAGCATCACTGCCGCCAGTGAGTAGAGGATCCCCGAGCCCAGGTCGGTGCTTCCCGCCGCAAAGGGCAGGCCGAATCCCTGGCCGAACACCCAGATCACCAGGGTGAGGGCGGCGGTGGCGGGCAGCGCCCACTTGATCAGCAGCCCCGTGAGGATGAGCAACGCCAGCGCCGACTCGACCGCTGCCAGCAGCGTCCCTGCCAGGGCGGGCTGGCGCCCCAGCAGCTCGGCGGCGAAGACCAGGGCGGTGGCGAGCGGAGGCGGTGAGACCGAGGCGTTGGAGTAGACCAGCGACGGGTAGCTGAGATAGGTGGCGGGATGCCAGCCCAGCCAGGCGTCGGCCAGCAACAGCAGGCCGAGCCCGACCCGGGCCGCGGGGATCCAGGGTGAAACGTGCTCCCTCTGCAGCGCCTCAGCCATGGGTCTGCGGTTGGGCCGGCGAGGCTCCCAGGTCGCGGCCGCGGGCCGGCTGTGGCGCCGGCGCCGGCAGCGACGCCGGGCGGGGGCGGCAGGGGTGGACCGCCAGGGCCAGCAGCAGGACCAGGGGCGCCGCGCCCGGGTCGCTGCCGAGCCCGCCGGCCAGCCCCCCCAGCGCCTGGGCCAGGACCCAGAACCCGAGCGTGAGGAGCGCTCCCGCGTAGAGGGTGGCTCGGCGCCAGCGGTTCGACCAGACGCCGACAGCCAGCAGCAGCTCGGCCACCGCTAGGCCCAGCGCCACCTCCAGGCCGTGCGCCGCCGCCAGCTGGGCCAGGTGGTAGTCGAGGTCCGCCAGCCCCCCCGGCTGCTGCTGGGCCGTCGACTGCAGGTTGTAGGCGAGCACCGCCCCCGTCGGGAAGCGGGGCTGGAAGTGCAGGAGGGCCGCCAGGAGCCACAGCCCGCTCCAGATGAGCCTGGCCCCGCGCTCGCCCAGCAGTCCCAGGCGCGCCCGCGGTTGCGGCCACACCAGCAGGGCCACCACCGCGTAGAGGAGCGCCGCCCCCGGTGCCCCGAACTCCACCAGGGCCGTGCCCGTGGCCATGCCCCCGAGCCCCTCGCCCGCGACCCAGACGGTGAGCGCCCAGGCGACCGACGCTCCCAGGGCCAGCCGGCGGCTGCGCCGGTAGAGGATGCCGAGGCCGAGCAGGAGCTGCAGCGCCCCCGCGCCCACGCTGAGCGCCGCCAGGTTGGCGCTGCCCAGGTGGACCAGGGTGAGCAGCCAGCCCTGCAGGGGAGGCGGTTGGTACATCAGCGCGTTGGCGTAGAGGACGTTGTCGGCGAAGTCGCGGGTGAGCATCACCGGCTGTAGCTGCAGGGCCCCGTCGAGAAGCCACAGACAACCGAGCGACCACAGCAGCCAGCGCTCCTGAGTTCTGGGGCTCAGGCTGGCACCTCTCGGTTACGGAGCGGTGAAGCGATCATTTAGCTGCGCCTAACTCACTGGTATGGTGGGCTGATCCCAGCCGCTCTCAACCAGTATCCGGCCCCAGGAGGCAGCGAGATCGTCAGCGAGCACAGGCCCGGCCCGGCCGGGCGCTTGGCGGCCGGCCTGGCGCTGCTCTCGCTGGCCGGCACGGCGCTGGGCCTGGTGGGCTGTGCCGCGGTCGGGACCACGACCCTGGTCCTCTACAACGGCCAGCACCCGCAGACGACCCAGACCCTGGTGCGCGCCTTCGAGGCGGCGACCGGGGTCCAGGTCGCGGTCCGCTCCAATGACGAGGACGTGCTCGCCCAGCAGCTGGTCCAGGAGGGGAGCGGCTCTCCCGCCGACCTCATCTACACCGAGAACTCCCCGGCTCTGGAGTTCCTGCAGCGGCGCCACCTGCTGGCCCGGGGCGAGGCCTCGACGCTGGCCCTGGTGCCCCGCCGCTATCGCTCGCCGCAGGGGGAGTGGGTCGGGGTGTCGGCGCGAGTGAGCGTCTTGGTCTACAACACCCACCTCCTGCGCCCCGTCCAGCTGCCCCGATCGGTGATGCAGCTGGCCGATCCCCGCTGGCGCGGGCTGCTGGGAATCGCCCCGGGGGAGACCGACTTCCAGCCGATCGTGACGGCCGTGGACCGCGCCCATGGGCGCAGCGCCACCATCGCCTGGTTGCGCGGGCTCAAGGCCAACGCCGGGCCCCGGGTCTACCCCGACAACGAGACCCTCACCGCCATGGTCAACTCCGGCCAGGCGGCGATCGGGCTCATCAACGCCTACTACTGGTATCGCCTGCGGGCTGAGGACGGGGCCTCCGGAATGCACTGTGCCCTCGCCTTCCTGGCCCCGGGGAACCCCGGGTACGTCGTCGACGTCTCGGGAGCCGCCGTGCTGCGCAGCAGCCGCCACCAGGCGGTGGCCCAGCGCTTCCTCAACTTCCTGGTCAGCCGCCGCGGCCAGGAGATCCTGGCG
>JBOHUK010000071.1:0-1307 GCA_050734395.1 Candidatus Dormibacteria bacterium
CTACGACTGGGCCCCGGGCACCCCCTTCCTGTTCACCAGCGCCCAGACTGGCAGGGGAGTGCAGCGGCTGCTGCCCCAGGCCTTTGCGCTGGCGGAGGCCCGGGCACGGCGGATTCCCACTCCCCACCTCAACCAGATGTTGGGCGAGGCGATGGAGCGCCGCCCCCCTCCCAGCGGTCGGGCGGGGAGACGGCTGCGCCTCTACTACGCCGTGCAGGCGCGCAGCCCGGTCCCCACCTTTGCCCTCTTCGTCAACGACCCCGATCTGGTCCACTTCAGCTATGGGCGCTACCTGGAGAACCAGATCCGCGAGCGGTTCGGCTTCGAAGGTGCCCCGGTGAGGGTCCACCTGCGCCGGTCCCGGCAGCGAACTTGAAGCTGGCCATCCTCGGCGCCGGGTCCTGGGGGCTGGCCCTGGCCCAGCTGCTGGCCACCCCCGAACGCCCCACCTGGCTCTGGTTTCGCCGGCCCGAGCTGGCAGGGGAGGTGGAGCGGACTCGACGCCACCCCCTGTACCTGCGCGACCTGGTTCTGGCCCCCCAGATCCAGGTGAGCTCCAGCTTGGAGGGTTGCCTGGAGGGCGCCGACACGGTGCTCTTCGCCAGCCCCACCCACGGCATGCGCGAGCTGGCCCAGCGCGCCGCGGCCTGGCTTCCTGCCGAGGCGCTGCTGGTCAGCGCGGCCAAGGGCTTCGAGCCCGAGTCCGCCCTCACCATGACAGCCGTCCTGGCGGAGGTGCTGGACGATTCGGCCCTACTGCGGCTGGCCGCGCTCAGCGGCCCCAACCTGGCGGCCGAGGTGGCGAGGGCCATGCCGACGGCGGCGGTGGTGGCATCGGCGTCGCCCTGGGCATGCCAGCAGGGTGTGCTCCGGCTGGCCGCCCCCAGCTGGCGCCTCTACGCCAACGACGACCCTCGCGGGGTGGAGTTCGCCGGGGCGATGAAGAACGTCATCGCCATCGCCGCTGGGGTCTGCGATGGCCTGGGGGTGGGCGACAACGCCAAGGCCGCCATCATCACCCGGGGGCTCACCGAGATGACCCGCCTCGGGGTGCGCGCCGGCGCCAATCCCTTCACCTTTGCCGGGCTGGCAGGCGTGGGCGACTGCCTGGTCACCTGCGTCAGCCGGCTCAGCCGCAACCGCAGCCTGGGCGAGCGCATTGGCAAAGGCGAGGATCCGGCCCAGGCCCAGCAGGAGACCCCCATGATCGCCGAGGGGGTCAACGCCTCGCGGGCCGCGCTGGTGCTGGCCGAGCGCTTCGGGGTGGAGATACCGATCACCAAGGCGGTCCACGGGATCCTCTTCGA
>JBOHUK010000072.1:0-12184 GCA_050734395.1 Candidatus Dormibacteria bacterium
CGACCACCGCGCAGTGCACCGTCCCCAGCGGGTACGCCGGGGCCGACGCCGCCAGCCAGTACGCCCCGGCACCGATGTCATGGGGCTGTACCCCATGGGTGAGGGTCTCCAGCTGAAGGCGGGGGGCCACCCGGATGATGGCGCCCCGCAGCGCGCCCACGTAGCCGTCCGACTCGCCGAAGTCGGTGAGCAGAGTGAGGATCGCGGCCATGGCCGGTGCCCATTGTTACCCATGGCTGCGATCCGCTCTAGCCATGCACCGTCACCCTTATCTCCGTCGCCGGCCCGGAACCGGCCCGCACGGTGATCCGGTAGACCCCGGCACGCAACGGCAGCCGCGGCAGGAACTCAGGCTGTCCCGGCCACTGCAGGGTGTAATGGCTGACCCCGCTGGTGGGGTTGTAGAGGACGATCAGGGCGAGCGCTAGCTGGCTGGGCCCGGTCACCTCGGCGTTCATCACGCAGTTGCCCCCAATCTCTCGAAGCGCGACGCGGGCCTTCTGTCGGGGTCCGAGGCTCAGGTGGCTGTGCTGCGCCACGACCCGCGGCTTAGTGCCGGGCTGGCAAGTGGGCAGGGGCGCGAGCTGGGCCCCGGCGGCGGCCCGGGGGGGCTGCGGGGAGATGACGGCAAAGCTGCGTAGCTGGGGCGGCTGGCTGGCTGGCGCCCGCTCCAGGAGGGGCACGCTCACCGCTGCGGCGATCGCGCAGGCCCCGAGCGCCGCCACCGCCCCGCGCGCCCACGGGCTGGCCGACCGGCCCCGCGGACGAAGTCGAGCCCAGATGGACGGCGGCGACTCGAGCAGCCGGTTGCGCAGCTGCTGGCGCTCTTCTGGAGCCAGCCGCATTTGGTCCAGTGAGCGGCGCAGCTCGTCGTGGAGCTCGTCGATCAGTCGCTGCTCGGGATCCATACCTGCCTTAGGGCCTCAAGCGCCCGGTTGAGTCGCGACTTGACCGTCCCCTCGGCCACGCCCAGAGTCCGGGCGGTCTCTTCCACCGAGAGGTCCAGATAGACCCGGAGCACGATCACCTCGCGCTGCTCTGAGGTAAGCAGGGCCAAGGCCCGCCTCAGGTCCGCCGCCAGGGCCAGCTCGGCGAAGGCGTCGCCGGGTGCGGGCTCCTGGGGGATGGCGTCGGTCGGGACGGGCACCCGGCGGCGCAGCATGGAGCGCGCGGCGTTGGCCACGATGGTCATTAGCCAGCCCCGCTCCGCGCCCGGGTCGCGCAGCCGCGCACGCGCCCTCCAAGCGCTGAGCAGCGCCTCCTGGACGCAGTCCTCAGCCAGTCCCCGGTCGCCGAGGTAGAGGTAGGCGGTGCGCAGGGCGAGATCCCCATAGAGGCCGATCCACCGCTCGGCCAAGGCTTCTTCTGCAGGATCAGGACGCCTGGGCGGCACCTGGGGTTCCTCCCCGGAGGGCAGACTGGGGACCGGAGTTTACGACCGGGTCGAGATCGCCTCGGCCCCGCGCAAATGAAAGAGCGGCGGGGTGACCAGGGGCCACCCCGCCGCCTTGACCGGGCTCAGCCCGGGTCTCTCAGTACTCGGGGACCGGGGGAGCGCCCGCTCCCCTCTTCTCCGGGATGTCCGTGACCAGCGACTCGGTGGTGAGCAGCAGCCCCGCGATCGAGGCCGCGTTCTGCACCGCTGACCGCGTGACCTTGGTGGGGTCGATGATCCCCGCCTTGACCATGTCGACGAACTCGCCGTTGGCCGCGTTGTACCCCTCTCCAGGTGGCAGGGTCCGGACCCGCTCCACGACCACCGACCCCTCGGCGCCGGCGTTGTTGGCGATCTGGCGAGCGGGCTCCTCGAGCGCGCGGCGGACGATTGAGGCTCCAACCTGCTCGTCGCCCGAGAGCTTGAGCTTGCCGAGCGATCCCTGAGCCAGCAGCAGCACGGTGCCGCCGCCCGGCACGATGCCCTCCTCCACCGCGGCGCGGGTGGCGGAGACGGCGTCCTCCATGCGGTGCTTACGCTCCTTGAGCTCGGTCTCGGTGGCGGCTCCCACCTTGATCACCGCGACGCCACCGGCCAGCTTGGCCAGCCGCTCCTGGAGCTTCTCCTTGTCCCAGTCGCTGGTGGACTTGTCGATCTCGGCCTTGATCTGCTCAATCCGCCCCTTGATGGCGTCGCTGCTCCCGGCACCTTCGACGATGGTGGTGTCGTCCTTGGTCACCTTGACGCGGCGCGCCCGACCCAGCTGGTCCAGCTGCACCGAGTCCAGCTTGAGGCCCAGCTCCTCGCTGACCACGGTGCCGCCGGTCAGCACCGCGATGTCCTGGAGCATGGCCTTGCGACGGTCCCCGAAGCCGGGAGCCTTGACCGCGACCGCGGTGAAGATGCCGCGGATCTTGTTGACGATCAGCGTCGCGAGCGCCTCGCCGTCCACATCCTCGGCAACCACCAGGAGGGGCTTGCCCGACTGGTGGATCTTCTCCACGACCGGCAACAGGTCGGCGATCGCCGAGATCTTGCGGTCGGTGATCAGGATGTAGGGCTCCTCCAGAGCCGCCTCCATGGCCTGGGCGTTGGTGACCATGTAGGCGCTGATGTAGCCCTTGTCGAACTGCATGCCCTCGACCAGGTCGAGCTCCGTCTCGATGCCCTTGGACTCCTCGACGGTGATTACGCCGTCCTTGCCCACCTTCTCCATGGCCTCTGCCACGGTCTCGCCAATGGCGGGGTCGGCGGCGGAGATCGACGCCACCTGGGCAATCTTCTCCCGCTCGCTGATCGGCACCGAGTGCTTCTTGATCTCCTCGATGACGTGGTCGACCGCCTTCTGGATCCCCGCCTTGAGCTGGACCGGGTTGGCGCCCGAGGCCACGTGGCGCAGCCCTTCGTTGATCATGGCCGAGGCCAGCACCGTGGCGGTGGTGGTGCCGTCGCCGGCGATGTCATTGGTCTTGCTGGCCACTTCCTTGACCAGCTGGGCGCCCATGTTCTCGAAGGGGTCCTCGAGTTCGATCTCCTTGGCGATGGTGACCCCGTCGTTGGTGATCGTGGGGCTGCCGAACTTCTTGTCCAGGACCACGTTGCGCCCCTTGGGCCCGATCGTGATCCGCACCGCGTCCGCGACCTTGTCGACCCCGCGCTTCAGGGCCGCCTGGGCCTCGGTGTCGAATAGCAGCTGCTTGGGCATTCGTCCCTCCTGATTCCCCAGAACGCGCGAAAAGCGCTGAGTCTGCGTCGCCCATGTTAGCACTCGCGCACCCCGAGTGCTAGCAGGTCTGGAGCCCAAGTGCCAGCGCCGGCCAGCCCGATCCACCGCGCTTTGGCGATCATTTGCCGATGAAGGCGGAGGCAGCTGTGCCGCGGCCGTACTTCGAGGCGCTGGGGCCGGGGTTCGCGGCCCGGGTCAGGCGCTTTCTGGTCGCCCAGGGCTGGGCGGGCTTGCTCGCTGGCGATTACCTGGAGCAGCACCCGGAGCGCTACCGGACTGAGGTCAAGGCCGTCCTCGGGGTGACTGGGGAGGTCCGAGCTCTGGCGGTGCACCCCCCCGGGGTCCTCGGCCTGCTGCTCCCCTTCCCTGAGCTGGCAGGCCCAGGCGGGCGCCTCGTGGCGGAGGCGGCGGCGGGGCAGGTCGGGGGCATCGTCTTGATCGAGGGGCAGCTCCCTAGCCTGACCCTGCCGGGGTTCATCCGCCACGTCCAGGAGATGGCGGTCGGGATCGAGTTGCCCCCGCCCCGGGCGGCCTTGCCGGCGGCCCGGCTGGCCGACCCCGCCGATGCCGGGAGCTTGCGGCGGCTCTACGACGAGGTGACCTGGATGCGGGAGCAGTCCGAAGAGACCTGGCGCGAACGGCTCTCGCAAGGGAGGACCTGGCTCGTCGAACAGGGCGGTGAGGCGGTCGCCGCCTGCCGCTGGAGCCGGGCCTTCGGGGGCCTGGTCGAGGTGGGGGCGGTAGCCACCCGCTCCGAGTTCCGTCGCCGGGGGCTGGCGTCGCAGGTGGTCCTCGCCGCCGGGCGGGCGGCGGAGGCCCAGGGCCTGCGGCCGGTGCTGCGCTACCGCAACCTCGAGCTGGTCGCGCTCTACCGGCCGCTGGGGTTCGAGCCGGTGGGCCGGGAGCTGCGCTTCGAGCGGGAGTCACCGGCGCAATAGGGGCTTATGATCCCGCCGTGCCCGACCTCAAGTCGGTGGTGACCTGGTCGGCGGTGGCGGCGGGGGTGGCCATCGCCGCCGAGCGGCGGCTCTCGCGATCGCTCAAGGATCCGGACGCGCCCCTGTTGGACTGGGAGCTCGTCCGCCGCACCGCCTACTCCAGAGCGGGGGCCGCGGGCGCGGCCGAGGTCGAGGGTGCCGCGGGTGACTACGACCCCTTGGTGCAGGAGCTGGTCCCCTGGCTGGCCGAGGCATGCCACACCCGCCCCGGCGAGGCGAGCTTCGGCAGGGTCCGGGTCATCGACCGCCACGCCTTCGTCGACCAGAACCTGGCCATGATGCGGCGCCTGCTGCGTCCGGTCGAGGAGCGCCGGGACGGCTGGAACGCCTTTCGGCCGAGCCCGCTGATGCGGGTGCCGGCCAGCCTGTACGTGGGCACTTTGCTCGGGTTCATGGCCCGCCGGGTGCTGGGGCAGTATGACCCCGTGCTGAGCTTCCCCTCCGCGGAAGGCGAACCCGTCGAGCTACCCGAGCCCGCCCTGCTGATCGTGGAGCCCAACGTCCGCCAGTTCTCCGAGCGCTCCGAGCTGCCGCTCGGCTCCCTGCGACGCTGGCTCATGCTCCACGAGCTGACCCACGCCTGGCAGTTCGAGAACCACCCCTGGCTGCGACCCCACCTGGTTTCGATCGTCCAAGAGCTGAGCCAGATGCCCGGCGCCGGGGCTCGCCTCGGGCTCGGCGAGCTGGTCCAGGTGGCCCGCCGGCTGGGGCCGCAACTGTCACTGGTGGGGCGCTTGCAGGCGGTGATGTCGGTGCTCGAGGGGCACGGAAACTTCGTGATGCGCGAGGCCGGACGGCGCCACCTCCCCGACTTCGAGACCCTGGATCGCGCCTTCCACCGCCGCCATGAGGAGCCAGATCCGGCCGAGCGGCTGCTGCTCTGGATCTCGGGAGTGGCCCTCAAGCTGCGCCAGTATCAGCAGGGCGAGCGCTTCCTGCGCCGGATCTCCGAGGTGGGCGGGCAGCCGGCCCTGGACCGCGTCTGGATGGGCGCTGAGGACATGCCCGGATGGTCGGAGGTCCGCCGGCCCGAGCTGTGGCTGCGCCGCCTCGGTTACCTCCCGCCCCTGGGCTCCGGCACCCCCAGCCCCCAGCCGGCGTAGCTGCCCGCCGCGCACTTCGGCTCGCGGGAGCAATCCGCGATGGGCACGCGTACACTTCCCGGGTGGAAAGCTGGATGTGGGCGCGATCGTGCGGGTGGGGGTCTGGCACGGTCGCTGGCCAGCTCAAGGGGAGCGCCTGCCATGAAGACGACTCAGCCCCGACTCGCTAGCCGCCGAGATCTCACCGGTGCCCTTGGCCGCCGGGTACGCCGCGTCCTCGACGAGCTAGGTGCCGTGGGGTGGCCAGGGCAGCTGCAGCCGGCCTGGGTCGGCGCGGGGGTGCCAGCGCCACAAGGCGCCCGGGGGCCGGAGCCGCCGGCGATCGGCACCCTCGGGATGGTCTTCGGCCGGCGCAAGGATGGTGCCGCCCGCGAGGACGAGGACGAGGACACCGACGACCCGCCGGAGAGTGGGGCCGCGGAGGCTGAGCTGCCGCCGATCCCCTCGGCACTGGAGCGTGAGGGCCAGGCTGAGGAGGACGAGGAGGAGGACGAGATGGCTGCTGATAACCCCGAAGCGCCGGAGTCGATCGTCGAGGTCGTCGATGATGACGAGGAAGGCACCGAGCCGGACCTCTCCAGCTGGAGCGCCGCCGCCCCAATCCCCGAGGGCACGAGCCAGGGTGAAGAGACCGCGGCCGAGCCCTGGTCCGCAGCGGCCGATGCTGATGACGGTGGCGACACCTTTGCGCCGGCGGTGCTGGAGGAGTCGACGGCCGACTCGGAGGGCGGCCTGGGCTGGCTCCAGCCCGATGCCGAGCAGCCGGCCCCTTGGAGCGCGGCAGACGACAAGGGCTCCGCTGAGGATCCGGCCTTCGATGCCCCAGTGGGGGTGGTGGCTTCCGCCGACGCCGAGGTGGAGGAGATCAGCGCCGAGACGCCGATTGAGGATTTGGGGAGCAGCGAGCCGTCCGGGCTGGACAGCGTCACCGAGGGCGTCGGCGCCGATGAGCCCTGGGCGGTCGCCGTCGGCACGCCCGTCGCCCCGCTCGGTCCCGCCGTCTATCAGGCGCCCTCTCCGGTCGCCGAGTACCACCCGGCGGAGATTGCCCTCCAGGAGAGCCGGTCCTTCCCTCTCCCCGAGGGCGAGGTGGTCTTCCGCAACCTGCGTGCCGGCTTCACCGACCCCGCCCGGCTGCTGCGCCATCTGGCTGCTGAGGGCCACACCGGGGTGCTCCATGTGCTCGGGGTTGACGGCAGCAACGGCTACGTCGTGCTGGTGGACGGCTACGTGGTGGCTGTCGCCAACGACCGTCAGGGCAGCCTTACCACCACCAACCGGATCACCTTCCCCAACTTCCCCAACAGCCAGGACACCCTCAACGTGATCAGCTACTCGCGGCAGATCGCCCGCGGCCTGGGACTGCTGCTGCACGCGCCCGTGCGCTTCGCCGGGCTCGGCGCCATGTTCGTCAACCTCGAGGGCCTGCGCAGCTACTTGAGCAAGCACTCCTCCAGCGGTGGGCTGGTGGTCCACGCCCAGGACGGCACCGGGGTGGCGCTGTTCGAGGACGGCAAGCTGGTGGGCGGCTACGCCGACAACAGCGCGCCCACCAACGACCTCAACCAGCTCAAGGAGCTGGTCAAGAACCTCGAGGCGGAGATTGACGTGCGCTTCGGTGGACCCAAGGAACTCGATCCCATCCCGCTCGACACCCTGCTCTCGGGCTATCCCTTGTGAGTTCGGCGGGGGGGCGCGCGCAGGGGGCCGGGTTCGGGGACAGTCAAGCGCAGTTCTCGCGGGTGGCCGAGGCCTACCGGCACAGCTCTAGCCACGCCGACCCCGTCTCCCTGGCCCGCTTCCTGGCCGTCGCCGAGCTCCGCCCCAACCACCGGGTGCTCGATCTCGCGACCGGGACCGGGCACTGCGCCCTGGGAGCAGCCCCCTCGGTGCGAGAGGTGGTCGGCCTGGACCTGACCGATGCGATGCTGCAGCAGGCTCGCGAGGCGGCCGCCGAGCGCGAGATACGTAACGTCACCTTCGTTCAGGGCGACGCCGAGTCCCTGCCCTTCCCGGCCAAGAGCTTCGACCGGGTGCTGGTGCGCTCGGCGCCCCACCACTTCCACCATTTGGTCCCGGCCCTGGCCGAGGCCTACCGGGTGCTCCGCCCGGGTGGGGTGTTCGCTGTCAGCGATTGCTCGCCGCCACCGGTGGTGCGCGACTGGCTGGAGGTGGTGGAGGTAAATCGGGACCGCTCCCACGTCCGCAGCCGCGCCCTGGAGGAGTGGCGCGCGCTGCTCCAGTCGATGGGTTTCCTCGTTGAGCATGCCGAGCGCATCGAGCAGGAGAAGGACATCCTCGAGTGGTTCGAGGTTGCGGGCGTTGACGAGCGCACCCGCAGCCGCCTGCTCGACTACTACGAGAAGGCGCCGATGGCGATCCGCGGCCAGCTCGCCCCCCAGTGGCGGGAGGGGCGCTACTACCACCGTTACTGGCACGCCCTGATCAGGGCGCGGCGCCCGCTCCGACCCTCCGACTGAGGGTCTTCCGGCCGCAGGCGGTTAGGCTTGGCGGGTGGCTGACCCGATCGACCTGAGCGGGCTGCACCGGGAGCTGGATTCGGCCAAGCGGCAGCTGTGCCACTGCCAACTCAAGGGAGAGTGCCTGGGCTGTAAGGGGATTGAGATGGTGCGCCAGCAACTGGAGGCGGTGGTGGCGGCCGCCTCCCAGCCGGTGCTGCTCCAGGTGGCCCAGGAGACAGCGGCGCGGGACATGCTCACCCAGTTCACCCAGATGCAGGCCCGGCTGATGGAGGACCCCAAGGTGCGGCAGGCGGCCGAGGCCTTCCAGCAGCGGCTGATGGAGGACCCCGAGGCCCGGCGCATGATCGAGGAGCTGATGCGCCGGATGGGACCGGGCGAGCTCGGGGAAGGCGCACCCGGGGAGTGAGCCGGCTGCGGCGCGCGGTGCTCATCCTGCCCGGGGGCAACCGCCACATGGCGGAGAAGGCGGCCGGGCTGCCCGCCGACCAGGTGATCCTCGACCTGGAGGACGCGGTCCCGCCCGTAGCCAGTGAGAAGGTAGCCGCCCGCGCCCAGGTCCTCCGGGTGCTGCAGGAGGTCGACTTCGGCGAGCGACTGGTGTCGGTGCGGGCCAATCCGGTGGGCTCGGAGCTGGGCCGGGCTGACCTGCGGGCACTGGCGGGGGCCGGGGCTTCCCTGGGGTCGGTGGTGCTGCCCAAGGTGGAGAGCGCAGAGGAGGTGAGCCTGGCGGCTTCACTCCTGCCCGGCCCCGGCGGCGCGACGGCGCCCGGCCTGGAGGCGCAGATCGAGTCCCCCGCTGGACTGGAAGCGGTCGCTGAGATCGCCGCCGCCACACCCCGCCTCGAGGCGCTGATCTTCGGGCCCGGCGACTTTGCCGCCGCCATGGGCATGCCCCAGTTGGTGATCGGGGCCGGAGCGGTCGACTATCCCGGTGACCTCTGGCACTACGCCCGGTTCCGGATTGCGGTGGCCGCCCGCGCCCGCGGGCTGCAGGTGATCGACGGACCCTGCTCGGACATCGCCGACCTGGCGGGTCTGGAGCGGTCCGCCCGCAGCGCGGCGGCCCTCGGCCTCGACGGCATGTGGGCCATCCACCCGAGCCAGCTGGCCACCATCAGGCGCGCCTTCACCCCGGGCCCTGAGCAGGTCGAGCGGGCGCGCCAGGTGCTGGCGGCCCTAGAAGCTCGGGGCGGCGCCGCTCGGCTCGAGGGGGAGATGATCGACGAGGCCCACCGGCGGATGGCGCAGGCCGTCCTGGCCCGCGCCGGCGAGGAGAGTCAGTGACCGCGGCACAGGGGATGCGTGCCGCCACCCGGGTGGTGCACGCTGGGCGTTCCTCCTCCGGGCCGGGAGCGGCGCTGGTGCCTCCGATTCCCATGAGCATCGTGCGCAGCCACGGCGGCCAGGGTCCGGTCTACGGCCGGGAGGGGAACGAGAACTGGACGCTGCTCGAGGCCGCCCTGACGGAGTTGGAGGCGGGCGCGGCCGCGGTCGCCTTCTCCTCAGGCACTGCGGCCCTGGCCGCGATCCTTGAGCAGCTGCCGCGCCCAGCGTGCGTGGCGGTGGCACAGGACGCCTACACGGGTACCCGGGAGCTGCTGGACCACCTGGAAGCTTCCGCTGGGTGGGAGGTCCGACGGGTGGACGCCACCGGGCAGGAGCGGCTGGTGATGGCGTGCCGGGGTGCCCAACTGCTGCTGGTCGAGTCGCTGGGCAATCCGCTGCTCAGCGTCCCCGACCTGACCACCTGCGCCCAGGTCGCTCACCAGGCGGGAGCGCTGCTGGTGGTCGACAACACCTTCGCCACCCCGTTGCTGGTCCAGCCGCTCCGCCTGGGGGCGGACCTGGTGCTGCACTCGGTCTCGAAGTACCTGGGCGGGCACAGCGACCTGATGCTGGGCACCGTGGTCACCGCCAGCGCCGCGCAGGGCGGGCAACTCGCCAACCATCGCACCCGCTCCGGGGCGATACCCGGCCAGCTGGAGGCCTGGCTGGCGCTGCGCGGCCTGCGCACCTTGGACGTTCGCTTGCGGCGCCAGATGGAGGGTGCGCAAGCGCTGGCGCAGTGGCTCGAGGCGGTTCCCGCTGTGTCGCGCGTTCACTATCCCGGGCTCCCATCCCACCCCCAGCACGAGCTCGCCCGCCGCCAGATGCCCTCGGGCTGCGGAGCGATGCTGGCGATTGAGGTGGCGGGTGACGCCGAGTGCGCGGAGCGGGTCTGTGAACTGACCAGGATCTGGACTAACACCACCAGCCTCGGGTCCGTCGAGTCGCTCCTTGAGCGGCGCGGGCGCTGGGCCGGTGAGGAGTACCTCCCCGCGAACCTGATCCGGCTCTCCGTGGGCTTGGAGGACGCCGGCGACCTGCGCTCGGACCTGGCCCAGGCCTTCCGGGGAGCCGGCCTACCCCTCTGATCCCGGCCGCTGCAGGGCCCTCGCCAGGAGCGCGACGAGCGCCTCCCGGGTCCGCGCCGGATCCCAGTCCGGGCCCGCCGCTGCCCAGCTGGCGACCGCCCCGTCGAGCATCACAGCGATGCCCTCAGCGCACAGCTCCAGGTCCAGGTCGCCGGCTACTTCGCCCGCCTCCCGCCCGGCGTGCAGGTAGCCGCGGATGAACTCCATCAGCATCTTCCTGCGCAACCGCACCACCTCCCGCACCTCGGCGTTGGCCGGCGCCTCGGCCAGGGCCCCCAGGATCAGGGGCGCGCCCTTGGGCTCCCCCAGCAACTGCAGGTAGTGCTCGACCCCGTGGCGAAGCCGCTCGGTGGGGTTCGCGATCCGGGCCAGGGACTCCCGGAGCGCCTCCTGCTCGGCCGCCATTTCCGACTGGCACATGGCCGTGAAGAGTTCGGCCTTGCTCGCGAAGTAGCGGTAGAGCAGGCCGACCGAGACCCCGGCCGACCGGGCGATCTCGGGCACGCTGGTCGCCTGGAAGCCGCTGCGCGCGAAGGCCCGCGCCGCCCCCTCCAGGATCTGGCGGCGCACCTGCTCGGCGTGCTCGGCGGCCTCGATGCGCCCGCTCGTCGTGGTCACTCTCGTGGGCTCCCTGCTGACGCCGCCTTTGACAGCCGCCGCTCCCTCTACGTAGGATAGCGAATGAACATTCATTCAGGGCGAGGGGGCGCCCTTGGTCGCGGAGGTGCGAGCCCCGTGTTCGCTCGGATCGGCGACTTCGCCCACCGCCATCGCCGGTCGATCCCGGTGGGGGCGCTGCTGACGATGGCGGCCCTGCTGGTGATCTCCGGACCCTTGGGCGGCCAGTTCTCCTCAGGCGGGTTCTCCGTGCCCGGCTCGCAGAGCCAGCGGGCGGCGGACCTCCTCTCGCGCTACTTCGGGAGCAGCACGACGCAGCTGCTACTGGTGTTCCACAGCCCCCAGGCCGACGCTGCCTCGGCGCCCGTCCAGGCCAAGGTGCGGGCCACCTTCGCCCGGCTGCGCCGCGACCCGGTCGTGGCGAGCGTGCTCGATTACACCAGCACCGGGGAGCGGATCTTCATCGGCGACCGCGGCCACGACACCTTCGCCGTGATCAACCTCAAGATCGGCGAGTCACAGGCCACCAACACGCTGCCCCATCTCCGCTCGCTCATCACACCACCAGCGGGGTTGGGAGTCTACCTGACCGGCTCCGCCCCGATCGACGCCCTCTACAACTCGGCGCTGGAGTCCGAGCTGCAGCACGCCGAGCTGATCGCGCTGCCGATCTCCCTGGCGCTGCTGCTGCTCGTCTTCGGGTCCGCTCTGGCCGCCTTGCTCCCGCTGGTGATCGCGGGACTGGCCGTTCCCACCGCCCTGGCGGTGATCCAGATCCTGGCCGCCCACTTCTCTATGTCGATCTTCGTCACGAACGTGGCCACCATCATCGGCCTGGGCCTGGCGATCGACTACTCGCTGTTCTTCGTCAAGCGCTTCCGCGAGGAGCTGCCCCGGCGAGGGACAGCTGAGGCCGTCCGCGTGGCGACCGCGTCGGCGGGCAAGGCGGTGGCGGTCTCTGGCACCGCGGTCGCGGTTGGACTCAGCTCCCTGACCCTCTTCCCCGCCTCGGCGCTGCGCAGCATGGGTGTGGGCGGAGTGATCGTGGTCGCCTGCACATTGCTCTTCGCGCTCACTGCCCTGCCGGCGCTACTCGCTCTCCTCGGGCCGAAGGTCGACCGCCTAAGCGTCCGGCGCCGACGGCCCCGGCCGGCCACCTCCGCCGCGCCCGGGGGTTTCTGGGCCTGGATGGCGCGCACCGTGATGCGCCATCCGGTCGCCATCGCCGTTCCCACGGCCGCCCTGCTCCTGCTGGTCGGCACGCCGTTCCTGCACCTGCGCCTCTCGACCGGCAGCGATGTCGCCGAAATCCCGCCGGGCGCGGCGCGCACCGGGTTCGCTTTGCTGAACGACAAGTTCCCGCAGGCCGGGGGGGTGGACGACCTCAACCTGGTGCTCGATTACGAC
>JBOHUK010000073.1:0-8476 GCA_050734395.1 Candidatus Dormibacteria bacterium
CCACTGCCCGGGCGTTAGTCTGGGGATCGAGAATCTGCGCTGGGGCACCCTGGCGAGCCTACCGGTTGCGGTGCTCCGACCTGGGGGAGTCGAAGTTGGCAGCGATCCTGGCGGTGCGGGCTTTTGAGGCCCTGGACTCGCGCGGCAACCCGACCGTGGCGGCCGAGGTGGAGCTCGAGGACCGGTCGCGAGGCCGGGCCCTGGCGCCCTCAGGCGCCTCCACCGGGACCCATGAGGCGGTTGAGCTCCGCGACCGCGACCGGAGCCGCTACGGGGGCAAGGGGGTGCTGGGCGCCGTCACCAATGTCGAGCGGGTGCTCGGCCCGGTCCTGATCGGACTCGACGCCCAGGACCAGGCGCTCGTCGACCGGACCATGATCGACCTCGACGCCAGCCCGGACAAGGGTCGCCTGGGGGCCAATTCGATCCTGGCAGTGAGTCTGGCAAATGCCCGGGCCGCCGCCCGCAGCCAGGGGCTCCCGCTCTTCCAGCACCTGGGTGGGGACCGGGCCCAGCTGCTGCCCCTGCCGCTGTTCAACATTCTCAACGGCGGCGCCCACGCCCGGACCTCGGTCGACTTCCAGGAGTTCATGGTCGCGCCGGTGGGGGTCCCGAGCTTCGCCGAGGCGCTGCGCGCCGGTACCGAGGTGTTTCACGCCCTTCAGGAGCTGCTGGCGGAGCGCGGGCTGGCGGGCGGCCAGGGGGATGAGGGTGGCTTCGCCCCGGAGTTGCGCCACAACCAGCAGGCGTTGGAACTGGTGCTGGAGGCAATCGGGCGAGCCGGGTACCGCGCCGGGGCGGAGGTGGGAATTGCGCTCGATCCCGCCGCCAGCCAGTTCTTCGAGGACGGTCGCTACCACCTGCGGGGCGAGGGGCGGGTCCTGAGCTCCGCCGAGCTGGTGACCCTCTGGGAGGACTGGTGCCGGCAGTACCCGGTGGTCTCGCTGGAGGACGGCTTGGCCGAGGACGACTGGGAGGGCTGGCGGGATCTGACCGGTCGCCTCGGGGAGCGGGTCCAGCTGGTGGGGGACGACATCTTCGTCACCCAGCCGGCCTTCCTGCGGCGCGGTATTGCTGAGGGGGTCGCCAACTCCATCCTCATCAAGCCCAACCAGGTGGGCACTCTCACCGAGACGCTGGAGGTGATTCGCATCGCCGAGGGTGCCGGGTACGGGCGGGTGATCAGCCACCGCTCCGGTGAGACCGAGGACACGACCATCGCCGACCTGGCGGTCGCCACGGGAGCGGGACAGATCAAGAGCGGGGCTCCATCCCGTGGCGAGCGCACCGCCAAGTACAACCGGCTCTTGGAGATCGAGGTGGAGCTGGGCTCCCGAGCCGAGTACGCCGCAGGGCGGGCGCTGCGCTCGTGGAGGCCTGCCGGGTCGGCCCGGGAGGCCTCCACCTGACTGCTACAGTCGGGAACGTGCCGGCCTCAGCCGGGAGGGGGCTGCGCCTGCTGTCCGGGCTGCCGGAGTCGGGCATCGCCGCCTGCGTCGGGGACACCCCCCTGCTCCGGGTCCGGCTCTTCGAGGAGGCCGCCCCGGGGCTGGTGGTGCTGGCCAAGGCCGAGTTCATGAACCCGGGCGGGTCCGTCAAGGACCGCCCCGCCTTGCGGATGATCGAAGAGGCCCGTCGCAGCGGCCAGATCCGGCCGGGACAGACCCTCCTGGACAGCACCAGCGGCAACACCGGGGTGGCCTACGCCATGCTGGGAGCCCACTTCGGCATCCCCGTGGAGCTGGTGGTCCCGGGCAACGTTGGGGACCAGCGCCGCCAGCTGATGCAGGCGTACGGGGCGAAGTTGGTCTACAGCGACCCCCAGGAGGGCTCCGACGGAGCGATCCGGCTCTGCCGCGAGTTGAAGGATCGGGACGTCGACGCCTACTTCGTCCCCGACCAGTACAACAACCCATTCAACTGGCGCGCCCACTACGACACCACCGGACTGGAGATCTGGGAGCAGACCCAGGGCGCGCTCACCCACTTCCTGGCCGGTCTAGGCACCGGGGGCACCTTCGTCGGCACCTCCCGGCGCCTCAAGCAGTTCCATCCCCAAGTCCAGTGCATCAGCCTCGAGCCCGACGATCCCTTCCATGGGCTGGAGGGTCTCAAGCACATGGCCAGCTCCATCGTGCCCGGCATCTACGACCCGGAGCTGGCCGACCGTCGGCTCTACGGGCCGACCGACGCGGCCTACGAGCTGGTCCGGCGTCTGGCTCAGGAGGAGGGGATCCTGGCGGGCCACTCCTCGGGACTGGCCCTCTGGGGCGTCGGGCAGCTGGTGGCTGAGGGGCTGCGGGACGGCGTGGTGGTGGTGATCTTCCCCGACGGCGGCGACCGCTACCTGGGTGAGCGCGCCTGAGCGGGCCAGCTGGCCTCAGGTTCGCTGAGGCCGAGTACCAACAACTGCGCCAGCTCTGTGAACAAGCCTACCCCTTCGAGGGCTGCGGAGTGCTCATCGGGCGGCCCGCCGGCTCCGCGACCGAGGTGACCGAGGTGCTCCCGGGGGCCAACCTGGTCACGGACCGTCGCCACGACCGCTATGAGCTGGACCCCAAGGACATAATCTCGGCCGAGCGCCGGGCTAGGGAGCTCGGCCTGGAGGTGGTCGGCTTCTACCACACCCACCCCGATCACCCCGCCCGCCCCAGCCAGTACGACACCGAGCGGGCCTGGCCCTCCTACCACTACGTGGTGGTGGCGGTGGCCCGGGGAAAGCTCGAGCGCGCCACCGCCTGGAGGCTCGAGCCGGAGGTGGAGCCCAATCGCTTCGGCGAGGTTCCCCTGATCTCGCCCGGTGGGGGCCGCGACTATAATCCCCCCGGTCTTGTGGCGGAGGCATCGTGAGTACCGCGATCGGCGTCCTCGAAGTGATCTTCGCGATCCTGCTGGTGATCACAGTGCTGCTGCAGACCCCCAAGGCGAGCGGCCTTGGCGGCACGATCGGGGGCGGCACGGACATGGGTGGCGGCTATCGCACCAGGCGCGGTCTGGAAAGGGTGCTCTTCCGCGCCTCGATCTGGCTCACCGTCGGACTGGCGCTGGCGGCGGTGATCCAGATTCGGCTGGGTTCCAGCTAGGCCGCAGCGCCGCCCTCAGGGCGCTCAGCCCTCGGGCGCACCCGCTGCGACTGGCAGCGCTGGCGGGAGCCGTGGCGCTGGCGTTGGTGGGCGCCGCCACCTTGGGGCTGGCCCTGGGGAACGCCCGCGCCAATCAGGTCTACACCGAGGCGGTGGTGGCCCCGGTTGGGCCGTCGCCGCTCAGCGCCCTGCTCTCCCCGGACGACCCCGTGGCCCAGATGGTCGGGGCGCTGAGCGGACCCGGGCTGCTGCAACCGGGTCCCGGTGGGACGACCCGGCTCGACCTGGCCAGCAGCTGGACCTCCATCGACCACGGGCTGCGCTACCACTTCACCCTCGCCCGCCAGGGGCGCTGGTCCGACGGCCGCCCGATCACCACCAAGGACGTAGCGTTCACGCTGGCGGTGCTCCAGTCCCCGCACTTCCCCCAACCGGATCTGGCGGCGCCCTGGGCGGGCGTTTCCCTCTACGCCAACTCACTCTGGGCGGGGACCTTCGTCCTGCCGGGGCCGAGCACGAGCTTCCCCGCCGCCGTCGAGGACCCGGTGCTGCCGTCAGCCCACTACCAAGACACCCCGGATCTGTACCTCCGGGGCGGCCAGGAGACGACCGCCGCTTTCCCGCCCAGCGCCGGGCCGTTTCGGGTAGTGGCCAACACCGCGAGCCAGATAACCCTGACCCGCAACCGCCACTACGCGCCCCAACCGCAGCTCGCGGGGTTCGACATCCAGCTGGAGCCCAATCCGGGCAGCGTCAGCCAGGCCCTCGACCGGGGCAGCGCCGACGGCTGGCTGGTGGCGACCCCAGCCGACCTGGCCGGGCTGCCCGCGGGCCTGAGCCGGCAGCGAATCACGACCTACGCCTTTGTCGAGCTGCTTTTCAACGAGCAGTCGGGGCCGCTGGCCTCGCTGGCGGTGCGCCAGGCAATTGCGGCTACCGTGGACCGGCACACCCTGCTCGCCCGCTACCTGAGCGGGCTGGGCTCGGCCCAGTACGGCCCGCTGCCGGACTCGATCGCGCTCTCCCAGACCGACTCGGCTCCCCAGGACCTGGCCCCCGCAGCCCGGATCCTGAGGCGGGCGGGCTGGCGACGCACGGGGGTGTCAGGGCTCTGGAACCTCCACGGCCGCGACCTGCGACTCACCTTGGACGTGCCCGCTACCGATCCCCTGCCCACGGCCGCCCAGGGAGTCGCCAGCGAACTCGACCACCAGGGCTTCCTGGTCACGATCAAGGTGGACCCGGCCGGCGACTTCGTCAGCTCGACACTGGCCAAGGAGAGCTTCCAGCTGGCCCTGGTGGGATTCGACAACGGCGCCGACCCTGACCTGACCTCGCTCTGGCGCTCGGGAGTCGAGCCCGGGCAGACCCTCAACTTCAGCCAGGCGCCGCCCGATCCCTTCCTCAACCACGCCCTGGACGCCCTGGCGACCGCCACCGCCCCGGCGAGCCGCGAGGCCGCCTACCGGGAGGTGAGCCGGCGGCTGCAGGTGGATCTCCCTGCGGTGTTCCTGTACACCCCGGTCGACGTCTACGTGCACCTGGGTTCGGTGCACACCCCCGGGATCCCGGCCAGCGGCGATCCCTGGCAGCGCTTCCGTCAGGTGGCGCGCTGGAGCCTCTAGGCGGGCGGGAGTCGGCTCGGCGGGGACGTACGGTAGGATCTTCGGCTGCGAGAGTGGCGGGCCGGGATGGTGAAACTGGTAGACACGCAGCGTTCAGGGCGCTGTGCAGGTCACTGCGTGCGGGTTCGAGTCCCGCTCCCGGCACCAGCGGGCAATGCGAGTTCCGCCTGCCGGCCATTGATCTCGATGGTGGGTCGGTCCTGAGCCTCGCCGAAGATATGCTGGGCGAGGGCAGGTAGGGCAGGGCCGGCAACCAGAGGTGTGAGTACGGGCCAGGACCGTCACGCAGAGGACGGGTCGAGTTCGGCCCCAGGTGGGGAGCCGGAGCGCGCCCCCCTGCCATGGGTTCCCCTGATTTCGCCAGGTGACGAGTCGGCCACCTCCGTCATTAGCACCGAGACAGACGACACTCCGGCCGCCGAGAGCAGCGAAGGGCCACCCCCCCGCCGCGGCCGGGGAGGGCGGCTGGTGGCGCTGCTGCTGGTCGCCTCGCTGGCGGTGCTGGCCGGCTCGGGGCTCGCGATCCTGGGCCGGCACCTGACCCCGGCCCACCAGACGACCCGGCACAGCCCCAGCCCGATCGCGCCCACCCCGACCCAGAGCGCCGCCGCCCGGCAGCTGGACGCCGTTGCCCAGGCCGACCTCCCCGAGATCGTCACCGTGGTGGCGGTGGGTCCGAGCGCTGAGGAGCTGGGCACCGGCTGGCCGATCGACGACGCCGGTGACTTCATCACCAACGACCACGTCGTCCACACCGGGCAGAGCTTCCACGTGCTGCTGGCTTCGGGCGAGCAGTACCAGGCGAACGTCACCAATGACGACCCCTCCCTGGACCTCGCCGAGGTCCACGTCTACGGGCTGCGCGAGCAGCCGCTGCCCATGGACGCGACCCCGCCCTCGGTGGGGGAGCCCGTGGTAGTGCTGGCGGCCCAGGGAGCGACCGGCCACGAGCCCATCACCGAATCCATGGTCAACGGCCTCAACCAGAGCGCCACGGTCGGCGACGCGGTGCCCGGGGAGCTCTCCAACTACACGGGCCTGATCCGGATCCCCGCCCACATCTACTCAGGCAACAGTGGCGGCCCGGTGCTGGTCAAAGACGGTGATGTGGTGGGCATCCTTACCCTGGCGGCCGCGAACGGCAGCGGGGCCTTCGCCATCCCCATCGCCCAGGTGCAGCAGGAGATCGCCGCCTGGCTGCGGGGCTGAGACATTTCTTAGAAGCGTCGTCTCCAACTCAGATTGCGATTGACGCCCTTTTGGAGCCTCTGTCAAGATCGGGAGGGTCCGAGTGGGGGAGCTCGGCGCCAGGCCACCAATTGAGAGATTCGGATCAGCCTGCCGCGCGCCGGCGGGCGGGAAAGGAGAAGCGATGACCCGTGAGCAGGACCGCAGCGGCCTGACCGTGATGGTGCTGGGGGCCGACGGCTACATCGGCTGGCCCATGGCCATGCACCTCTCCGGCCTCGGGCACCGGGTGGTGGCGGTGGACAACCTGGCCCGCCGCCGCTGGGACCGCGAGGGCGGCACCTACAGCCTGCTGCCGATCCGCCCCATGGCCCAGCGGGTCCGGCGCTGGCAAGAGCTGACCGGGCGGACGATCGAGTGGCGCCGCGGCGACCTGACCGATTTCGCCGCTCTCGACCGCCTCTTCGCCGAGTTCCGGCCCCAGGCGGTCATCCACTTCGCCGAGCAACGCAGCGCTCCCTTCTCGATGGTGGACCGGGACCACGCCGTCTTCACCCAGGTCAACAACGTCCAGGGGACCCTCAACCTGCTCTTCGCCATTCGCGACCGGGTGCCCGACTGCCACCTGATCAAGCTCGGGACGATGGGCGAGTACGGGACCCCCAACATCGACATCGAGGAGGGCTACCTCGAGATCGAGCACAACGGCCGCCGGGACCGCCTTCCCTATCCCAAGGTGCCGGGCAGCTTCTACCACCTCTCCAAGGTCCATGACAGCGCCAACATCCACTTCACCTGCCGCATCTGGGGCACCCGCGCCACCGACCTCAACCAGGGGGTGGTCTACGGGGTGCATACCGAGGACACGGCCCTGCATCCGGACCTCAGCACCCGGTTCGACTTCGACTCCATCTGGGGCACCGCCCTCAACCGCTTCTGCGTCCAGGCGGCCGTCGGCCGCCCCCTGACCGTTTACGGCAAGGGGGGCCAGACCCGCGGCTACCTCGATTTGCGCGACACCATGGCCTGCATCACGCTGGCCCTGGAGAACCCCGCCGAGCGGGGCGAGTGCCGGGTGTTCAACCAGTTCACCGAGCAGTTCAGCATCAACCAGCTGGCGCAGTTGGTGGCCGAGGTCCGGGCCAAGCGCGGGCTCGAGACCCAGATCGCCCACATCCCCAACCCGCGGGTGGAGGTCGAGGAGCACTACTACAACGCCAAACACCAGCACCTGCTTGACCTGGGACTCCAGCCCCACTACCTGGGCGACACCCTGCTGGAGTCCGTCATCCAGTTGGTGGAGGAGCACGCCGACTCCGTGGACCGAGTGCTCCTGGAGCAGCCCAGCGTGCTCTGGCGCACCGGCGGCAACGAGGTTTGGCGCCGCTACGCCCAGGCGTCTGGAGGGCGGGCGGTCCGGCAGCACGTAGCCCGCCGCCCGGCAGGGCGGGTGCGGGCGGCCGTCTAAGCGCTCGGTCGGGTGCACTCAGAGGCGGCTCTCTGAGGGCGGCCACTCGGAGCCCCTCGAAGTCGCGGGCGCGACCCGAAGGTGCTGCTTTGGCCCGAGCCGGCCTGGGTAGAATCCAGTTCAGAGGGGTAGCCGGACGGGTTCAGAGTCTGAGTTGAGCGAGAGAGAGTACGAGATTGCGGTCGTCGGCGCTGGGCCCGCCGGGCTCACCGCTGCCCTGTATGCCGGGCGCGCTTTGAAGCGCACCCTCCTGCTCGAGGAGCGCATCCCCGGCGGCGAACTGCTCAACACCGAGGACGTCGAGGACTACCCGGGTTTCGCGTCCATCAAGGGACCAGAGCTGGCCAGCAAGATGGCGGACCACGCGCTCAGCTTCGGGGCGGAACTGGTCAGTGCCCGAGTCGTGGCCATCGTTGCGCAGGCTGATGGCTGGAAGCGGATCGAGCTCGAGGATGGCGAGCCCTACTTGGCCCGGGCGGTGATCGTGACCGCCGGTGGCCACCCGCGCAAATTGCAGGTGGCGGGGGAGGAGGAGTTTGCCGGCCGGGGGGTCTCCTACTGCGCCGTCTGTGACGGGGCCTTCTTCAAGGGCCAGCATCTGGCGGTGGTGGGAGGAGGCGACGCCGCCGCCGAGGAGGCGACCTTCCTCACCCGCTACGCCAGCCGGGTGACCCTGGTCCACCGGCGCCAGGAGTTCCGCGCCCAGCCGCTCCTGGTGGAGCGGGCCCGCCAGAACGGCAAGATCGACTTCCTGCTCGACCGGACCGTGGAGGAGGTGGTCGGCGAGCGCGGAAAGGTCCAGAGCCTGCGGCTGCGCCACCTGCCCAGCGGACGCGAGGAGGCGCTCGAGGTGGGCGGTGTCTTCATCTTCATCGGGTTCATCCCCAACACCGGGCTGGTTCGCGGCCACCTAAAGCACGACGCCCAGGGCTACTACCTCACCGATGCCAACATGGAGACCAGCCTGCCGGGGATATACGCCGCTGGGGACGTGCGCGCCCAGCTCACCCGCCAGGTGACGACGGCGGTGGGCGACGCCACCACGGCCGCCCTGGCCGCCACCAAGCAGGTCGAGGCGGAGGAGCACGCCGCCACTCCCGCTCTCCAGGCCG
>JBOHUK010000074.1:0-13640 GCA_050734395.1 Candidatus Dormibacteria bacterium
AGCACGATGAAGTAGGCGAGGCCGCCCGCGGCCACGATGTCCCCGCCCACCACCGAGCCCGCCACCGCCTCCACCCCGTAGCCGACGGCGCCGATGGCGATGATGTCGGCCCAGAGCGCTCCCGCCCGTGGCCAGAAGCCGGCATAGGCCAGCCCCGGAAACGGCGGGGCGGGCCGGAGCGCCTGCAGCGCCTGCGTGACCAGGGCCGTGCCCGGGCTCGGCCCGGGGAGGTCCACCAGCAATTCGGCGAGCTCGCCGCGGGTGCGGGCCTGGTACGCGAGCCTGGTGCGCTCGCCCAGCTCCTCGGCGCTGAGGCGGCCCTGCACCTGGTGCTCTTGGAGCGCGACCACAGTCTGCTCCCGGTCGGTGTCCGAGGCCCGCAGCTCGCCGCGCACACGCCCCAGCCAGGGAGACCAGGGCGGCTCGGGGGGCGGCGGCTGGGCCATCTCAGCTCCCCGTGGCGGAGGCGGCCGCGCTCGCCTCCCACTCTCGGCGCAGCAACCCCAGGTACAGGAGATCGGTCCAGCGGCCCTCGCGCAGCACGCGCTCGCGCAGCCGTCCCTCCTCACGGAATCCCAGCGAGCGGTAGAGCCCGACGGCCGGCAGGTTGTCCGCGATCACGTCCAGCGTGAGGCGGTGCAGGCCGAGCTCATGGAAGGCGTAGTGGATGGCGAGCTCAGCGCCCTCGCGCCCAAAGCCCCGCCCCCGGTCCGCCGGGTCGCCGATGCCGATGGCGATCCAGCCACACCGATTGGGCCACTCGATGGAGAAGAGGGCGACGAACCCGACCAGCCGGTCGTCGCTCAGGGTGCGGAGGCGGAACTCCAATACCTCCTGTCCCGGCCCTTCCTCGAAATGCTCGGGCGACTGCGGGCGGGGCGCGCCGGTGTCCGCCAGCCGCCGGTACTCGCCGTCCTCGCTCCAGCGCGAGAGGGCTTTGCCGTCACCATCGCGAGGGGCGCAGAGCCGGACCAGTCGGCCCTGAAGAAGACGCTCCGGACAAGATCGGGCGGCGCCCGGCCGGCGGGCAGCTTCTGACTCTTGCAGGGGGGCAGTATGCCAGACGACCCCGGCCCTGTCGGCTGGCGCTTGCCGGGGTCCTCCGGTCGGCCGCAGCGGGTGCTCAGGCCTTGGCGGTGCGGAGCACCCGACACAGTTTCCAGGGGGTCCGGCGGGTGTCAAGCTCCAGCTCCAGTTCGGCCGAGACCATGGGGGCGACGACCCAGCCCTGACGCGTCCGCCAGCGAGTGGCATCCTCGAACTGGATGCGCAGCCAGAAGCACCCGGGATTGCTGGATTCCCGCGGACTGCTGCTCCAGCGCAGGCTGGTGCGGGCCGGCAGCCACTGGACGTCGCGGTCCTGTAGATGATGACTCTCGGCGATAACCTGGCCTAGCGCCCGCGGAGCCAGGAAACGGGCGAGCTCCAACTCGTCGCGGCGCGCGATCGCCATCTCCAGCCCGTCAACCAGCTCCCGCAGGTGGTTGGTGGTGGCGCCCTCCGCCCGCTGCCGCTGGGCAGAGGCGCCGCCGATCCAGGCGCAGACCCGGTTGAGCGCGCCCAGGGGCTTCACTCCCGTGGCGCCAGAAGGTCGGGGAGGAGGGCGACGATGGCATCAGCCATCGGTTCGCTTAGGTCGAATAGCGAGCGGCCCTCGGGCGGCTGCCCTAACTGCAGCCAGGGAACCCGGTGGACGACCCAGCCCCCCAGCCCGGCTGCGCCATGGTCCGCGGGCGCGAGCTGACCCTGGACTGCCTGGAGCACCAAGCGCATGCGGCCGATCCCCAGGGCAGACAGGGCGTGGGCCGCCGCGGTCGCGGACCGAAGGTGGTCAGGACGATCGCGCAGCGGTACCAACACCGTGTCGGCCCGCGCCAGCCAGAAGGTCGTCCAACTCTGCGGCCGATCGGCCAGGCCGGCCGCGCTCCCCAGATCCACCACCACCACATCGAAGGCCGGCGCCAGCAGCTGCCCGAACAGGTAGTCGAGATGCTCATCGCCGATGTTGTCCAGTGACCGGCGGCTGGCCGGCGCCAGCAGCAGGCAGAGGTCGTCGCGGTCGCGGCCGAGCCAGGTGTCGAGCGCCTCCCGGCCCTGTGCCAGCTCGGGGAGCCGGAGCAGGATGGTGTCGATCCTGCCATCCCCGCGCTCCCCGGCGGGGCCTCCCTGTCCCACTCTGATGTCGAGGCTGGGCTGCGCCCAATCGGAGTCGACCAGCAGCACCCGCGCGCCAGACGGGCGGCCTGTGGTCGCTACCGCCCGCCCCAAGCTGAAGGCCAGCTCAGTGTGACCGCTACCTCCCCGGCCCGCGCCCACCGCAATTACCGTCGGGCGGCCCCGGCGGCCCGCTACCGATATCGCTGATGCGAGCCCGTGCCCGCCTGCCGACGGGCCGCGCTGACGGCTGCTCGGCAGGTGCCGGAAGCGGCGCTGCCAGGGGCGGGCCGGCGCCGGCAGGGGCGCGGGCTCCACGCTGGGGACAAGTGAAAGGAGTGGGTGCCGCGGGCTCGCCGGCCCGGCGATCGCCGCCGGCGCGGTCCACGCTAAGACCCCAGGGCGACCCGGTCCCAGCTCCGGGGGTGGTGGGTGAACCGCCACCTCAGGGTCTTCCCCCGAACCCTGGGAGGTCCACGTCAAGGGCGAGTTCAACATGCCACCACGGCCTGACCCACCACCCCGCTGCCCGGGCCGAAGCCGTGGGCCATCCAGGCGATGGAGCTGGCTCGCAGGGTCACTGTGCCCCAGCCGGCTATGGAGAGCAGGGGGAGTTGCAGGCGGTGCCACACGGCCACTTCCACGCCGACCGCGGACAGCGAGGTGGCCGCTTGCGTCGGCCGTGCGCCAGGGCCGCAGCCACCTAGAAGCGCGTAGGTGCACCCAGAGGTGCTCTCGGATGCGGCCCAGAGCTGGCCCAGCCCGGCGGGATGGCAACCGGCCAGCGCGGGCTCGCTGACCTCGACCTCCTGGCTCACCACCTGGTCGACTCCGCCGACCCCGTTGCCACAGTCGGCGCCACCGTCGGGGGTGCCGCAGAGCACGAACTGCCCCTTGCTCTCCAGAGCGCTGAGGTCCACCGCCTGCGCTCCGGCCTCCGCCGCCGCCTGACTGGTCCCGACAAGATCGGCGTGCTGGGAGAGCAGCAGCCCCCCGTCGACGGCGAGACCGGCGACGGGCAGCAGCAGGAGTGCCAGCATCAGGGCAAAGAGCGGGATGATCTGCCCGCGCTCTCGGCGGCGCTGCCCGTCGCACTCCACCTCAGCAGTCATCACCGGTCGGGTCCTGGCTTGGGTCGCGGCTGCGGAAGGGATCGATCTTCTGAGCAGAGCTGGCGGTAAGGCGGGGCGACATCCAGTCGCCGAGCAGGGGGATCCAGTCCAGGTTCGGCCGGAAGCTGATGGCGGCAGTCACGGCACCGTCGCTGGGCGTGCCCGAACCGCCGCGCCGGCAAAAGGTCGTGTTGGTGCCCCCAAGCCCGAACCAGAGGGCGTAGGAACCCTTCCCCGGGCTCGATGGCATGCTGCCGGTGTTTGGAGGGCTGCCCACACACCCTCCCCGGAGCAGGTCGCGGAACTGGCCGGCCGGGAGCAGTCCACCACTCTCCTGGAGTCCGGTGGTCAGCTCCTGATGCGCCTGCTGGCAAGCCTGCAGGGCGTCGACTCCGCGCGCCCCGACCAGGGCGGCTGCGCTGCTGACCGCCCCCAGTGCCATCTGGGTGCGTGCCAGCTGGACCACCGCCACCGCGCCGCAACCCAGAAGGAGTAGGACCGGCAAAACGATGGCCAGCTCCACCAGCGCCTGGCCGCGCTGCCCGCGGCGGTGAATCGCGATCAAGTCAGCGCCTCCACCTGGAGGCGCAGCCGCGAGCTGATCGGCAGCTGGTCAATGCCCGAGCCGGTCACGAGTGGTAGCAGAGTGGGTAGGGTGCCGCGGATCCAGATGTCAACCATCCGGGCAGGCCACGAGGTGTACGCGAGGCAGATGGCCACCTCGCCCCTCGGCTCCGGGTGGCTGCAGGGCGCCATCGAGGCCGCCACCCCAAAGCAATCGCCCTGCCGGCAATTGGGGTTCTGAGGGCCATCGAGATCGCGGGGCAACGGGCCGAGCGAGTCCATCCCCGACGCCCGAGCGGCCATAGGACAGGCGCGCTCGGTGCCGCCCAGGGGCTGGTCGCCGCGGTACTCCTCGCAGAGATGAGGCAGGCCACAGCTCGGGGCCGGCGTCGCCGAGATGGGACAGCCTCGCGCCTGTCCCATCCCGAGGACCCCGGCGCGCAGGGCTGCCAGTGCCGCCGCCTGGCCGAGCTGCAGCCGTGCGAGCGGCGCTCCGGTCAAGGGTGAGGCGGAGGCGGTGCGCGCTCCTAACAAGGCCGCCGACTGGGCGCCCTCGGAGGCAAAGGCCGAGAGCCCCAGCTGCACCGCCCCGAGCGCCGCCACCATGAAGACGCCCACTGCCAGGGCCATCTCCACCATCGCCTGCCCCCGCCCGCCGGCGCTCACTAGAAGGCGGTCGAGAGACGCTCGAGGGCGGGGTACAGGATGATGACGACGAAGGGGAGCAGGATGCACAGGGCGACGGGCAGGAGCATGGTGATCAGGGCCCGCCGGCCCCGCGCCACCAGATCATCGCGCTGCCGGTCCCGCAGCCCGCGTGCCAGCTCCCCCAACGGGGCGCTGGTGGCCACTCCTTCCTCGCGTTGCATGCGCACGACCACGGCCAAGGAACCCAGGGCGTCGATGTCCAACTCCTCGGCAGCTCGTTCCAGCTGCCGGTCCAGCTGGAGCGTCCCGGCGGCAGCCGACGCGATTAGGCACCCGCGCAGCACCAACGCCGCCTCACCGCCCAGCCTCCCCACCACCGCCTCCATGGCCGCCCGCGGGCCGATGCCGCCTCCGCTCTGCTCGAGAGCCATCAGGTCGACCAGGATTGGCAGCTGGTCCCGGATCGCCGCTCGCCGCCGGAAGGCTCGGGAGCGCAGCTCAAACAGCACTCCCAGAGGCATCACGACGGCGACCGCCGCGGCGAGCTCGGCCGGCAACAGGCCCACCGCGGCGGCGCTGGCCAGCGCCAGCCAGACCAGCAAGCAGGCCGCCAGCACCAGGTAGCCGACCCCCTCCGGGGCGAGCCCCGCGATCCGGAGGCGGCGGCCCCAGCGCCGGCGGATGCCCTCCGGCAGCCACCGCTCCAGCGAGAGCACCCACGCCTGTCGTAGCCAGGGACGAGGAGCTGCCTCTGTCGCGGAGCGTCGCGCCGAGCGCTCGCGGAGCCAGCGCTCGGCCGTGGGCCGCCTGGGCCAGGCGAGCACCACCCCGGTGGCAAGCGCCCCCAGGACGAGTGCATACCACAGGTCCGCCCAGTTCCAGAAGGAGTTCACCTGTACTCCAGGCGCTGAGCCAGGCCCGTGGTCACGCTCATCGACGGGTCCGTGCTACCGGAAGGTCGCCGAAGGACAGGCCACCCTCGGCCAGGGCCGGCGCCCGGCCTACCCACGAGACGGAGGCCAGGGGCACGACGTCGGGCGCCGGCAGGCGCAGGATGCGCAGCATCCAGAGGTATCCAAGGACGATCAGCCCCAAAGCCGCACCGAGCACCAGTTCGCCGCGGCTCGACGCATAGGGCGCCAGATACTGCGGGTTGACCGCGCGCAGCACCAGCAGCAAGGCGATGGGCATGAGGCCGATGACAAGCGCGCCCATGCGCCCCTGCGCCTGCTCGGCGCGCAGCTGGCTCTGGGCTGCGTCGATCTGGTGGCTGGCGCGACTCAGTTCGGCCAGCAGCGGCACCAGCCTCCCCCCCGAGCGAGATCCGACGGTCAGGGTGGCGGCGATGAGGTCGAAGAGCGGCTGGTGGATCCTGCCCTGAGCCTCGGCGAGGGCGGTCTCCAGCGGCACGCGGTCCAGGCGGGCCAGGATCCTCGCCAGTTCCGGGCGGAGCACGAGCGGGCCACCGCTAGCCAGAACCGCCAGCGCCTGCCGCGTCCCCTGCCCCGCGGGAAGGAGCTGCGCCAGCAGGTCTACGGCGCTGAGCAGGGCCGCCCGCAACTGCGCCTCGACCTTGCGGCGCCTCCATCCCTGAATGGCGCTGGCAACGCTCCAGCCCAGTGCCGCTAGCACCACAGCCGGGGCCGCTAGCCCGAAGGCGAGGTAGGCCAGCGCACCGACGGCCCCGGCGCAGAGAGGACGGATCCAGAGCCCCGCCGGCACCCCGTGCGAGAGTCGGCGCCGCAGGCGAAGGGACAGCTTCGGAGTCCAAGCACCGGCCCGGCGCGGGTAGGTGGCGAGGATCAGGGATCCCGCCGCCGCCAACGCTCCGACGGCAGCCATCGCCGCGAGCTCCCAGGTCAAGGCGCGGCGCTTCCAGTGCGGCCGAGGTCCCCGACCACCTGGTCCAGGTCGATGCCCGCGGCCTGGAACTTCCCCGCCAGCTTGGGCGGGAAGTCGTCAAGCCGTTGCGTCGACCATCGCCAACCGCCGCGTGCCCGGTCGTACTGGCACAGTGGCTCGACTACCGGCGTGTCTCCTTCAACCTGGCCGGCGACCAGGCCCACGGCGCTGACCACCCGACGGTCCCGCCCGTCCACCTGGCGATAGCGCACCAGGTGGATGACCAGGTCCAGCTTGGCGGCCAGCTCCCGAGCCACCGCGTTGGGCTCCGCTCGCATCTGTGCCGGGTGGCGGCGCACCAGTGCGGCCAGCCTGGTGAGGGCATCGCGAACGCTGTTGGCATGCACCGTGGTGCCGCTGCCGTCATGACCGGTGCCCATGGCGTCCAGCACGTCCAGGGCCTCGGCCCCTCGGGACTCGCCCACGAAGATGCGGTCGGGGCGCTGCCGCAGCGCGTTGCGGACCAACTGCTGGATCGTCACCTCGCCACGCCCTTCGGTGTTGGCCTCCCGAGCCTCCAGAGAGATGGTGTTCGGCCGGCCACCCCCGCTGGTCCTCAGGTGCAGCTCGCGCTGGTCTTCGACCGTGATTACCCGCTCCACCTCAGGTACTTCCCGGATGAGCAACCGAAGCAGGGTGGTCTTACCAGTCCCGGTGCCCCCGGACACCACCAGGTTGAGTTGCGCGCGCACGGCCGCCTGGAGGAAGGGCACCAGCTCCCAGGGCAACGTGCCCGCCTTGGCCAGGTCGGCCAGACGGCCGAACCTCGCCAACTGGTGACGCCGGATGGTCACCGCCATCGGCATCGCGATCGGCGGCAACACAGCGTTGAGCCGCGACCCGTCGGCCAGGGTGGCAGTCACCATGGGACTGGCACGGTCGAGGCGCGAGGATCCATCCCCCAGCATCTGTCGCACCACCTGGATGAGCTCCTCCTCGCTGTCGAACGCCACCCCGGCCGGCGCCTGCACTCCATCCCGGAGCACCAGCACCTCCTGCGGGCCGTTCACCACCACCTCCTCCACCAGGGGATCGGCCAGTAGCCCGCTCAAGGGGCCGAGCGGGGTCACGCGGAAGAGCACCCGCCGGGCGACCAGCTGATAGCGGTCGCGATCCAGCACCTGCCGCCCGAGGTGCGGGGCGCTCCGGTGGTAGCGCTCGATCTCGGAGTTCACCAGGGACTCGATCCATTCTTGATCCTGTCCGGTGACCTCCGTTTCGGCTCGCTCCTCTAGGCGGCCGGTGATCCCTTCGCGGACCCGGGCCAGGACCTCGGACTCGACCCGCTGCTCCGACGTCGTCCCGGCGTCGGGACCTGGCTCAGCCGAGAGGGCCAACGTCATCCCCCGCCCGGGACCCGCGCCGCGCTCAGCTCAGCAACCCCGGGCTCGGGACGCGAAAGCTGCATGCTCGAGGCGGCCGCCGCCACGGTGCGGGCGCAAGCCCGCAGGGAGAGCCCCAGCTGTCCCGTCAGGGCTGCTGGACCGGGGCCCTCCGCCGCGAGTTGCCGCCCGCGCCGGCTCTCCGCCACACAGGCACCGACCGAGATGCCGTAGCGCTGTCGGAAGGCAGCCTCAGCTTCCCGCAGCGTGTCTGGGCCTGTTCGATTGAGGATGGCCAGTCCGGGTTTGCTGCGGACCTGGGGCGCCAGGGGGCCGGAAAGCACCCGGTCCAGCAGGTCCAGCCCGAGACGGGTGGGCACGGCCACCCATACGACGAGCTGGCACAGCAGCGCCACCGCCTGGCTCGCGGCGCACTCCAGGGCACCCGCGTCGACTAGGACGAAGCGGTGGTCCTGGCGCAGTGCCGAAAGCACACGCTCCAACACGTCAGTGGGCACGTCGGGCTGTTGCCCGGGCAGGCTCTTGCCACCCAGCACCGTGACGCCATGACTGACCTGGACGTGTCCCTGTAGCAGTTGGTCATCGATGGGGCGCAGCGTCGCCTCGTGGGCGAGGAAGTTCAGCGAGCGCGACTCAGCCAGCCCCAACTGGACCGCCACCGTGCCCAGGTGTGGGTCGGCATCCACCAGTGCCACGGACGCGCCCGCGGCGGCCAGCGCCACCGCCAAATTGACGCTGAGCCAACTCCGCCCCGGAGCAGAGGTGGCCCCGGTGATCGCCACCGCGACACCCCGCTCCGACGGTTGCAGGCCGACCGCCGCCAGCTGGTCCACCAGGTGCGCGCGGCGAGCGGATCGTCGGCTCCCGGGCCACCTCATGGTCAGCCCCCGGCACCCCCTGCAACAGGCTTGGCGCACGACTCACGGGACCCATCGCGGATTGCGCGCAGGGCGACCGCGGGATTGGAGATGGCTTGCTCCGTCCCTGGGCACGCGAGCACTCCGGAGGACACGGCCCAGATGTCCTCGGTCGCGTCGATCAACAACCACGGGGCCACTCGAGCCGGGGGCACGGCGATGGAGATTGAGTGCGCAGCTGGATCCACAGCCAGGATGGGCACATCCTGAGCCAGGGGTGCCACGCACCCCACTGTCGACCCCGCGCCACAAAGGTTGGCACCCGCCGCTACCGACGAGGTCTGCGGGCCCGAGACCGCGAACAGATCAACGCGCTGGCCGGCTGCGAGCCCCGGCGGAAGCGCCGCGATGGCGAGGCTCAGGCGACGCAGCGAAGAGCCCGCACCGAGGGCCAAGTCGTGGCGGAGTATGAGAGCTCCTCGAGGTATGGTGACGAGAGCCACTGCTCCGGCTACCGCCCGGTAGTCAGCCTCGGGAATCGCGTCGGCGCTGGCGTCCTCACTCAGGTGGACCAGCACGCCGCCGGCGGCGAGGTCCGCGGTCGTGGCGCTCAGCTCCTGCCCTGCGGCGATGGTGCGATCCGCAACCAGGACGCGAACCTGGCCGGTCTGCGCGAGCACCCCAAGCGCCAGGAAGCCCGCGAGCGCGGCGCAGAAGATAAGAAGACCGGCAGCCACGGCCGCTCGCCTACCCATGCTGAGTCCCCCTCCGCCCAACCTTCCCGGGCGTCCGTGCCGTCCCACCGGCGCGCCCGCCAATTGTGCACCAACTCAGGTGATTTGTGAAGAGGTGGGTTTCGGCCTCGGCTTGCCGGCTCGGCAGGGCAGTGGTAGTCAAACCACCAGCCGAAGCTGCCGGACCAACTCCTCGGAACGGAGCTTGGCCACGGCACGCTTGTAAAGACCACGCACCCGCTCCCTGGGCACACCCCAATCCGTAGCGATCTCGCCGGTGGTGAGGCCGTCAACCAAGTGCGCTCGCAGCACCCGGGCTTGGCCGACGGTCAGCCGGCCCAGGACGCTACTGATAGTGTCGCGCTCGGCGACGGTGCGGAACGGATCCGAGTCAGGGTCGGCGAGGGCCTCGTGCCCCGGATTGACTGCCAGTAACGCCTCGAGGGCCGGCCCTGCATGGCGGGCGCGGACCTGGTCGGCCTCCCAGCGGTGGTGCCACCGGTGGAAGGCGATGCTGCGCAGCCATGCACGCAGGCTGGCTTCCCGGACGCCCTGGAAAGTGGGCAGGCGGACGATCGCGGTGGCAAACACGTCCTGGACCAGGTCAGCCCGATCCTGCGCTGGCCTCCGACCGAAGCAGCGTTCAACGTCCCCGTAGAAAGTCGAGAACATCCAGGCGATGGCGTCGGAGTCCCCGCGCCTGAGCCCATCCAGTCGCTCGCCCACATCCACCGGCTCCATTCGCATCCTCCCACTAGGACGTCTTTCGAGCTAGGCAGTCTGTGGCCGGGCTCGCACCCCGCCCTCTCTGGCGCTGCCGCCCTCCCGCACCGGCTTTGCACCCTTTCCGCACCCTCTGTGCACGGCGCAGGTCCAGCCGCTACCCTTGACCCTTGGCGAAGGGAGGGGCACATGCCGGGCATTGGTAGAGGCGAGCTGCTGGTCGTCGATGACGACACCCAGACCCTGGATGCTCTGAAGTCACTCTTTGCGTCCGACGGGTACCGCGTCCGCTGTGCCGCAGGAGGGAGGGAGGCGCTGCGGGTCCTCGCACACTTCAGGCCGGACTGCGTGGTGCTGGATTACGCAATGCCTGACATCAGCGGGCTTGAGACCCTGCGGCGCCTGCGCGAGGCAGGTGACGAGATTCCCGTCGTGGTGCTTAGCGCCAAGTCGGATTCGTATGACCGGATCGCGGGCTACGGGGCGGGCGCCGATGTATACGTGGGCAAGGAGGAGGATCCCGGAGTGCTCCGCGCGGCCGTCAGGAGGGTGATCGGCAGACGCGATGCGCACCCGGGACGTATTGAGGTCGGGAGTCTCTCGCTGGACCCGGGCGCCTGGATGTGCAGCGTCGACGGCGTTCCAGTCAGGCTGCCGCCGCGCTTATTTCACTTGCTCTACGCGCTGGCCAGCCAGCCTGGACGCGTCCTGCGTAAGGAACAACTGCTGCACCAAGTGTGGGGCGTCAACTCCGATGTCTATCGCCGAGTCGTCGATAACTCAGTCGGCGAACTGAGACGGTTGCTCGGCGATGAGAGCGCGTCCCCGCGGTTCATACACACCGTGCGCGGAGTGGGCTACAAGCTCGAAGCGGACGGATGAGGGCCACCTGGAACCTGGCCGAGCCCCAGGTTAGCGCGATCCCCTCAGACGGGGTCAGTGAGATCTTCTGGCGGATGGATGTGCGGATTGCGGTCTTTGACCACGGCGGAAGGCTCGCCTACGCCAACCCTGCCTTTGCGTCACACGCGGCGACAGAGTTCCTGGACGATCGCGGCTTCCTGCGCTCCGGGACCCTCGAGCGGCGACGTCAGGAGCTGGCCACCAAAAGTGGTGGCGGACCGAACCCATGGGAGGCGCCAGAGCCGCTGCCTAGCGATGCCACGCTGTTCCCTCTCGGAGTGGCGCCGGGGTGGGTCGCCCTGACCGTGCTCCCTCCCCGCGCCATCCCGGGCCGCCCACCCGAGCTACCGTCGTTGGAGTTGCTGGTGCACGAGTTGCGCAATCCCCTCCTGGCCGCCGGGGCTTCACTGGCCACATTGATGGACGAAGGCACAGCCGAAGAGAATCCGCGACTCGAGGCGGCGATCGCCCGGCACGCCCGCTCGCTCGACCGGCTGGCAGGCCTTATCCAGGGCCTTTCCGACCTTAACCGGGCCGATACTCTAGAGGAGCGGCGCCTCTCATGGGGGCAGGTGGACCTGGCCAGGGAGGTACGGGCTGTGGGTGAGCTGTACGCCGACCTCTCCGGCCCGCTGGGAAGAGATTTGCTCCTCACTGTCGACTCCCCGGTGCCGACGATCCAGGGCGACCCAGAGATGCTGCAGCGGGCAATCGGCAACCTGGTCGACAACGCTCTCAAGTACTCGCCCGCAGAGAGCCCGGTCAGTCTTCGCCTCCGCCAGCGGGGCTCCCTGCTCGTGGTCGAGGTACGTGACCAGGGACCTGGCGTGCCACGCCGCCATCGGGATGCCATCTTTGCGGACTTCGTTCGCATGCCGGTGCCCGGTCGAGATGAGGTTCCTGGGTACGGCCTCGGATTGGCCGTGGCTCGGCGGGTGGCGCGAGCACATGGCGCGACTCTCTCGCTCGAGTGCCTTCCGTCTCAGGGAAGCACGTTTCGACTCAGCTTTCTGCCTGCCTCGGGCCCAGCGTAGGCTTCCAGTAAGGAGCCGGCCGGTTCAGGGTAAGATCGGGGTGTCGGGCGCGCCCGCATGGCTCAATTGGTTAGAGCAGGGGACTCTTAATCCCAAGGTTCCAGGTTCGAGTCCTGGTGCGGGCACCACGGTCGCTGTATTGGTTCGGGGGTGAAGGTTGACAATTGACCTTCGCCTGATGCTTTACGGACCTTCGGGTGATGCTTTACGGACCTTCGGGTGATGCTTTACGGCTACTTCGGTTGATGCTTGACACTCCCGCCCATGAGGGAGTTGAGCGTGGCGGAGCAGCGGTACACGGCGGTCCTGGCGGTGGTTGGAGATGGGAGGACGGTCACGGAGGTGGCCGGCGATTGGCGGGTGAGCCGGCAGATTGTGCACAGCTGGCTGGCCCGCTACGAGGCAGGCGGTTTGGAGGGGCTCGGGGATCGCTCCCACCGGCCCGGGAACTGCCCGCACCGGATGGCGCCGGAGCTGGAGGCCATGATGCTCGAACTGCGCCGCTGGCGGCGGTACTGGGGGCCTCGGCGGTTGGTGCTGGAGCTCGCCCGGCGCCGGGTGGCACCGCTGCGAGAAGGCTCGACACGGGCGTGCTGCCCAGGTGGTCCTCACCCTGTCCGGGAGTAGAACCCTGAAGCTCGCATCGTGCCTCGCTGTAGAGGTCGACTGTGACGGTGCCTGGCTGCTCGATTCGTCCCGTCACCGTCGCCCCGGCAGCATCCGAGGAGGTCGAATAGGGGAGTGGGTAGTACTCGAGCCCGTTCGGCCCTCCGGAGTTCTGGTCACGTCTGTGTCGTGGACGTATCCCTTAGTTCCGAATTCCACGCCATAGGTATCACCGACCATCGTGTTTCTCGTCACCGTGTTGCCATCGCCCCCCACGAGCTGGACAGCGCCATAGGTGCCGTCGCGGCGGAACACGTTGTGTTTGACAAGGTTGTCGACTACGTCGATCGAGATGCCAGCCCTTGCATGTGCCGGTCCGGACGCCGTCGCCTCGTCAGAGATGAGATTGCCGTCCTGAGCGGCGCTGCCGCCGATCGTGGCCATGTTTGCCGTCAACTAGGATCCCACCGTTGGCGTCCTGGCTTAGCTTGTTGCCCTGTACCTCTACCGCGCCCGTGACCTGGAGCTCCCGGCTGGTGGAAAGTAATGGAGTGTCGGATGGGAGAAACCTATTGCCGGTTGCCGGCTCCGCTAAGGGTGTCGCTGTCGCGCCGCCAATCAGTGCCCTGCCCGAAGCATAAACGGTGCCTCGGAAGGTGTTGCCCTGGACGACGGGATCGGCGGCCGACGGCGCTTCCGGGGAGAAGGATCTTCCGGACGAAGGGGAGCAGCGGCCACCGCTAGACGTTGTACGTCGACGGCTGGATCCCGATCACCCGACGGGCAGCGCGGATGTTGCGAGCTCGGCGCCCAGGGCAGCGGTGCCCCGGCGAAAGTGGAAGAGTGCATCACCATTTGCCACGGCGACGCTCCGTAGGGGGGAGGACTCCTAAGGATGCGTCGCTTTCCTCTGCCTGGGAATCGCCCTCAGACCCCCCAAGGTGCGGGGCAACTCGGGTACAGGACACCCTAAGATCCTCAACCGGCCTCCGCCTGCTCGGCCGCCTCTTCCAGACGGCGCCGGTAGGCGTCCCACCAGGAGGGGTCGCCGGACGGCATC
>JBOHUK010000075.1:0-2360 GCA_050734395.1 Candidatus Dormibacteria bacterium
AAGGCGTGCTGTGGCCCGTAAAGGGATAGGCGTAGAGGCCCAGTCCGCCGTGGCTCCGCGTCAGATCGGCTGCACCGGTCATGAGGCCCACCATCCTGCATCGCGCAACCGGTCCTGTCAAGCATCCAGGCCGGGGATCCCATCGTCAGTTCACCAGCCCGAGGAACCTTTCCATCACCCGCTGGCCTTCGGGGGTGAGGATCGATTCCGGGTGGAACTGCACCCCGAAGCGGGGCAGGGAGCGGTGTTGGAGCGCCATCACCTGCCCGTCCTCGGTGCGGGCGGTGACCATGAGCTCGTCGGGGAGCGACTCGCCCTCGACCACCAGCGAGTGATAGCGGGCGCCCGCGAAGGGCGAGGGCAGGCCCTGGAGCAGTCCCTCCCCGCCGTGATGGATGGGGCTCGCCTTGCCGTGGACCGGCAGCGGCGCCCGGCCGACCCTGCCCCCATAGGCGCAGGCCAGCGCCTGATGGCCCAGGCAGACCCCGAGCAGGGGGGTGGTGGTGGGCAGGGCCAGGATCAGGGGGACGAAGCACCCCGCCCGCTCCGGCCGTCCCGGTCCGGGCGAGAGGATCACCGCCTGCGCGCCCAGGCCCGCCAGTTCCTCGGCCGGGGCGGAGTCGGAGCGGCGCACCACCGCCTGGTGACCGGCCGAGGCCACCTGCTGGACCAGGTTGTAGACGAATGAGTCGTAGTGGTCCAGGACCAGGATCACGGGCGTCCTCCGGGCGCCGAGAGCGCGGCCAGGATCGCCGACGCCTTGGCCTCGGTCTCGGCCAACTCCTGATCGGGGTCCGAGTCGCTCACGACGCCAGCGCCGGCCTGGACGTGCACCTGGCCGGAGGCCACCACCGCGGTCCGGATGGTGATGCAGAACTCCAGGTCCCCGGAGAAGGTGAGGTAACCGGCGGCGCCCGCGTACGGGCCACGGGGGCTCGGCTCCTCCCGGGCGATGATCTCCATCGCCCGGCGCTTGGGGGCTCCCGTGACGGTGCCGGCGGGAAAGGTGGCCGCCAGGGCGTCCAGGGCCGACATGCCCTCATCGAGCTCACCCTCGATGTCGCTGACCAGGTGCATCACCCGCGGGAAGCGGTGCACCGACATCAGCTCGGTGGGGTGCACCGAACCGGCCCGGCAGACCTTGCCCAGGTCGTTGCGGGCCAGGTCGACCAGCATGGCGTGCTCGGCGCGCTCCTTGGGATCGTGGAGGAGCTCGTCGGCGAGGCGGTCGTCCTCGGCTTGGTCCCGCCCCCGCCGCCTGGTGCCGGCGATGGGCCGTGAGCTGACGCGGCGCCCGCGCACCTTGACCAGGGGCTCGGGCGAGGAGCCTGCCAGCTCGACTCCGGGGAGGCGCAAGTAGAACATGGCCGGGCTCGGGTTGAGCCGGCGCAGCCGTTGGTAGATGTCCAGCCCCGACTCCCGGGTGGGGGCCGACAGCCGCCGGGACAGCACCGCCTGGTAGATCTCGCCGGCGGCGATGTCCTCCTTGATCCGCCTCACCCCAGAGCGATACATCTCCGCCGTCACGTTGGGGGCGACCGCCAGCGTCCCGGAGCGGTCGCCGTCGTCCAGGGTCGCGGACCGTCCGGCGCGCTCAACTGCTTGGGCCAGCTCCTCGAGCACCGGGCGCGCCGCCTCGGGCGCCTCCCCTGCCCCAACGTGAGCGACGAGCAGCAGCCTTCCCGCGGCGTGGTCGAAGACCGCGACTCGGTCCAGCACCATCAGCGAGAGGGGCGGCGCCGGAGGACGTCCCCACCCATCGGGGTGGGCCAACCCCTCGAGGAGCGTTGCCGCCTCGTAGCTCAGCAACCCGGCGAGGCCACCGGCCATGGTGGGCAGACCGGGGATCGCCGGGGCCCTCAGCGACCGACCGAGGGACTTGATCTGTCCCAGGACGTCTGGGCTGCCCGGCGCGGGGAAGGGCTCCGGGAACGGCATTGGGCGCCGGACGCGCTCCAGGCGGACCCCTTGGCGGTCCGCCACCACCAGGGCGGCGGGATCGCCGCAGACGATGGTGTATCCCCCGGAGCGTCCCGAGAGGTCGAGGCTCTCCAGCAGGATCGCCGGCCCTTCCGCGGCCAGCTGCTGGAGCAGGGAGACCGGATTGAGGTCTGCGCTCGGCAGCTCGACCCAGACCGGCCTCAGGGTGTCCTCGGCCACAGGGGCGACGTCGTACAGCTCGCTGCGGGTCGCCACAACGTCGGCCATCGCGCTGGACCCTCCTGGGCAAAAGAAAAAGCCCCGGGATTGACTCCGGGGCTTGGTGCGGTGCTGGGTCAGTCGGTCAAGCGCGCGCGGGCACCATGCTCCCGGAGCCGTGGTACCACCACCAGAAGCGAACGCGGCGACCGACCATGGCG
>JBOHUK010000076.1:0-6187 GCA_050734395.1 Candidatus Dormibacteria bacterium
CCGCGGCACGGCGCAGCCGCAGCCGCTCCTCCTCACCGTCCGCCAGCTCCGCCGCCTCCAGCAGGGAGAGCTGCGCCCGCTCCGGCGCCCCGACCGCTGCCGCGCGGTTGGCGCCCAGCTCCAGCCACTCCCCGGCCTGGTGGCGGACCTGGTCGGCGTCGGCAGCCTGCCGGTCGGCAAGGTAGGCGGCGCGATAGTGAACCGCCACTGCCTCCGCCACTTCCTCCCGGCTGCTGGGGTCGCGGCTCAGATGCACCGCCACCGCCAGATGGCGCGCCCGCCGTTCGCGCTTGCCCAGGCGGTCGTAGGCGACCGTCCGCAGCAGGGTCTGGGCGAAGGCCAGCTCGGTCAGCTCCGGGCGGCGTCGGTCCACCACCTCGGTGAGCACCCCCTTCTCCAGCAGCGAGCGCAGCAGCGCCCGCAGCTGGGCCTGAGGCAACTCCACGATGGCGGAGGGAGTGTCACGCGGGAAGGTCAGTCCCAGCACCGAGAGGTCTTTCACCAGCGCCCGCTCCGGGGCCTCCAACTGGTCGAGGCGGGCCGCGATCAGGGCCTCCAGCGAGACCGGGGTTTCGAGTTCGCTCAGCTCCTCGGTCAGGGTCGGCACCCCCTCCCGGTCCACCACCAGCCCGCGGTCGGTGAGCATCTGCACGGTCTCCACCGCGTACAGGGGCAGCCCCTCGGCGCGGGCGACTACCAAGCGGCGGCTGGCCTGGGGCATGCCGGGAATGAGGTCCTCCAGCAACTGGGCGATCTCGGCATCCTCCAAGCGGGGCAGGTCAACGACTTGGGTGGCGTTTTTCCCCTCCGCCCACTCCTGGCGGCGCTGCAACAGCTCCGGACGCCCCAGCCCCACCACCAGCACCGGCCGGTGCGCGCAGCTCTGCAAGAGGAATTCGAGGAAGTCCAGGAGGCCGCCGTCGGCCCACTGCAGGTTGTCGATGGCCATCACCACCGGGGCGTCCGCGGAGAGCCCGGCGATGAAGGCGCTCCAGGCGGCGAAGAACTCCTCGCGGGCTGGGGTGTGGCTGGGGCCGGGCAGACCCAGCAGCACCGCCAGGCGCGGCCCCACGAACTCACGGTCCGCGACATCCGGGAGGAAGCGCTCCAGGCCCGCCTGCAGCTTGGCGGCGGCTTCCTCAGGCCCGTCGCCCTCGTCGATCTCCAGCCGGTGGCGGACCATCCGCGACAGGGCCCCATAGGCGATGGACTCGCCGTAGCTACTGCAGGTGGCCTCATGCCAGAGAACCCGGGTGCTGAGGCCCCGCAGGTACGAGACCAACTCGTCCAGCAGCCGCGACTTGCCCACCCCGGCCTGGCCGCTGATCAGGACCAGGTTGGCCTGCGACTGCTCAACCGTGCCCTCGAACACCTCCTCAAGGTGGGCCAGCTGCTGGTCCCGGCCATGCAGGGGACCGGCGCGCCGTGCGTCCACCGCTGCCGCCCCCGACTCGGGTGGTAGCGCCTGCCAAAGGCTGAGCGGCTCGGCCTTTCCCTTGACGGCGTGCATGCCAGCGTCCGCGTACTGGATCCGGCCGCCGGTCGCCTCCTTGGTGAGCACGTCAACCAGCACTGCACCCGGGGGAGCTGCGGACTGCACCCGGGAGGCGGTGTTGACGCGATCCCCCACCACGAGGCCCTCCTCGGCGCTGGCCCGGGAGGCGGCGCGCCCGGTCACCACGCCCCCGCGGGCGCGCAGCTCGGGGGCGCCCACCCGATCTCCGAAGCTCCCCACGGCCGCCACCAGCTCCAGCCCGGCGCGCACCGCGCGTTCGGCGTCATCCTCGTGCGCGATGGGGGCGCCCCAAACCGCCATCACCGCGTCGCCGATGAACTTCTCAATGGTGCCGCCGTGGCGACTCACCGCTTGGCGAGCGATGGAGAAGTAGTCGCTCAGGAACTCCCGCATGTCCTCGGCGTCGCGGCTCTCGGACAGGCTGGTGAACCCCACCAGGTCGACGAAGAGCACCGAGACGAGGCGCACCTCCGCCACCCCGGACGGGGCCGGAGCAGCCGCGGGGTTGGGAGCCGGCGCCGCACCCGCGACCGGTGTCCCGCAGTCGCCGCAGAACCGCTGCTCGGGACGGAGCGCGGCCCCGCAGTTGGCACAGGCCGCCACCTGGGGCGCGCCGCAGTTGCCGCAGAACCGCTGGCCCGCCGGGACCTCGGCAGCGCAACCGGGGCAGGCACTCATCTTGGGCGATAGTTTGGCCGCAAAGTGAGGCGCGGTCAAAGTCGCGGCACTCAGAGGGCGATCATGCTCCCCTCTGGCTTGCCTCTGGCCACCGGCCGGCGGCCCACTCCGTGCTGACCTCCCAGAGGGCCGCTGGCCGCATCAAGCCTTCCGCTTGCACGAACTCCGCAAGCCCGGGCCCGAACTAGACTCAGGCGGTGACCATCAGGCGCGAAGAGGCCGTGCGCGAACTCGGGCGGCTCAACCAACAACTCCAGGTACTGCTCGCCCAGGTGCCGGAGGGTGCATGGGACGTGCCGGGAACCATCGGCGGCGGGGACTGGTCGGTGCGAGACCTAGTGGGCCACGTGGCCAGCTGGGAGCGACTGGCCCTGGAGGCGATCGCCTCGGCCGGGACCGCCGGGCCGCTGGCCCTCCCCACCGAGGAGCTGGACGAGCTCAACGCCAAGATGCTGGAGCAAGACCGCACCTTGGGTCTGCCCGACCTGCGCCAACGAGCGCAGGACACCCACGCTCGGCTCCTCAGCGAGATAGAGGGTCTCGACGACCGCACCTGGGAGACAGAGCTGCTGGTCGGCCCGGGTGAGGCACAGAAACTCGGCGAGTTGGTGGGCAGCCTCACCGGTGCCGAGGACCACCCCTGTGGCCACTTGCAGGCCCACCTCCCGGACCTGCAGGCCTACGTGGAGACGGTCACCCAGAGCTGAGGGGCCGATCGCCGGAAACCCACCCCGGCCGCCGCCGCAGGGGCTTGAACGAGCGCCGAAACCCCGGGGGCGCAGCCGCGGTTAGTCCCCGGGAGAGCCGCAAGACCGCCCCCGCGGCCTAGGGCCTTCAAAGGAGATTGTCCATGAAGCGCGTTGGTTTCTTCAGCGACCTGCCTCACGGCGACGCCTCTTCCCCTGCCATCGCCAGTATGACCGGGAAGCTCGATCAAGAGACGGCACGACGGCTGTCCCGATTCATGGCGAGTGGAAGCGTGATCATGCCCTTCCACAGCGAGCGGTGCTACGACATCCTCAGCTCCCGCCAGGAAGACCTGGGACCGCTGATGGTCCAGAGCGACGGCGAATGGGCCTGGCCCTCCGACATCGCGTACTTCGTGGAGAAGTATCAGGTCGGCATGCCAAGTGAATTCATTGAGCACGCCGAGCGGAGCGGTTGGTCAGCCCGCGAACTGGACGACCAAGCCGTGGAGTCGGCCGGGCACGAGTTCGCGCGCAAGAGTGAGTCGGCCGAGGCCGTATGAATGCCGCAGCCGCGCCCGGCTGCCGCCTCTAGGCCTCCCCTCTGAGCCCTAGTCCCGGCCGCCGCACGGCCGGGACTAGGCGTAGCGACGGCGCAGCCACCAGTAGCTGAGGAAGCCGAGCAGCAGCCCGGCCGCCAAGAAGATGCCCAACTCCCCCCACTGGAAGGGCCAGAAGCGACTGGCTGGCTGGTAGGTGACCGCCGTGTGAAAGGAGCTGGCGAGTTTGGCGAGGCACGAGTGGACAGCCGTAGCAGCGGGCGGCACCGACGCCAACGCGGGACAGGCGTGGAGCATGGCCTCGCTGGTCGGCCCGGCCCCCGACTTGTCGACCAGCGCCGTGGAGTAGACCCAGGCATTGGGGATCATCACCGGGCTCGAGACCAGCGAGAGGGTACCCGCCGGCGCCTGCAGGCTGACCGTGGGATGGGCTGCCCAGAAGGAGAGGGCCCGGTGCAGCGGCGCCGCCAGGCCGGGACGGATCCAGTCGGTCACCGCGACGCGGGCAAGAATGAACGCCACCAGCGTCACCGCCATCGCCGCCACGGTCCGGCGCAGGACCACGCCGGCGGCCACCCCCAAGGCAAAGGCGAAGGCGGCGTAGCCGATCGGCACCACGCCATGGACGCTGAAGAGGTACGGGTCAAAGCGGTTCTTGGTGGCCGCGTCCAGCGGTCCCTGCCACCAGTCCACTGCCCAGGTGAGCAGGGCGCTGATCGCGACGCTGGCCAGGCCTATCAGGCCGACTTTCACCAGGAGCCAGCGCCCCCGGGTGACGCTCTGACTCCAGGCCAGCCGGAAGGTTCCCGTCTCGAGTTCGCGGGCGATCAACGGCGCGCCGTAGAAGAGACCGATCGCCAGCGGCGCGGCGATAGCCGCCAGCCCCACCAGGGTCTGCAGCCCCTGGTCCGCCCCCACGACCGGGTTGGGGGTCGAGGCGCAGTCCCTGGCCGCCCGGCAGCCGGCCTGGAAGGCGCCATTGACTAGGTCCAGGTGCGCTCCGGTGATGGCCAGCGCAATCCCCAGGATGGCGAGCAGCCCGAAGCCGAAGACGGCCTCGACCCGGAACTGGCGCAGCGTGACCCTGATCACGCGCGGACTTCCAGACGCGGCCGGCTGCGCTCAGCAGCCGCCTGGGTCATGTAGGCCAGCACCAGGTCCTCCAGGCCGAGCTGCTCGACTGCCCAGTCGGGATCTCGGATGGAGTGGTTGGCCCGCACCACCAGCGTGCTCTGGCGGTCGGTGTGGCTCTCGCAAACCAGCTCCAGGTCCTGCAGGATCTCGCCGGGGCGGCGTCGCGGACCCGTAAGCCGGTAGTGGCTAGCGAGCAGGTCGCCGATCTCGCCAGCGATCTGTACCCGCGCCTCGCTGAGCAGCACCAGGTAGTCGCAGGTCCGCTCTAGGTCGGCGACCAGATGCGAGGAGAGGATCACGCTCGCGCCGTGCTCGGCGACGACCTCCATCAGGTTCTGGAGGAACTCCCGCCGAGCCAAGGGATCCAGGCTCGCGACTGGCTCGTCGAGCAACAGCAGCTCCGGGCGCTTGGCGACCGCCAGGGTGAGGGCTAGCTGGGCGCGCTGGCCGCCCGACAGCTCTCCCGCTCGCTGGCGCGGGTTGAGGCCGAGCCGCGCGATGCGCTGCTCGGCCAGCGCCGCGTCCCAGCTGGCATTCATCCACTTGCCGAAGAGCAGGTGATCGTGGACCGAGAATCCCGAGTAGGTCGGGGCATCCTGGGCTACGAAACCGATGCGGGCCAGCTGGTCGGAGCTCGCTCCGGGCCGGCCGCCGAGCACCTCTATAGACCCGGTGCTCGGTCTCAGCAGCCCGACCGCCAGATGCATCAGGGTGGTCTTCCCCGCCCCGTTGGGCCCGACCAAGGCAACCACCTTCCCCGCCGGGATGGTGAGCGTGCAATCCGCGAGGGCCAGCTTGCGTCCGTAGCGCTTGGTCAGGCCGCGCGCCTCCAAGACCGGACTCACGCTACGTCCCGCGCGGCGGCGGCCCGAAGGACGTCGCGAAACAAGGCTTCGATGCTCTCCTCGTCGAGTCCCGCCTGGCGAGCCTCGGCCAGCCAGCGTCCGAGCTGCTCGCGAAGCGGGCCGAGCGCGGCCCGGGGCGCGTCGGACAGCCCCTCGGCGACGAAGATCCCGATGCCCGGTCGGGCTGCGACCAGTCCTAGGTGCTCCAGTTCCTTGTAGGCCTTGAGCACGGTGTTGGGGTTGATCGCCAAAGAGGCGACCGCCTCCTTGACCGTGGGCAGCTGGTCCCCCTCCTCGAGCAGCCCGAGGCGCAGGGCGTGCCGAACCTGCTGCACGATCTGCTGGTACGGCGCAACCCCCGATCGTGCGTCGAGGTGGAACTCGATCACGCTTTGCTCCTCTGGCTGGGATATCTACCTTGCTAGTTAGGTATACCACAACACCACTCGTCTCACAGGCACCGCCCGACGCGGGAGCGCTGGCGACGGCCTCACGGAAGCGCGGTCGCGGTTAGGCGCGAGTCGGGGGCGCCGTCCCGGTTGGCATCTCCGCCCCCATCCGTAAGGTCGCCGTATGAGAGCGCCCCTGGCCCCGGACCCCACCGGGCCATCTCGGGTCTGGACCCCGCTTGCCTCTCGCTCCTTCCGGACCCTCTTCGCCGGCTATGCCATCTCGGCCATCGGCGACGGCATGGCGGGGGTCGCGATCTCCTGGCTGGCGATCGACCTTGCCCACGGGCACGGTACCGGGCTGCTGGTGGGGGCGGCG
>JBOHUK010000077.1:0-1951 GCA_050734395.1 Candidatus Dormibacteria bacterium
GACACCCCCTCCGCCATCGTGGAGTTGCCTCAGGCCCAGCTGCGGGCGCTGCTGCGCTCGCTGCTGGAGAAGGGGGTGCTCACCGAGGTGGTGGACCGACGGCGCCCGGAGCTGACCGAGCTGGCCTTCGCCCAGACCCTGCTGCGGACGGTCGCCTACGACCGCCTGGGCAAGCGCGAACGGCGGGCGCGCCACCTGGCAGTGGCGGTGCATCTGAGCCGAGACCCCAGCAGCCGGGAGGAGGTGGCGGAGGCGGTGGCGGTTCACTACCGCGCCGCCTACCTCGCCGACCGGCAGGCTGCCGACGCCGACCAGGTCCGCTACCAGGCCGGGGAGTGGCTTGAGCTGGGCGCCAACCGCGCGGCAGCGGTCGGGGCGCCGGAGCGGGCGCAGCTCTCCCTGCTGGAGGCGGCGGAGCTGGCGGACGGTGAGGAGGAGCGGCTGCGGCTGCGCCGTGCCGCGGGGCAGATGGCCTTCATCGCGGGGCGCGTGGCGGAGTCGCTGCAACTCTTCGAGGAGGTGGTCGAGGCGCAGGAGCGTGAGGGCCGGCAGCTGGAGGCGGCCCGGCTGGCCGCCGACATCGGCAGCGCGTTGGGGCGCCTCGGGCGGGCGGGCGAGGCGGTGGGTCGGCTGCGGCAGGCGCTGGTGGTGCTGGAGCGGGAGACGCCGGAGCCGGACCTGGCCCGGGTGTCTTCACAACTGGGCCGGGAGCTGTCCATCTCGGGCGAGTTGAGTGAGGCGCTCCCCTTCGTGGAGCGGGCGGTATCCCTGGCCGAGCAGATGGACCTGCCGGCGGTCCTCTGCGACGCCCTCGAGACCGAGGCCCTGCTCCGGCGCAGCAGCGGTGACTTCGAAGGCGCCCTCGAGCTTTATGAGCGCACCATCGAAATCGCCGAGCGGCGCGGCCTGCCCTCCGAGGAGCTCCTATCGGGCCACGCCAACAGCGCCGACACCCGCATGGCCAACGACCTGCCGCTCGCCATCTCCCACCTGGCCGCGGCGCTCGAGATCGCCCGCCGCCTGGGGCAGCGCTACTCCGAGACCTTCCTCAGCGGGAACCTGATGCTGGCCCAGATCTTCGCCGGCGAGTGGGCGGAGGCCGAGCAGCTGGCGGCGGGGCTGTTGGCCGAGGAGGGGCACGGGCAGGAGATCCTCCACTGCCGGCTGGTGGTGCTCCGAGCCCTACGCGGCGAGCCCGAGGGGGCGCGGGAGGCCTTCGAGCACCTCGGTCGCTGGCGGCAGCACGACTCCCAGGAGCCCCGCACCCTCTGCCTGGCCCTGGAGGGGACCGTGCTGCTGGCCGAGGGCGCCGCGAGGGAGGCGCTGGCCGCCAGCCGGGCGGCTCTGGAGGTGGCGATTCCCAGCTTCGGGCTTCGCCACGAGATCGCTCGCCAGGCCTGGCCGGACGCCTGCCAGGCGGCGCTGCAACTCGGAGGCGAGGGGCTCCCGGAGCTGCTGGGGCAGCTGACCTCGACTAATGCCAGCAGTGTCCCGCCCTACCTTGAAGCTCAACTGCTCCGCTTCCGGGCGGCCATCGCCGCGGCTGGGGAGTGCGACCCGCTGTTCCAGGATGCGGTGGAGCGCTTCGCCGGGCTGGGCTACCCCTACTGGCGGGCGCAGGCGTTGCTGGAGTGGGACCGCCGGGGACGCGAGCGGCGTCGGCCCCGCTCAAAAGCTGAACGCGAAGCGGCGCTGGAAGAGCTGCGCCGCTTGGGGGTCGCGGCGGCCTGAGCCGGGCTCTCGTTCCGGACCCCGGAACGCGCGACTGGACGGCTTGGGGTCGAAGCTGCGAGAATGCCAGATCGGAAGAGAGCGGGCGGGAGCACGAGGGGGCGGACTCGCGGCCACCGCCACTGTGGAACGGGAGGAAAGTGGCGGTAGCGAGCAGCGGGCCTGCGACCACGGGCGCGCCCCGACGGGCACGCCACCCGGTCAGCTGGCGGGGAGTGGG
>JBOHUK010000078.1:0-12005 GCA_050734395.1 Candidatus Dormibacteria bacterium
CCGGCGCCGCTCGCGCCCCAAGGCGCCCCAGTCCGCCCTGCCGGCAGAAGCCGAGCCGGCACCGCCGGACCTGGCCGCCCCGGCGTCGGACGCCGAGCCGCGTCGCACCCACCGCGGCCGCCGCGGCGGGCGCCGCCGCTCCCGGCCTCCCACCACCCCCGCACCATGAGGGTGAGCCGACTCCTGGTTCAGGGCTTCAAGAGCTTCTCCAGCCGCTCGGAGCTGGAGCTGGGTCCCGGGATCACGGCGGTCGTCGGCCCCAACGGGAGCGGCAAGTCCAACCTCGTCGACGCCATCCGACTGGTGCTGGGCGAGACCCAGGCCCGCGAGCTGCGCGGGCAGCGTCTGGACCAAATGATCTTTGCCGGCGGGGCCAAGCGGGCGCCACAGGGCATGGCCGAGGTGACGCTGGTCTTGGACAACGATGACGGCCGCCTCCCGGTGGAGGACGTCGAGGTGGCCATCACCCGCCGCGTCTTCCGCGACGGCCAGAGTGAGTTCCGCCGCAACGGCCAGCGGGTGCGGCTCCGGGACCTGGGCAGGCTGCTGGACGCGACCGGCCTGGCCCAGGCGGGCTACGCCGTGATCGCCCAGAACGACATCGAGTCCATCATCCGGGCCACCCCCGGGCAGCGACGGCACCTGGTCGAGGAGGCGGCCGGGATCCGGGGTGCCCAGGCGCTGCTGGATGACGCCCGCTCCCGGATCAGCTCGCTCAGCCAGTGGTTCGACGGCTCCAGCGGCCGGCTGGCCGAGCTGCTGCCCCGGATCGAGCAGCTGCGCCAGGAGGCGGCGGCCGCCGAGGAGGCGGCGGGTCTGCGCGCGCAGCTGGAGCGCCTGCGCGGCAGCCTGGAGCGCGGAAACTGGCTCAACGCCCTGGCCGAACTCCGGCGGCTGGAGCGACAGGAAGAGTCGGGGCAGCGGCGGGTGGAGCAGGCCCAGGCCCGGGTGCGGGAGTTCGCGCCCCGCTACCAGTCGGAGCGGCAACGGCTCCTTCGGGCGCAGGAGGGCCGCATGGAGGCGGACCTGCAGTCGCAGCGGCTGGGGCTGCTCCAGGACCAGGCCCAGGCCCAGGTGGACCGGTTCGAGGAGCGGGCGCTGCAGGCGGCGGAGGGGCGGGCGCAGGCGGTCCTCCTGCTCGCGGAGGTGGCCGAGGACCTCGATGACCTCGGGGCCGCACCGGAACCGGCACTGGCCGGGCCGGCGCCCATTGACCAGATCCGGGCAGAAGTCCAGCACGGCGAAGGTGGACTAGCCGAGCTGGCCCAGGCAACGGAAGGCGCCCGGGCAGGGCTGGACCAGGCGGTGGCCGAGCTCCGCCAGGCGGAGTCGGCCCTGGACCAGTGCCGCTCGCGGCGGCGCGAGCTCGAGGCGGAGGCGGTGGGCACCAGGGCGTGGGCGGAGCGGGCCCAGGTGGCGCTGAGTGAGCAGCGCCGGCTCCAGGAGGAGGAGGAGGAGGCGCACCGCCAGGCGGTGAGCCAGGCGGCCCAAGCCAAGGAGGAGGCGTCCCGAGCCGCGGTGGCGCTGGAGCGGGTGCGCCGTGCCGAGCAGGCGGCGGGGCAGAGCCGCCGGCGGGCGGAGCAGGAGCTCTCCCAGGCGACCGTCGGCCTGCGCGAGGCGGAGGCGCGCCGGGCCGGAGTTCTGGCACAACTCGGAGCCACCACCGATTCCAGCCCGATCGCCGCCGCCGCCGCCGAGGGGCGCACCCGGCTGCGCGCCCTGGCGGACGGCCTGCAGGCCGCCCAAGCCGAGGACGCCCTCGCCGTGGAGGCCGGGCTCGGGATCTTCACCCGAGCGCTGGTCGGAGACGAGCCCACCGCGCGCCAGGCCCTGGCGCTGGCGGGTCCGGCCCAGGAGGTCGTCTGCTGGACCGGGGCCGACGAGCCGGCCGTGGCCAACCCGCCCGAGGGCTGCCGTCCGCTGGCGACGGCCGTAATCGGCGAGGCGGCCATCCTGGCGGTGGTGGGGCGCATCTGCCGGCTGGTCTGCCTGGCCGAGGACCGGCTGGCGGCCGCCCGCTGGCTGGCCCGGCTTCCCGATGGCCGGGCGGTGCTCCCGGACGGCACCGTGGTCGGCAACGGCTTGGAGATCACCCCCAGCGCCGACCCCGGTGGCCTCCGCCTCGCCGAGGCGGCGCGCAGCGCCGAGCGGACCGTCGAGCTCCAGCACCGCCACCTGGGCCAGGCCCAGCAGGTGGCGGAGCGGGCCCGGGCGCAGCACGAGGCCGCTCAGGAGGAGTTGGAGCGCCAGCGCCTGGCCTTGACCGCGGCCCAGGGGCGGGCCCAGTCGGCGGAGAGCGAGCAGCAGCGCGCTCGCACCCGGCGTGATCAGGCCCGGGCGCGGCTCAGCCAGCTGGAGCAGGAGGAGGAGCGCCGTTTGCGCGAGGCGCAGCCCCGCACCCTGGAGCTGGCGCGACTGCAGCCGGAACTGGAGCGCCTGGAGGCTCAGGCCGGGGCGGGCACCCAGCGCTGCGAGTGGGCGCGGGCCGCGGCCGAAGAGGCCGAGCAGGCGCACCGTTCGCGGCGCGACGCGCTGGAAATGCGGCGCGCCGAGCTGGGAGCTCTGGAGGCGCGGCTGGCGGCGGAGCAGCGCCTGCAGCTGGAGTCGGCCCGCCGCCGCCAGTCGCTCGGGCGGCGCAGGGAGCAGGCGCAGCAGCGGCTGCGCAGCGCGGCGGCGGCGGCGCTGGAGGCGCTGCTGCAGCTGCGCGCGGCAAAGGAGGCCCTGGAAGAGGCCCGCCAGCAGGCCCGGACCGCCAGCGAGGAGCGGGGGCAGGCCGGGGCGCAGGCGGACCCGCTGCAGGCGCTGGGGCAACTCGAGCGCACCCAGGCGGAGATGGAGGCGGCCCTGGGCGCGGCCCGCGAGCAGCTTGCACGGCAGGCCGACGAGCGCCAGGCCCAATTGGGGCGCGTCGAGCAGCTCCGCGGCGAGTACCAGGTTTCGGTGGGAGGGGAAGCCGCGCCTGCCGATGAGCAGCTCCCCGACCCCGCCCGGGCGGCCGCCGAGCTCGCCCGCTGCGAGCGCCGGCTGCGGGCGCTGGGCCCGATCAACGAGCTGGCCCCGGGCCAGCTGGTCGAGCTACTGGAGCGCACCTCGGGGCTGCGGGCGGCCCACGAGGATTGCCAGGGTGCCCGTTCGGAGCTGGAAGCGGCGCTGGCCAGCCTGCAGGCGCGCTCGCAGGGGCGCTTCGATGCCACCTTCTCCCAGGTGGCCCGGGAGTTCTCGAAAGCGTGGTCAGATCTCTTCGGTGGGGGCCGGGCCGAGCTCCTCGAGGTCGCCGCCGAGGAGGGCGGGATCGCCGGGGTGGAGATGCGCGTGCAGCCGCCGGGCAAGCGGCCCATCGCCATGGCGCTGCTCTCCGGAGGGGAGCGCGCGCTGACCGCCCTGGCCCTGGTCTTGGCGCTGCAACAGGTCTCGCCCAGCCCCTTCTACGTATTCGACGAGGTCGACGCCGCGCTGGACGAGGCGAACATCGTCCACTTCGCCGATCTCCTCCAGCGGCGCTCCCGCCAGACCCAGTTCCTGGTCGTCACCCACAGCCTCATCACCATGTCCCGGGCCGACTTCCTCTACGGGGTGACGCAGGATGGTGACGGTTCCAGCCGCATCCTCAGCGTGCGCCTCTCCGCGCAGGGGGAGCCAGTCGAGGTCACGCCCGAGCTGGAGCCGGTCGCGGCCCTCGGTGGCTGATCCGGAGGCTCCCTCGCGCCGCCGCTGGTGGAGGCGGCTCCCGGGCCGGCTGGACCGCCTCGGCCCGCGCCTGCGGCTGCCGCTTTTGGGGGTGCTGGCCGGCCGCGCCCTGGACGAGTCGCTCTACGAGGAGTTGACCGACGGGCTGATTGCCGCCGACTGCGGGGTCGCCCTGGCGGGCGCGGTCATCGAGGAGCTGCGCCAGGAGGCCGCCCGGGAGCGCTGGCGCTCGCCCGACCAGCTGCTGGCGGCGCTGCGGGCGCAGCTGCTCAGGCGGCTGGAGCGAGGTGACCGCGAGCTGCGGGTCGAGGGCGAGCCGGCCGTGTGGCTGGTCGCCGGGGTGAACGGCTCCGGCAAGACCACGACCGTGGCCAAGCTGGCAGCGAGACTCGAGGGACAGGGGGTGCCCACGCTGGTGGCCGCCGCCGACACCTTCCGGGCCGCGGCCATCGACCAGCTGCGCCTTTTGTGCGCGCCCGCCGGGGTGGAGTTGGTGGCCCACCAGCCCGGCTCCGACCCGGCGGCGGTGGTCTACGACGCCCTGGCGGCCGGCCGCTCGCGGGGCCGCCGCGTCGTGCTGGTGGACACCGCCGGGCGGCTGCACACCAAGCACAACCTGATGCAGGAGCTGGCCAAGATCCACCGGGTGGTGGCGGCCCAGGGAGAGGGCCAGCCGGTCGAGGGGCTCTTGGTGCTGGACGCCTACGCCGGGGCCAACGCCCTGCCCCAGGCCCGCGCCTTCGCCGAGGCCATCGGCGCCACCGGGGTGGTCCTCAGCAAGCTGGATGGCAGCGCCCGGGGCGGCTACCTCTTCCAGGTGGAGTCCGAGCTGGAGCTGCCGGTGAAGCTGATCGGCACCGGCGAGGGGTTGGAGGATCTGGCCGACTTCGAACCCGAGGCCTACCTGGACCTGCTGCTGCCCGAGTCGCAGGCCCCCTGAGGGGTGGGTGGGCGCTCAGTCGAACTGGTAATCCAGCACCAGCGCGTGGGCGCCGCTCTCGTCGATCTCGATCCGGGCCTCTCCGCTGAGGCCGCTCAGCTCACCGGTGCCCGAGCCGGGCACGACCAGCCAGCGACCCTTGGCGCCGTCCTGGCCCTGGGTTGCCATGTGGAGCAGGGCGAAGGTGCCCGCGCGACCCTGGAGCGTGCCCTCGACGCACTCGACGGCCACGTAGCCGGCGCCCTGGCCCTCCGCGCGCGCCGCCAGCATCTCGACCTGGCTCGTCGCCCGCAGGTCGCCGCTGAAGCTCTTGGCGATCTGGGTGCGGGTGAACTCCCACTCACCGTGCTGGTGGTATGGCGGCTCGCTGTCGAACCGGTCGACTGTGAACGGCGAGATGGCCCGGGGCACGGTCGGCCATCCTAGCGAGGCCCGGCGGCGGGCTCTCCGACCTCAGAGCGCTGGCGGTGACTGGGCTTCGAGCTCGAGGCGCGTCTGCCCGAGTCCCAGGAACTCTGAGACCGCCCGGGTCTCCCCCTCCAGCGCTTTGACCACGGCTGGGGCCAGGTCGGTGAAGGGGCGCAGGCGCAGCCGGCCGGCGCTGAGCGTCCAGGTGCCCTGCGCCCGGCCGCGGTTGAGCAGCATCGAGCGGAACAGGCCGTTGACCGTGATCAACCCCTGATGGCCGCCCAGGACATCCGCCCGTGAGCGCCAGCCCAGCAGCAGCGGCTCGAAGGCGCCCAGCAGCCGGGGCGGGGGCAGCGCCGCCGGCTCCCCGCGGCCGCGCAGCTCCAGTTGGCCGGCGGGGAGCTGGTCCAGCTCCTGCGAGATAGCCCGGAGGCCGCGGCGTGCCTCCCCCAGGCCGATGCCCGCCCATTGCGCTAGGTCCCGTTCGTCGGCGGGGCCGTGCCCCATGAGGTAGCGGCGGGCCAGCTCCCCAAGCCAGCGCTCTGGCTCCGGGCGCAGCGGCGCGCCCACCCAGTCCCGCACCAGGACATAGCCGGCGAGGCGACCCACCAGCGGGCCGCGGACCACAAGCCCCCGCGCCGAGGCCAAAAAGAGGAGGAAGAGCCAGGCGCTCGGTCGATCTGGGAGGCCCGCCCGGACCAGACTCGGGCCCAGCTGCGCGCTGCGCATCGGGCCCCGGTCGGCGAGGGCGTGGGTGAGTGCCACCAGCCCGCGCTCGGCCATCTCCCCGCTGACCCCTTCCTGGAAGAGGCGGTGCCGCACGACGCCCTGCAGTCGCGGGCCGAGCAGGGGATGCAGCCACTTGTAGTCCTCCGCTGTCACCAGATGGAGGGTGCCGCGGTTGAGCCACGTGATCAGAAGGCGACTCGGGGCGTTCAGGTCCTCTTCCACTGCCGCCGCCACCAGGCCGCGGCTGCGGGCCCGGATCGCCAGCAGCGCCCCCTTGCGGTCCTGGGCCTGGATCGCGAGCAGGCGCCTGCAAACCTCGGCGGCGCTGCGGGCCGGAGGGCCCGAGAGGAGCTGGGCGGTGAGCCGCCGGCGGAGCACGGCTCGTCATTGTGGGTGGGGAGGCAGCCGCGGGTGCAGGGTGCGCGCGCCGGCCACCCCAGCGAGCCACGGCGGGGCGGAACGTCTGTGGCGTAGGCGCTGGTGTGGGTTGCGGCCCGAGCCGTCAGCCGGTAAGGTGTCAAGGCTTTGGCCTTGACAGCGCTCGCACTCCGCAACCGGCGCCTGTGGCTGCTCGATGCCTACGGGGCCGCCCTGACCGCCCGGCAGCAGGAAGCGCTCCGCTTGCACCTGGCGGAGGACTGGTCGCTGACTGAGCTGGCCCGGGTCCTGGGCACCTCGCGTGCCGCCGCCCACGATCTGGTGCGGCGGGGCACCGAGCACCTGGAGGAGCTTGAGGCTCAGTTGGGGCTCGCCCAACGCCTGGCCCGGGCTGAGCGCGCCAAGGAGCGCCTTCAGCTGCGGCTGCGACGCCTGGAGCGCTCTGCGAACTCGGCGCCGGTCGGAGTCATCTGATGTTCGACAGTCTCACCGACCGCCTCGGCCAGGCCTTCCGGCGCTTCACCGACAAGGGCCGGCTCACCGAGGCGGACGTGGACGCCGGGTTGCGCGAGGTGCGCCTGGCGCTCTTGGAGGCCGACGTCGACTACAAGGTGGCGCGCAGCTTCGTCGACTCGGTGCGCGAACGGGCGCTCGGTGCCGAGGTGCTGGAGAGCCTGACCCCCGGGCAGCAGCTGATCAAGGTGGTCTTCGAGCAGTTGGTCGCCCTGCTGGGCGGGGAGGCGGCCCAGCTGACCTACGCCGCCGAGCCACCCACGGTGGTGCTGCTGGTGGGTCTGCAGGGGTCCGGCAAGACCACGACCGCGGTCAAGCTGGCCCTGCTGGGGCGGCGCGAGCAGCACCGCCCGGCCCTGGTGGCGGCCGACCCGCGCCGGGCCGCCGCCAAAGACCAGCTGCAGGCGATGGCCCGCTCCCTGGATCTGGAGGTCCTCGACCCCGGCGGGGTCCGGGGCCTGGCCCAGGGGGTGCGCGGCGCGGTCGCCGAGGCCCGTCGACGCGGGCACGACCTCGTCGTCATCGACAGCGGTGGGCGCCAGCACCTGGACCCGGAGCTGATGGCGGAGCTCAGCGAGATCCGCCAGGCGGTCGCTGTCCAGCACTCGCTGCTGGTGGTGGACGCCATGACCGGCCAGGAGGCGGTGCGCGTGGCCTCGTCCTTCCACGAGACGGTCGGGTTGGACGGGGTGGTCCTGACCAAGCTGGACGGCGACGCCCGGGGCGGGGCGGCGCTATCGATGCGGGCGGCGGCGGGCCTGCAGGTCTGGTACTGCGGGGTGGGAGAGCGGCCCCAGGACCTGGAGCCCTTCCATCCGGACCGGATGGCGCGCCGCATCCTGGGCATGGGCGACGTGCTCACCCTGGTCGAGCGGGTGGGGCAGGAACTGACGCCCGAGGAGCGCGAACGCGTCGAGGACCGGGTCCTCCACGGCAAGCTCACCCTCGATGACTTCGTCGCTCAGATGCGCCAGCTGCGGAGGATGGGGCCGTTGGAGTCGGTTTTGGGGATGATGCCCGGGGGCAGGGAGCTGTTGCGCCAGGGGGCAGCGGCACTGCCCGACGAGGCCCAGCTCAACCGGGTGGAGGCGATCGTGCTCTCGATGACGGCGGAGGAACGCCGTCACCCGGAGCGGATCGACGCCTCCCGGAGGCGCCGGATCGCCCGGGGCAGCGGCACCTCGACGGTGGACGTGTCGCGCCTGCTGAAGGGATTCGAGCAAATGCAGGGGTTGATGCGAGGCCTGAGTGGCAAGGGCGGCAAGAGGCGGATGGCGCAGCAGTTGCTCGGCTCCGATGGCGGGGTCTCGGCGCTGCTGGGCCGCTGAGTTTGAGCTAGGAGAAAAGAGATGGCAGCTATCGGCTCGCGGCGAGGGCGGCAGTAGTGGCGGTGAAGATCCGTCTCAAGCGGATGGGGGCCAAGAAGCGCCCCTTCTACCGGGTGGTGGTGGCGGACGCCCGCTCGCCCCGGGATGGTCGCTTCATCGAGTCGGTCGGCTACTACGATCCCCTGCGCCAGCCCAAGACGGTGAAGATCGACGAGCAGCGGGTGCAGCACTGGATCGCGACCGGGGCCCGGCCCTCGGACGCGGTCCGTGAGCTGCTGGTCCAGCAGGGCCTGCTGGCGGCGCTGCCCCGGCCCGAGCGCCGCAGCACCGGTCCCAAGAAGGCTCGGGGGACGACTTCCCCTGGTGCGGCTCCGGCAGCAGGCAAGGCGGGGGCGCCTGCCGTGGCCGAGGCTGCGACCGCGGTGGACGAGGAGGAGGCGCCAGCCGCGGAGCCGCAGGCTGAGGCCACCCCCGTGACAGAGGCGGAGCCAGAGGCGGAAGGCAGCAGCGATGGAGAGCCGGCGCAGGCGCCCGTGGCCGAGGCCGAACCCGTCGCCGAGGTGGCAGAGCCGGCGCCGCCCTCGACTGAGGCGCCCCCTCGGGAGACGGTCGCAGCGGAGGAGCCCGAGCCCGAGGCGGAGGGAGCCGACGAAGCGGTGGACGAGGAGCAGCCCGCTGCCGCGGAGGTGGGACCGGAGCCCGAGCCAGAGGCGGAGGGAGCCGACGAAGCGGTGGACGAGGAGCAGCCCGCTGCCGCGGAAGGCGGACCGGAGCCCGAGCCTGAGGCGGAGGGGGCCGACGAAGCGGTGGACGAGGGGGGCTGAGGTGCCTGACTACGGCAGCCTGGTCCGCTACATGGTGGAGAGCATGGTCACCAAACCCGACGAGGTGGAGGTGGAGGAGGTCCGGGACGGGCACCGGGTGACGGTGCGCATCCGCACCTCCCCTGACGACCTGGGAAAGCTGATCGGCCGCGGTGGCCGCCATATCGAGGCGATCCGGCTCGTGACCCGCGCAGCCTCGCTTCGGCCCCGGGACCGAGTCTTCGTCGAGGTGCGTGATTGAGCGCTGCTCCGGAGTTGGTGCGGGTGGCGCGGGTGCGTGGCGCCCACGGCACCTCAGGCGAGCTGGCGGTCGAGCTGCTCGGCGGCGAGCCCGGCCGGCTGCGCCCCGGCCTCGAGCTCCGGGTGGGGGCGGAAACCGTGCGCCTGCGCTCGGTTCGCGGCCAGGGCGAGCGCCTGATCTGTGCCCTGGACGGGGTGGAGGACCGCGCCCGGGCGGCCCGGCTGACGGGCTGTTATCTCGAAGTCGAGCGCACCCAGGTGCGGCCCCTGCCCCAGGGAGAGTACTTCCACTACCAGCTGGTCGGGCTGCACGTCCGCGACCGCCAGGGGCGCAGCCGGGGAGAGGTGGTCTCGGTGGAGACCTACCCCGCCCACGACGTCTACGTGCTGCGCTCGGGCGACAAGGAGCTGCGGGTGCCGGCGGTGCGTCAGGCGGTCGTGGAGATCGACACCATCAAGGGCCAGATCACGGTGGCCGACGGCTACCTCGAAGGGTGGGTCGATGCGCTTTGAGGTGATCACCCTCTTCCCCGAGGTCTTCCCCGGGCCACTGGGCGCCGGGGTGGTGGGCCGCGCCCTGAGCCAGGGCCTGTTGGAGGTGGGAGCCACAGACCTGCGCCACTTCGGCCTGGGGGAGCGTCGCCAGGTGGATGACGTCCCCTTTGGAGGCGGGCCGGGCATGGTGCTCAAGCCCGAGCCTCTCTTCGCCGCGGTGCGCGAGGCGCGCCATCGCCGCGGTGACGTCCCCGCCCGGGAAGTCCTGCTCTCGGCCCACGGCCGCCGCCTCGACCAGCAGCTGGCGGCGGAGCTGGCGCGGGTGGAGGCGGTGCTGCTGGTCTGCGGGCGCTATCAGGGGGTGGACGAGCGGGTCCGGCTTGGCCTGGAGCTGGAGGAGGTCTCGGTGGGGGACTTCGTCGTCAGCGGCGGGGAATTGCCGGCAATGCTGCTGATCGAGGCGGTGGCCCGGCTGCTCCCGGGCGCGCTGGGCGACCCCGAGTCACGCAGCGGCGAGAGCTTCAGCGGGCCGCTCCCTGAGCACCCGCACTACACGAGGCCGGCGGTCTTCGAGGGGATGGAGGTCCCCGAGGTGCTGCGCAGCGGCGACCACGCCCGGATAAGCCGCTGGCGGGAGCAGGCGGCCGCGGAGCGCGAGCGCCGGCTGCGCCCAGGGGCGACCCCGGCGGGTGAGCCCGAGTTGATGCTTGATCCGGCCCGGGGCCGCGAGGGGGCCACGGCCCGTTTGGGAGGTGCGAGGTGAACATCATCGACCTGCTCGAGGAGGAGCAGCTGCGCCAGGACGTCCCCGAGCTGAGCCCGGGGGACACGGTCCGCGTCCACGTCCGGGTGGTGGAGGGGACCCGGGAGCGGATCCAGATCTTCGAGGGGCTGGTGATCGGCCTCCGGCGGGGGGGGTCGCGCCGCTCGGTGACGGTGCGGCGCACGGCTCACGGGGTGGGGGTGGAGCGCACCTTCCCGATCCATTCGCCCCGGCTGGCCCAGATCGAGGTGGTGCGCCACGGGCGGGTGCGGCGCGCCAAGCTCTACTACCTGCGCGCCAAGGTGGGCAAGCAGGCCCGGATTCGCGAGCGCCGCCAGCCGATGCACCGGGCACCGGCGGCGGAGGAGGCCCCCCCCGAGGTGGCCGAGCCGCCAGCCCCCAAGCGCCGCCTGGGCCGGCGGGCGCCAAAGTCCACGTCCTGAACTGGGTTGAGGGGCCGACCCGTTCCGGTGGGCGGCGTAACTAGAATCTGCGAACGTGGCTGAGCTCGGCAAGCGGGTGCTAGTGGTGTCCCGGCTCGCCTCCCGCTCGGAGACGATCGCCAAGGCGCTCCAGAAGCGGGGACTGGAGATGGTGGCCTTTGAGTCCAGCAAGGCCGCCTCCGAGGGGCTGCTCCAAACCCCGGCCGACGCCGCCCTGATCGAGGTCACCGCCGATGACGGGGCGCTGGTGGGGCTGGTCAAGCAGATCCGGGCCAGTGCCACCCACGGCGCCATCCCCGTGGTGCTGGTGGCGGCGGACGGCGAGGCCCCGCTGGTTAAGTCGGCGCTGGAGGCGGGCGCCACCGAGACCCTGCCCCGCAACAGCTCCACCCACTCCGTGGCCGAGACGCTGCGCAGGCTGATCGGCGCCGAGGCGAAGCCGACCGAGGCACGCGCCGCGGCGTCGTCGGCTGCCCCCTCCCGGCCACAGCAGGGCCCGGGCGAGCTCTGGGTGGTCTGCGGCCCCCGCGGCGGGGTCGGCCGGACGGCGCTGGCCACCAACCTGGCGGTCATCGCCGCCGACTCGATGCGGGTGGCGCTGGTGGACAACGTGCCGCGGTTTGGCTCAGCTTTGATGGCCTTCAACCTGCCGCCCCAGACCCCGACCTGGGTGGAGCTCAGCGACCTGCCCACCAACGATGACATCCTCGACCGCCTGACACGCCACCCCAGCGGTGTCTCGGTGCTGCCCGCCCCGGCCCGGCCGGAGCAGGCGGACGCGGTGGCCCCGGCGGTTGTCGACGCCATGATCATCCGCCTCACCAACCTGGCCGACCTGGTGGTGGTGGATCAGGGGGGCAGGCTCGACAACGGCGGCATCGACATGCTGGAGTCGGCCGACCACATGATCCTGGTGGGCACCCCCGACAACCCGGGCGTGGTCGGGCTGCGCTCCTGGCTGCGGATCTGCGACCAACTCCACATATCCCGGCAGCGCATCTCGGTGGTCCTGAATTGCGTGCTCCCCTACCACCAGGTGGACGCGGAGCGGGCGCGGCGGGTCTTGGAGCAGCCGGTGCTGGCTCTCGCCCACGGTGGCATCGACGGCGTGCGCTCGTTGAGTGGTGGCGAGCCGCTCGCCTGGAAGCACACCTCCAGCCGCTGGGCGCGGGCGATCCGGCAACTCTTCACCCAGATCTCGCCCGAACTGGGGGCGAAGCTCAAGCGCTGAGGGGCCCGGTGCAGCTGCGCGAGCTT
>JBOHUK010000079.1:0-1762 GCA_050734395.1 Candidatus Dormibacteria bacterium
TCCACCTAGCGAGGAGGGCGACATGAACGAAGCCCACACGGAGGTCACCCGGTTCCCTTGGTACACGGTGCCCTTGGTTAGGGAGCGGTGCGGGGACTGCCGCAAGTGGTCCCCCTGGTGCGACGACAGCGCCGCCGTCGTGCTCTGGAAGATCGAGCACGAGTGCCGCCGCCGCCTGACGCGGGTGGTGGCATGAGGCTTCGGGCCGCCCGATCACACGGCGCGTCTCGCCGTCGGCCGATCATCCGCTGCCCCCACGACGTGGAATGGGAAGTCGGCTCCCGCCTGCGCTGCGCCTGGTGCGACGAGGAGGGCCACGAACTCGCGCCCGGGCGGCGACCGAGCCTGCCCGAGGGCGTCCCGGGCATGACCCCCGCGGCGCTGGAGTGGGAAAAGGTGCCGCGATGAGCGAGAGGACCGTCCTCGATTGGGCCGGGGTGAAGGTGGTCTGGCTCGGTGAGGAGTTCGGTTACCAGATCGTGCGGAAGTGGGCCAGCAACCAGATCCTCGTCCCTCCCGCCCAGATGCGTTTCATCGCCCAAGCCGTCTTGGCGGATATTGCTAGGCGGGAGCACCTCTGCGAGCAGTGCGAGCGACCCATGAACGCTCAACGATCGACAAAGCGGTTCTGTGGGGACGCCTGCAAGCACCGCTTCGCGCGCCGGGCCGCCAGAGAGGCCGCGTCGTGACCCTGGAGCTCCGCTACGCCCCCCTGCCCCCGATCTGGCCGGGGGGCGAGCGCACCGCCCACCCCAAGAGGTCCAACTTCGCCACCTCGTGGAGCAAGACCCACGCCCAACTGGAGAAGGAGATCGCCCACCTCCGGGGCGGCTGGTATCCCCGGCCGGTGACGATCGAGACCGGCTACGAGCCCTGGGCCATCCGCCAGGACGGCCAGCCCCGGGCCGGGGTGGCCAGCAAGGGGGATGCGGCGGTGATCCTCAACGTGGACTCCACCTACGGCCCGCTGCGCTACTGGTGCGACACCTACACCGAGCGCCAGGACAACCTGCGGGCGATCACCCTCAGTCTCGAGGCGCTCCGGGCGGTGGCCCGCTGGGGGGTGCTGCAGCGGGGCGAGCAATACACCGGCAACCTGGCCTTGCCGGCGGGCATGGGCCCCACCGAGGCCGAGGAGTTCATCGTCGCCCACGCCGGCGAGGGCGACTTCACGGTGGTGGTCTCGGGGGGCCACAAGGTGGTCGACCTGAAACGCGCCGCCCGCGCCGCCGCCGCCCGGCTGCACCCCGACGTCGGCGGCAGCCCGGGGGACTGGGATCAGCTCCAGCGCGCCCAGGAGGTGCTCGGGATATGACCGCCCGCCTGTGCCCGAACTGCGAAGCACCTATCCCCGTGACGATGGCCTTCTGCCGCCCCTGCTGGCGGCGGCTACCCCGAAGTCACCAACTGGGCATCACGGGTGCCTGGCAGTCGCTCCTGGCCTGCAACCGGGCCGGGGATCTCAATGGCCTGATCGAAGTGGTCAAGTTCCACCAGCTGGCGATCAATGACGCCACCGCCTGGCTCCGGCGGACCCCATGACCCGCTGGGTCGATCCGGTCGACCTCGCCGTGTGGCTGGTCATGGCCCTGCTGGTGCTGGCCGTGGTTCTGGCTTTCACGCAAGGGAGGTGATGGCAGCTGGAACGAGATGACCCGACCTTCTGACCAAATCCAAGGAGAAACACTGATGAACTGGCTACAACGGGCCGGCGCCGCCCTGGCGCTGGCCGCGACCCTGGGGCTGGGGCTGGGGGCGATGA
>JBOHUK010000080.1:0-25173 GCA_050734395.1 Candidatus Dormibacteria bacterium
CGAGACGGCGGCGGTGCTGGCCCCCGAGAAGACGGTGCTGCTCCCTGACCTCGACGCCGGCTGCTCGCTGGCCGCCAGCATCACCGCCGACCAGCTCCGGGCCTGGAAGGCGGAGCACCCGGGCGCGGTGGTGGTCAGCTACGTCAACACCTCGGCCGAGGTCAAGGCTGAGTCGGACTACTGCTGCACCTCGAGCAACGCCGTCGAGGTGGTGGAGCGCATCCCAAGGGACCGGGAGATCCTGTTCTGCCCCGATCTCTTCCTGGGCGCCCACGTCGAGCGGGTGACCGGTCGCAAGCTCCACGTCTGGATGGGCGAGTGCCATGTCCACGCCGCCATCCGCGGCCCTCAGCTGGAGGCGCGCCGCCGTGCCCACCCGGACGCGGAGGTACTGGTACACCCGGAGTGCGGCTGCACGACGGCGGCGCTGGAGGCGATGGGCCGCGGAGAGCTCGGGGGAGCCACCCTGGTCACCAGCACCGAGGGGATGGTGCGCCGGGCGCACGAGTCGCCGGCCCAGACCTTCATCGTCGCGACCGAGGTGGGGGTGATGCACCGGATGCGGCAGCTGGCTCCCCACAAGGAGTTCGTCGCCGCCAATCCCGACGCCATCTGCCCCTACATGAAGACCACCACCCTGGAGAAGCTTCGAGACTCGCTGCGGCTGATGCAGCATCGGATCACGGTTCCCGAGGGGGTGGCCGCCCGGGCTCGGCGGGCCATTGAGCGCATGGTCGAGGTCGGCGCCGGATGAGCGAGATCGTGGGGATCTTTGGGGGGTCCGGGCTCTACCAACTGCTTGAGGGCGCTCGGGAGGTGGTGGTCCCCACCCCGTACGGGCCGGCGAGCGACCGGGTCTTCCTGGGCGAGATGGCCGGCCGGCAGGTCGCCTTCATGCCCCGTCACGGGCGCGCCCACTCCATCCCTCCCCACCGGATCAACTTCCGCGCCAACCTCTACGCCATGCGCGAGGTCGGGGCGCGGCGGATACTCGCCCCCTGCGCCGTCGGCTCGCTCCGCCGGGAGATCGAGCCTGGCCAGGTGACCATCCCGCACCAGTTCGTCGACCGCACCTGGGGCCGGCAGGACACCTACTGGGACGGTCCCCAGGTGCAACACCTGACCGCCGCCGACCCCTACTGCCCGGAGCTGGGCGAGGCGGCGGCGGCGGCCGCCCGGCGCCAGGGCGCGACCGTCCATCCCGCGCAGACCCTGGTCGTCATCCAGGGGCCGCGCTTCAGCACCCGCTCCGAGTCGCGGTGGTTCTCCTCGCAGGGCTGGGGCGTGATCGGCATGACCGGCTACCCTGAGGTGGTGCTGGCCCGGGAGCTGGGCCTCTGCTACGCCGCCATCGCGCTGGTCACCGACTACGACGCCGGCCTGGAGGGCTCCGAAGACGTGGCTCCCGTCACCCATGAGCAGGTGCTCGCGGTCTTCGCCGCCAATATCGACCGCGTGCGCAAGATCCTCTTCGACTTGGTGGAGCACCTGCCCCAGCGGGCAGGCTGCTCGTGTGCCAGCGGCGTGCCCCTGCCCGAGCTGGCACCCGCGCCCTAGTGGTCAGCGCCTCCCAGGCCACCTCCCCGCAGGCTCCAGCGCGCTTCTCCCTGCTCTCTTTCGCCGCCAGCTCCCGCCGGGTGCAGGTGATGCTGCTCTACGGGGCGGCGGTGCTGATCGTGGGCACGGTCGTCACCTACCTCGGCGACCACCAGTTCGAGCCCGCCTATCCCATCGCCGCCGGGGTGCTGGCGCTGATGGTGCTGCTGCTCCAGGTCGCCTCCCGGCGCCACGCCGTCACCGTCGAGGCGGAGAGCCTGCGCATCGGCGGCCTGCTGAGCTCTGAGGAGGTGCCCTTCGCCGCCATCAGGCTGGTTCGGGTGCAGCCCCTGCACCAGCTCTTCGACGCCCCCAGCCGGCGCTCGCAGCTGCACCGCTCGCTGCGGGCATTCCGCGACACCCCCGCCTGTCGGGTACGCGTGGACCTCGACCTGGACCGGGTGCAGCGCTTCGGGCGCCTCCTGGGCCGGGGCACGACCTTGGACCACGACCTGATCTTGCTGGTTGCCCAGGCGCAGGAGCTGGAGCAGCTCCTGCAGTCCCGGATGCGGCGCCGCCCCTCCGCCTCGGCCAAGGCCGGCCGGCGCCGGTGACGTCGCGCCGGGTCCCCACCTGGGAGCGGGAGGGGCCCTGGGCGGCAGTTGCGGCGGCGCTGTTCGCCGGCGGCTGCCTGCTTCTCCACTGGCCCGTCCACCCGCTGGTGGCGGCGGTGATGGTGGCGGCGGCCTGGGGGCTGTCGCTGCTGCTGCGCCGCCACCGGCAGCTCACCGCCGTCGACGGGCTGGACTGCATCCTGATCGGGGTGCTGGTGGGAGCGGCCCTGGCGGTGCGCCTCGCCAGTCCCATCTTTCCGGACTTCCTGCAGGGCCATGGCACCGTGGCCGGCACGGTGGCCGCGCCCGCCGGGGTCCAGAGGCCGGCCACCCATGAGCTGCTGGGGATCGGGGCCTGGGGGCTCGGCTATCCCTACAACCGCTCGGGCTGCACCCAGGTGCCGGTGGGGGCCAGTGGCGCCGAGCGCCAGCACTGCGGCTTCGTGTTCGACGAGGTCTACTTCCCGGTCGATGCCCTCAAGGATCTCAAGGGGATCGACTACTTCGACCCCGAGCCTCCACTCAGCAAGCTGATCATCGCCTCCGGCATCAGCTGGCTGGGATTCACCACCTGGGGGTGGCGGATCATGTCGGCGATCTTCGGCAGCCTGGTGGTGGGACTGCTCTACCTCCTCGCCCGGCGGCTCTGGCGCCGGCACCGGGTCTTCCCGGTGCTGGCGGCCCTCTTCCTCAGCCTGGACGGCCTGGAGCTGGTGGAGTCGCGCACCGGGGTCATCGACATCTTCGCTTTGTTCTTCGTGATGCTCGCCTTCTGGCTATTTCTGTTGCACTGGCACGCCCGCTCCCGGGGCGAGTGGCTCTGGACCCTCTACCTCACCGCCGGGGCCTGCGGCCTGGGGCTGGCCACCAAGGCGGACATCGTGCCCCCGGTGCTGCTGATGGTGCTCCTGCTCCTGGCCCGCTGGGTGCGCCCCCACCTGCGCCTGCGGCTGCGCGGCCTGGGCCGGCCCCGCTGGATCCTGCCTCCGGTTCCCGACGACCCCAACGAGGCGGCGCGGCGCACGACCGTCAGCGCGCTGCAGTGGCGCTGGCACTACCTGGGCGCCCTGGCACTGGTGCTGGTCATCTTCTACGCCTCCTTCTTCCGCTACTTCACGATCTCCCACACCCTCTACGTCAACTTCGCCGACACCTCGGGAGCGACCGCCACCTGCACCTCGTTCACCACCTCGGCGTCGGTCTGCAAGCTGCCGGTGGCGATGCCCATCCGCGAGGCGCACCTGGGCCCGGTGAACATCTGGCTGCCGACCGGCCTCAACGTGGTGCAGTCGCTGGTGGACGTGGAGATGAACAGCCTGGGGGGGCTCAGCTACCAGGCCACCCTCAAGGCGACCCATCCGTTCTCCTCTGCCTACTACAGCTGGCCGCTCGATGCCCATCCGGTGCTCTTCTACGCCACCTACACCGGCAACGGGGTGACCAGCAGTGGCGGCCAGACCTACTCCAACTACAGCTGGATCTCAGATCTGGGCAACCCGGCCATCTTCTGGCTCGGGCTGGCGGCGCTGGCCTGCTGCCTGTATTTGACGGCGCGCCGTCGCGACCGGCTGGCCGCCTTCATCCTCTTGGGCTTCCTGTTCGACTGGCTGGTGCTCTGGTCCTGGCCGTCGCGGATCCTCTTCTTCTACGAGATCCTGGAGGCGCTTCCCTTCACCTGCCTGGCGCTGGCCTACTGCTGCACCCGGCTGGCCACCATCCGGGCGGCGGTGCAGCTGGGGCGGGTGCGGCTCGGCCCCTACAGCCTGGCCCCGCTGGCCGGCGCCACCACGCTGGCGGTGATCCTCGCCTTCGCCTACTTCTATCCACTGTGGACCGGTGCGCCCATCCCCTCTAATGACTTCTTCCAGCACATCTGGCTCTCGGGCTGGTACTGAGGCTGCGCCCCAATGACCTGGGGCCTGGCCGCCTACTGGGCGCTGGTGCTGGGCGCCGGGCTGGCGCTGGTCGGGCTCGTGCCCCTGGACTGGCGCCCCGCGGAGCGGCTGGCGCTGGGCCTGGTCGCCTCGCTGGTCGCCTCCAGCCTGCTCAGCCTGGGGTTGAGTCTCTGGTGGGGGATGGGAGCGGCGGCGGCGCTGCTGGCCCCGCTGGCGCTCCTGCTGCTGGCGCTTGCCTGGCGCCCCCGGCGCTGGTTGGGCGGGTTGCGCCGCGGGCCGGCCCACTGGCGCGAGCTTGGGAGGGCGCAGCTGGGGCTCGGGGGAGCGCGCAGCGGGCTGGTGGTGCTGGTGCTGGCGCTGATTGGGTTCTGGCTGCTCTTCGGCCGTGCCCTGGTCCAGCACGGCGCGGTGATCCAGGCCAACTACCCGACGGTGTGGGCCGACTGGTCCGTCCACGCCAGCTACGCGCAGTCCTTCCTCCTGGGCCACAACCTGCCGGCCCAGGACACCCTGGAGGCGGGCACCGGGCTGCGCTATCCCTTCGTGGTCGACTTCCAGTCGGCCCTGCTGCTCGCCCTGGGGCAGAACCTGGCCGGCGCCCTGGACATGCCCTCCTGGCTGGTCGCCGCCGCCGCCGCCACCCTGATCTGGCATCTCTGCCTGCGGGTCACCCGAGGGCGGCTGGCCTCGTGGCTGGCCCTGGGGCTAGTTCTCTTCGGTGGCGGCCTGGGATTCGTCGGTCTTTACGGGGATGGCTGCCAGCAGCTGGCCCGCACCCAAAGCGGCTACGACGCCGCGGCCTGCACCAGCCTCGGCTCCCAGACCCCGGCCGCGGTGGGGGGCTTCCTGGCGCACCTGCCCGCCGAGCTCACCCACCTGCCCCGCTCCTACGACGGCCAGAGTCAGGCCCGGACACCCCTGCCCGACCTGCAGTGGTATGAGCCCCTGCTGGTCTTCTGGCTGCCCCAGCGCGACTTCGCCTACGGGATGGCGCTGGTGGCGGGGCTGGCCATCCTGCTCTGGGAGGCGGCCCGGGGGCGGCGCCGGGCGCTGGCGGCGGCAGCCGGCGTCGCGGCCGCTGCCCTCCCCTGGTTCAACCCCTTCGGCTACCTGGTGGTTGCCTGGCTCGGGCTGTGGTGGCTGGCGCGGCGCCGATCCGGCCGTGAGCTGCTCGCCTTCCTGGTCCCGCTCCTGGCGCTCGGGCTGCCCCGGATGCTCTATGTCGTGGGCGGGCCCCACGGGGAGCTGCTCAACCCCTTCGGGGCCAACCTCTACCCACAGCTCGACCTGGGCTGGCTGGCCAACGCCGCCCACGCCTGCACCGCCGGCCAGGTTCAGGGCGGGGGCGACTGCAGCTCCCTTTACCTGCCGGGCGCGCCCTGGACCACCGTCGTCGCCTTTGCCGCCCAGACCGTGGCCCGTCCTTCCTGGTGGGCCTCGACGGCAGGGTTCTGGCTTGCCAACACCGGGGTCTTCAGCCTGCTGGCCTTGGGGGTGGTGTTCGGTCGCCGCCTCCCCGGGGGCCTGGGCCAGCGGGCGGCGGAGCTCCGGCTCGGCCGCTTCGCCGCCCCCTTCTGGGTCGTGTTCCTGGCTGGCAACGTGGTGGTGACCCAGCCCTGGAACTGGGACAACACCAAGCTCTTTCAGTTCTGGTACCTGGGGGCGGCGCTGCCGGTCGCCTGGCTGCTGGCCTCCCTGGCGCAACGGGTCCGGCTGCGCCCGGCCGTGGCCCTGGTCTCGGTCTCACTCGTGCTGAGCGGGGCGCTCAGCCTGCTGCTGGCGCTGGAGGGGGCGAGCAACCTGGCCCAGGCACCCCCGGCCACGACCGCCCTGCCCTGGTCCGATGCCCAGTCGGCCCGGGTGGCGGCAGCGGTGCGCGAGCACACCCCGGCGCGAGCCGTCTTCCTCACCGAGGGCCAGCCCGACGACCCGGTCACCACCCTCGCCGGGCGGGCCACCGTCCTGGCCTACGGCGGCTGGCTGTGGAGCTACGGGCAGCCGCTGCGAGCGCGCTTCAGCGCCGTGGAGCGCGTCTACGGCGGCTGCCACTCCGGCACCAGCTGCCCGGTGGGACGGCTGCTGCGCGCCTACGATGTCTCCTACGTCGAGTTCGAGTCGGGGGACTACAACGACATTCCCGCCAACCTGCCCTGGTTCGAGTCCCAGCATCTGCCGGTGCTGGTGCGCACCCCCAACTACGTGATCTTCGACGTGCGCCGGCTGTGGCGGCGCTAGGCCGCCTGCGCCGGCGGCCCAGCTGGGATTGGGCCGCGCCGACCTCGGTCCACCTGGCGCTGGCGGCCCTGGCCATCGCCCTGACCCTGGCGCTGATCGGCTCCTTCACCCTGGACGGCTGGCAGCGAGCCCTCTCCGGCTGGGATAGCCACTGGTACCTGCTGCTGGGCCGCCAGGGCTACCCAGCCCGGCTCGGCCCGCAGTGGGCCTACTTTCCCCTCTACCCCGCGCTGATCGCGGCCCTGGTCCACCTGGGAGCCCCCGCGCTCTGGGCAGCCCTGCTCCTGAGCCTGGCCGGCACGGCGGCCCTGGTCATCTGCCTGGGGCGGCTGGCCGAGATCGAGCTGGGACCAGAGCTCCGGTCCTGGCCCGCCTGGCTGCTGCTGCTCTCGCCGTTCGGGTTCTTCTTCAGCGCCGCCTATACCGAGGCGCTCTTCTTTGCCTTGGTGGCGGGGTGCATGCTCTGCGCCCGCCGGGGGCGTTTCGGCTGGGCCGGGGTCCTGGGGGCGCTGGCGGCGGCGACTCGGGTGACGGGCCTCTTCCTGCTGCTGGGGGTGCTGCTGGAGGCGCTGCAGCAGGCGGGCTGGGACCCGAGGCGACTCAACCCCCGAGCTGGCCTCGCCGCCCTGGTGCCGCTGGGAACGGTGGCCTACGGTGCCTACTCGCAGCTGCGCCTGGGTGACTGGCTCGCCTTCTCCCGCGCCGAGTCCCTGTACTTCGGACTCCGCCTGGCCTGGCCCTGGCAGGGGCTGGCGACGACCTGGGGGGCAGCCACCGGCAGCTCCGCCTACCTGCGCGGCGCCTTCACGCCCGAGGTGGTGGCCGGGCTGCTGGGCGTGCCCATCCTGGCGCTGGCGATCTGGCGCCTTCGCCCCCTCTATTGGAGCTTCATGCTGCTCAGCTGGCTGGCAGCGGTGAGCCTCACCTTCTGGCGGAGCGTGCCCCGCTATGAGCTGGCCTTCTTCCCGGCGCTGCTGCTGCTGGTGGAGCTGAGCCGCCACGCTCGCTGGCTGCGCTGGGCCTGGGTGGTGGCGGGCGGCGGGGCCATGGCCTACGGGGCCTCGGTGTTCGCGAGGGGACTGTGGCTCAACTGACCGACACCCACTGTCACCTCCTGCCCGAGGAGCTCCGCCCCCGGGGCGCCCGCAGCTGGGACGACCTCTGGTTCTCGAACTGCATGGAGGGGGAGCGGGCCCGGTTCGCCAGCGGTGGCGACGTGCTGGCGGCCCTGGATGCGGCGGGCCTGGACCGTGCCGTCTGCTTCGGCTGGCCCTTCCAGGACCAAGGGCTGCTGCGTGAGGTCAACGACTACGTCTCCCTCCAGGTGCGCCAGGGCGGGGGCCGGCTCCTGGGCCTGGCCGTGGTCAACCCCGGGCGGCCGGGTTGGGAGGCGGAGCTGGAGCGCTGCGCCGGACTGGGGCTGGTCGGGGTGGGGGAGCTCAACGCCGACGCGCAGGGCTTCGAGCTCGAGCTGCGGGGGGGATTCCCGAGCCTGCTGCGGGCCGTGGCGGCGAGGGGTTGGCCGGTGCTGCTGCACTCGAGCGAGCCGGTGGGCCATGACTACGCCGGCAAGGGCGGCGCCACCCCAGAGCGGCTCTGGCCCCTGCTCCTCTCCGCCTTGGAGGAGTGCCCCGAGCTGCGACTCTGCCTGGCCCATCTCGGAGGGGGGCTCCCGCTCTACGCGCACATGCCCGAGGTGCGCCGGCTCTGCCAGCGGCTCTGGTTCGACACTGCCGCCCTCCCCTTCCTCTACGACGAGGCCGTGCTGCCGGGGCTGCAGGCGCTGCTGGGACCGGGGCGCTTCTGCCTGGGCAGCGACTTCCCGCTGCTGGCGCCCAGCCGCTACCGCGGTCTGCTCGCCCCCGCCCCCGCAGGTCTCGGGGAGGCGCTGGCGGAGGCAGGCGCCCGGTCGTGGCTGGGCGAGGCCGCGAGCGCCGGCTGACCCAGGAGCGGCCCCGGCTGCCCGAGAATCCCCCCGTGCCCCGAGCCCACCCGGCCCTCGCCTTCGCCCTGGTGGCGATGGAGGGCCCGGACCGTTACAGCCAGGTGGGTGGGCTCGGGGTGCGGGTGACCCAGCTGGCCCGGGCCCTGGCCCAGGCCCAATGCCAGGTGGACCTGTTCTTCCTGGGCGCCCCCGACTTGCCCTCCGAAGAGGAGTGGGAGGCGGTGCGTCTGCACCGCCTGGCCCAGGAGATCTCGGTGGAGTTCCCGGGCGGCGTCTATCAGGGTGAGCGGCTGAAGCTCAGCTATCTGGCGGCGCGGCTGCCTCGCCAGTTGGTCGAGGGTTGGGTGGCGCCCCAGCTGGAGCGTGGGGTGCTGCCGGTTTTGCTCTTTGAGGAGTGGCAGACCGCCTCCTGGGCACGCCGCACCGTGGAGCTGCTGCGCGAGCGAGATCTGCAACGCCGCTGTTTGGTGCTATGGAACGCCAACAACCAGTTCGGGTTCGAGGACATGGACTGGGTTGGGCTCACCGAGTCGGTGGGGGTGCTGACCATCAGCCGTCACATGCGTCTGCTGGTGGAGCAGTTCGGGGCGATGCCCTTCGTGATCCCCAACGGCATCCCCGAGGAGCACCTGGTTCCGGTGGACCCGGCCGCTGCCGACTTGCTGGCGCGGGGGGCGGGGGCGAGGCCCTTCCTCTTCAAGGTGGGGCGCTTCCACCCGGACAAGCGCTGGTTCCAGGCGATCCGCGCCCTGGCCCAGCTCCGCGAACGGGGCAGTGCGCTGCGGCTTTTGGTGCGTGGCGGGCATGAGCACTACCGCGCGGAGGTGCTGGGGCTCGCCCGCTCCCTGGGCCTGCGGGTGGGCTCCGCCGATGAACCGCTGACTACCGTGGCGGAGGTGGCGGCGGCGCTGGGCTCGGACTTGGACTCAGACCTCCTGGAGCTCACCCGCTTCCTCCCCGAGGAGTTGCTGGCGCCCCTCTACCGCGGGTCGGTGGCGGTGCTGGCCAACTCCGGCTTCGAGCCGTTCGGGCTGGTGGGCCTGGAGACGATGGCGGCCGGGGGGGTGGCGGTGGTGGGGGCGACCGGGGAGGACTACGCCCGCCACCTGCACAACAGCCTGGTGATGGAGTCCGACGACCCCGAGGAACTCGCCTCGGCGATCGAACTCGTGGCAACGGACCCGGAGCGCGCCGAACAGATCCGCGTCAGCGCTCGGGAGATGGCGGCAGCCTACAGCTGGCCTGGGGTGATCTCAGGCGACTTGCTACCCCGTCTGCCCCTGCTCGCGCGCCGCCAAGGAGTCGACTGGCTCGGTCCTGCTAAAGGGCCGGCCACGGCGGCCCCGCCCCTGACCTGAGGCCAGCAGCAGGGAACCTCGGCGGGGGCCGCAGGCACCTTGACAAGTTGTCGGCGACAACATATGCTCCCGCGTGGCCGAGCAGGCGCCGCCGTGGGCGGCCCGGCATCAGGGGCGGGTTGGTTTGAGCCAGAAGGGGGTCTGCCGGGGGGTGCCGGCGCTCTCGCCGGGGTCCCCGGGGTTGCTTGCCCTGTCCCGGGCTGCCCGAGCCGCCAGGCTCGGCCGAGTTATCACGGGTGATGTGCGGCGCGCCCTAAGGACCGAGCCGGAGCAGACCAGCAGTTTGAGGAGCCTGAGACCATGAGAATCCCGCTCTCGCACCAGCGGCACCGCGTCGGTGCCGGTCGCATGGCGGCACTAGGACTCGCCGTCGGGGCCACTCTGGCCGTATCCGCCGCGCTGCCACTGGCACCGGTGGCCCAGGCGAAGAGCAGCAAGCCCCTGACCGCGGCCTCCTTCACCCGCACCTTCTCGGCCATGCTCAAGCTCAAGTCGCTGGTTCACAAGGGACACGGCAGCGTGGCCGCCATCCTGCCCGACACCGTGAGCTCGGCCCGCTACACGGAGTTCGATCAGCCCTTCCTGACCACGGCCATGCAGACGGCCGGACTCTCCTCCTCGCAGATCGTGGTCCAGAACGCTGAGGGCAGTGACTCGACCGAGCTCACCGACGCCCAGTCCGACATCAGCAATGGCGCCTCGGTCCTGATCATGGACCCGCTCGACTCCGGCGTCGGCAGCGCCATCGAGTCCTACGCCAAGAGCCACGGGGTGCCGGTGATCGACTACGACCGTCTGACTCTCGGTGGCAGCCGCAGCTACTACGTCAGCTTCAACAACGTCAAGGTTGGCAAGCTGATCGGCAATGGCTTCGTCGCCTGCGTCGGCGCCTGGAAGGTCAAGAAGCCCCACGTGGTGGTGATGCACGGTGCCGCGACCGACAACAACGCCACCCTCTTCGCCCAGGGCTACCTGTCGGTGCTCAATTCCTATTTCCACTCTGGCAAGTACGTGGATGTGACCAACACCGCGGACACTTGGGATCCCCCGACCGCGCTCACCGAGTTCCAGCAGGCCTACACCGCGCACAAGAACATCAACTCGGCGGTGATCCCCAACGACGAGACCGGGGCGCCGATCATCTCCTACCTGCAGAGCCTGCACATCAAGCCGCGCACCTTCCCCACGACCGGGCAGGACGCCACCCTGGTCGGGCTGCAGAACATCCTCAGCGGCTACCAGTGCGGCACCGTCTACAAGCCGATCTACGCGGAGGCCCAGGCGGCCGTCGCCCTGGCCATCTATCTGCGCGCCGGCCAGACCCCGCCCTCCTCCTTGGTCAACACCACGACTGAGGACACCCAGGCCAACGTGGCGGTGCCCTCAGTGCTCCTCACCCCCGAGTGGGTAACCGCCAAGAACATGAAGTCCACGGTCATCGCCGACGACTTCGTGCCTGCCTTCCAGCTGTGCGCGGGCTCATTCACCTCGGCTTGCAAGTCGGCAGGGATCAAGCCCTGAGCCGCAGCCTGTGAACGGCTGAAAACCGCGCCTCCATGAACGGGTCGAGCCTCCGACCCCAGGGGGGCGGGGACACCGGGTCCTCGCCCCCCGACGTCGCGCCCGAGGTACTGCTGGAGCTGCGCCGAATCGACAAGAATTTCGGCCCGGTGCAGGCCTTGGTCGGGGTAGATCTGCAGCTGCCCAAGGGCCAGGTGACGGCGCTGGTGGGCGACAACGGGGCCGGCAAGACAGCGCTCATCAAGACGGTGTCCGGGATCTGGCCGCCCGATGGAGGCCAGATCCTCTGGCAGGGCCGGTCGGTGCAGATGCACAGTCCCAAGGAGGCCGCCTCGCTGGGGATCACGACCGTCTACCAGGACCTGGCGCTGTGCGACAACCTGGACATTGTCCAGAACATGTTCTTGGGCCACGAGCCCCTCAGTCGGGGGATGCTCGACGAGGTGACGATGGAGATAACCGCCAGGCGCACCCTGGACTCGTTGGCGGTGACCACGGTGCGCTCCATTCGCCAGCCGGTGGCCTCGCTCTCTGGTGGCCAGCGGCAGACGGTGGCCGTGGCCCGGGCGGTGATGGCCAAGTCCAAGCTCGTCATCCTCGACGAACCCACGGCCGCCCTGGGCGTCTCCCAGACGGCCATGGTGCTGGACCTGGTGCGCCGCCTCGCCGAGCAGGCGGTGACCGTGTTGATGGTCTCCCACAATCTCAACGATGTCTTCGCGGTCGCGGACCGGCTCTGCGTCCTCCACCTGGGCCGGGCCGTGGCCACCGGACCGGCCTCTGACTTCGACCGCCAGCTAGCGGTCGAGTACATGACGACGGGACGCAGCGAGCGGGCCGCGGTCGGGAAGAGCTGAGGTGGCGCGCGCCCGGGGGGCCCCGGCCGACGTGAACACGACGGGCGGGGACCTCACCGCCGACCGTCAGACCGAGGCCGCCGCCACCGAGGCGGCGCTGGCAGTCGCCCCGGAGCTGGTCGCCGACTCGCTCTCGGCCTACATCCGCGCCTGGTGGAAGCGCGTCCGGGGCGGGGACGCCGGGGTGCTGCCCATCGTGATCGGCCTCGCGGTGATCATCGTCATCTTCCAGAGCCAGAACCAGCTCTTCCTCTCCGCGGGAAACATCACCAACCTGCTCGTCCAGGGAACCGTCTTCGTGCTGCTGGGGATGGCTGAGATCTTCGTCCTCCTGCTGGGCGAGATCGATCTCTCGATCGGTTACGTCGCCGGGCTGGGAGCGGTGATCGTGGCCCTGCTGCTCGGCCCGGTCAACCTGCCCTGGCCGCTGGCGGTGCTGGCGGGCCTGACCGTGACCACCGCCATCGGTGTCCTCCAGGGCACCCTCGTCACCCGCCTGCACCTGCCCTCGTTCGTGGTAACGCTGGCGGGCCTGCTGGGCTGGGAGGGGGTGATGCTCTGGGTGGTCAACACGACGAGCCCCAGCTCGGGCGGGGTGATCCCGGTCGCCGACCCGGTGATCGTCAACCTGGTCAACGGCAACATGTCGGCGCTCGCCGGCTGGATCGCCCTGGTGGTGGTGGTGGTGGCCTTTGCCATCTTCAGCCTGCGCCGGGACAGCCGCCGGCGGCACCAGGGCCTGGCCGCCCCGCCGCTGCAGCTCACGGTGGCGCGGATCGGGCTGGTGGTGGTGGCGGGGGTGCTCTTGGTGCTGGTGTGCAACGCCAATCGGGGCACGCTCACCCCACTGAGCGGAATGCCGCCGGTCTTCCCGGCGCTGCTGGTGCTGCTGGTCGCCTGCAGCTTCCTGCTCAGCTCAACGCGCTTCGGTCGGTACCTGTACGCCATTGGGGGCAACGCCGAGGCCGCCCGCCGGGCGGGGATCAACCTGGCCCGCATGCGGACCGCCGGCTTTGCCCTGGCCGGCCTGATGGCGGGCGTCGCCGGGGTGGTCTACGAGTCGCGGCTCAGCTCGATCTCCACGGACATCGACGGTGGCACCCTGGTGCTCTACGCGGTGGCGGCAGCGGTGATCGGGGGGGCCAGCCTCTTCGGAGGGCGAGGCAAGCCGGTCCACGCCCTGCTGGGTGGGATCGTGATCGCCGCCATCTACAACGGGATGGGGCTGTTGGGGATGAGCACCCCGGTGCAGTACATGGTCACCGCCCTGGTGCTGCTGGCGGCGCTGACGGTGGACCGGCTGGCCCGGCGCGGACGTGCCTTCCGCAGCTCCGAGAGCTAGGAGGCCCCTGGCCGTGGGGCCACGGCTTAGGCTGCCCACCCGAGCGATGCAGTCAGGGGCGGTCCGGCCAAGGCTCCGAGTCGGGAGGGGTCTCCTTGGCCAGAACTGAGCGGGGCGCCACCCACGAGGCGGTGCGCCGCCACAACCTGGCGACGGTGCTCGGTCACCTGCACCGCCGCGGGCCCACCTCCCGCGCCCAGCTCACCCAGCTGCTGGGGCTTAACCGGGCGACGATCGGCGACTTGGTCGACGACCTGGTGGCCCGCGGGCTGGTGCTCGAGGCGGCCGAGCCCCAGCGAGGAGCGCGAGGGCGGCCCTCCAAGGTGGTGGGGGTGAGCCAGGGCGGCTACGGGGTGCTGGCGGTGCAGGTGGGAGTGGACGCGGTCGACGCCGCGCTGGTAGGCCTGGGGGGACCCATCCTGGCCCGCCGCCGGGCCGGCCTGACCCGGCCCGGGCAGCGCGCGGTCGAGCAGGTGGTCCGCACCGTGGCCCGACTCGGCCAGGCGCTGCTGGAGCGCGGTCCGGCGTCGCTGACCTTGGCCGGCGTCGGGGTGGCGGTGCCGGGGGCGGTCAACTTCGAGCGCGGGGTGGTCAACTTCGCCCCCAACCTGGGCTGGCGCCAAGTTCCGCTCGCCGACCTGGTCCGGGCCCGGCTCGGTCTCGAGGTGGCCGTCCTGGTGGGCAACGACGCCAGCCTGGGGGCGATGGCCGAGCACTCGCGGGGGGTGGGCAGCCGGGTCAACGACCTGATCTACCTCCACGCTGAGGTGGGCGTGGGCGGCGGCCTGATCAGTGGCGGCCGGATGCTGGACGGGGCGCGGGGCTACGGCGGGGAGGTGGGGCACATGCAGGTCAACCCCAACGGCATCGCCTGCCACTGCGGCTCCACCGGCTGCTGGGAGACGGAGTGCGGCGAGGAGGCGCTGCTGCGCCGGGCCGGTGTCGCCCAGGGCGGGCGCCTGGCGGTGGAGCAGGTGCTGCGCCGGGCCGCGGCCCATGACCCGCGCAGCCTGGGGGCGGTGGTGGACACCTCGCGCTGGATCTCGGTCGGGCTGGTCAACCTGGTCAACACCCTGAACCCCGAGATGGTGATCTTGGGGGGGATGTTCGAGGGCGTGCTCAGCCTGACCGAAGGCCAGCTCCGCCTCGCCCTGGCCCGCGGCGCCTACGACTCAGACCACCCCATTGAGCTGCGGCGACCCCAGTTCGGAGCCGATGCGGTGCTGGTGGGCGCGGCCGAGCTCGCGCTGGGCCCCCTGCTCCAACAGCCCGCCCTGGCGCCGGTGCGCCTGCCCGCCGCGCTCACGGCGCCGGGCGAACTGCCGGTGGGCCGGGCGGCACTCGCCCGCACCTCACGGATCGCCCCCCCGCGGCTGGTGCCGGCGGCCCTCGGGGCGCCTCTGGGGGAGGGGGCCGGGGTGGGGGCGCCGGTCCCGGCCCAGGGGCAGTAGACGGGCCCCCGGGTCGGTCCCGGTACCCTCGGTCGCAGCCAGACGTCAGTCGAGTAGGAGCAGGCCAAGTGGAGTCAGCCGGGTCGGCAGCGAGCTGGGAGGTGGAGGGGCGGTTGCGCATCCGGGTACGCCGGGTCGGGCCCTGGGACAACGCCGCCTACGTGGTGGCCTGCCCGGAGACCGACGACGCGGTGCTGATCGACGCCGCCAACGAGCCGCAGCGTCTGCTCGAGGCGCTGCGGGGCGTGAACCTGGTCGGGATCCTCGAGACCCACGGTCACCAAGACCACTGGCAGGCTCTGGCGCCGCTGCGCCAGCGCTTTCCGGAGGTCTGGGTGGGCGCCCATCCCAAGGACCTGAGCCGCTTCCCGGCACCGCCTCCCGGGCGGCCACTGAAGCATGGTCAGGAGGTCGAGTTCGGTCGCCGCCGGCTGAGGGTGCTGCACACCCCGGGCCACACGCCCGGGAGCGTCTGCTTCTACCACTCGGGGTTCGTCTTCACCGGGGACACCCTCTTCCCCGGTGGCCCTGGCGCGACCCGGGACCCCGAGGGTGACTTCCCGACCATCGTCGCCAGCATCCGCCGCGAGCTCCTGCCGCTGCCCGCCGAGACGGTGGTCTATCCCGGCCACGGCGACTCGACCGTGCTCAGCCAGGAGGCGCCCCAGTTCGAGAGCTGGGTGGCGCGGGGCTGGTAGGGGTCAGACCCCCAGAGGGTGGGGCTGCGGGACGGGGGCGGGGACCGGGGTTCCGGTGAGCTCCAGCAGGCTCAGTTGGTCCGCGTGCAGGAAGCTGAGGCGGTGGTGGGTGCAGCTGCCGTGCTGGCGCAGCGCCTCGAGGTGGGCCCTGGTGCCGTAACCCTTGTTGAAGTGCCAGTGGTAGTGCGGGAACTCCCGATGCAGGTCGCGCATCAGTTGGTCGCGATGCACCTTGGCCACGATCGAGGCGGCGGAGATGGCCGGGACGAGGCGGTCGCCGCCCACCACGCTGCGGTAGGGGCGCGGGGTGGTGATCACCAAGTTGCCGTCGCAGACGTAGAGCGGCGCCGTGACCCGGTCCATCAGGAGCCGGAACGCCTCCCGGTTGGCCCAGCCGATGCCCCAGCGGTTGATCACCTCGACCTCGATGGCGACCAGCTCCACCACCCGGGCGGCCCGGCGGATGAGAGGCTCGACCTCCTCGCGCTGGTGTGCCGTGAGCAGCTTGCTGTCGCGGAGCAGGGGGTGGCGGAAGTAGTGGGGCAGCACCACCGCGGCCGCCACCAACGGCCCGGCCAGGGCACCCCGGCCCACCTCGTCCATGCCGCAGGCGCGGGCGCCGAACCGGGGACGGGGATGGTGGCGCTGGGCGGGCACTCAGCGGCAGTCTACGCGCCGCCCCAGGGCCGGCGGCGGGTGGCGACTCCCTGCCTATACTCGAACTCCAGATGAGCAGGCAGGCCGCGCCCGCTTCGCCCCGCGCGGAGCCCGACCGGGGCCGTCGCGGCGAGCTCGAGCGTCGCGAGCAGGTTGCCCGCCTCGGGGGTCCGGAACGCCACCGCCAGCGGCTGCCCGCGCAGGGCAAGCTGCCGGTGCGGGAGCGGTTGCGCCTGCTCTTCGACCCTGAGTCGCCCTTCGTCGAGGATGGACTGCTCGCCAACACCGCGGCCGCGGAGGAGCTGGGCGCGGACGGGGTGGTCACCGGGGTCGGCCAGGTCCAGGGGCGGCGGGTGTGCGTGATGGCCAACGACCCGACCGTCAAGGCCGGGTCCTGGGGGCCGCGGACGGTGGAGAAGATCCTGCGGGTCCAGGAGCAGGCGGAGCGCCTCCAGCTGCCCCTCTGCTACCTGGTCGACTCGGCCGGCGCCAGGATCACCGAGCAGCGGGAGATGTTCCCCGGCCGGCGCCATGCCGGGCGCATCTTCCACAACCAGGTCCGGCTCTCCGGCCAGGTGCCCCAGCCCTGCGTGCTCTTCGGGCCCAGCGCCGCGGGAGGTGCCTACATCCCCGCCTTCTGCGATGTCACCTTCATGGTCGAAGGGCACGCCTCCATGTACCTCGGCTCCCCGCGGATGGCCGAGGAGGTGATCGGGGAGCGTGTATCCCTTGAGGAGATGGGCGGCGCGCGGATGCACTGCGAGGTCAGCGGCTGCGGCGACCTGCTCTGCTCGGACGAGCCCTCCGCCATCTCCGCCCTGCGCCGCTATCTCTCCTACCTGCCGCAGAGCTGGCGCCACGACCCGCCGGCCGCGTCCAGCCGCCATCCCGACCGCAGCGACCTGATCTCCGACCTGCTCCCGGTCGAGCCCGCCCGGGGCTACGACATCCACGGGGTGTTGGACTGCCTGCTCGACGGCGGCTCATTCTTCGAGATCAAGGCCCTCTTCGCCAAGGAGCTGGTCTGCGGCCTGGGTCGCCTGGGGGGCCGGGCGGTCGGGGTAGTCGCGTCCCAGCCGGAGCACCAAGGAGGCGTGCTCTTTGTCGACTCCGCCGACAAGGCGGCCCGCTTCATCAGCCTCTGCGACGCCTTCAACCTGCCCCTGGTGTTCCTGGCCGATGTCCCCGGCTTCATGATCGGCTCGGCCGTGGAACGGGAGGGGATCATCCGCCACGGGGCCAAGATGATCGCCGCGCTCAGCTCGGCCACTGTGCCCCGCATCTGCGTCGTGCTACGCAAGGCCTACGGAGCCGGGCTGTACGCGATGAGCGGCCCCGCCTTCGACCCTGAGGCCACCCTGGCCCTGCCCAGCGCCGAGGTGGCGGTGATGGGTCCAGAGGCGGCGGTGAACGCGGTCTTTGCCAACAAGATCGCGGACCTGCCCGAGGCCGAGCGGGCCGAGTACGTCGCGCGGCGCCGGGAGGAGTACTCGCGCGACGTCGACATCTTCCAGCTGGCGTCCGACCTCATCCCCGACGCGGTCGTCGACCCAGCCGAGCTCCGCGACCAGCTGATCTGGCGCCTGGCCGCGGCGGCGGGACGCCAGCGCACCCCCCCCGGCCGCCACCACGGGGTGTTCCCGGTCTGAGCCAGCCCATCTCCGCCGGGGGCGGCCCCGCCGCGCCCCTGCTGCTCATCCCCGGCCCCACCCCGGTACCCCCGGCAGTGCTGGCGGCGCTCGCCCGCCCCACCCGCTCCCACTCCAGCCCGGAGATGGCCCGGGCGCTGGCGCGGGTCCAGGCCGGGGTGCTCCGAGCGGTTGGGGCGCCGGCTGGGGCGGCGCCGGTGGTCTTCGTCCAGGCGGGCAGCGGCACCTCGGCCATGGAGATGGCGGTGGCCAACCTGGTGCTCCCCGGCCAGCCGCTGGTGGTGGTCAGCCACGGTGCCTTCGGGGAACGCTACGCCAACTTGGCGCGGGCTCGGGGCGCTCTGGTGGAGGAGCTAAACGCAGAGTGGGGGGAGCGGGTCGAGGCCGACCGCCTGCGCTCGGCGCTGCGGCGGACCGGCGCCCGGGTGGTGACGGCGACGCACGTCGACACCTCGACCGGAGTCGCCGCCGACCTCGCCGCCTACGCCGAGGTGGTGCGGGAGAGCGGGGCCTTGCTGGTCCTGGACGCGGTCGCCAGCCTGGGCGGGATGCCGGTGCAAATGGAGCAGCTGGGGGTCGACGTGGTGGTGGGCGCCTCGCAGAAGGCGCTAGCGGCGCCGCCCGGGCTGGCCATCGTGGTGGCCAGCCAGCGGGCCCTGCAGCACCGGGTCGAGCAGGGCACCTCGGGCGGCTATTTCTTCGACTGGCCCAACTGGCTCAACGCCATGGAGGATCCCACGCGCGGGTACTTCGCCACCCTGCCCACCAACCTGCTGGTGGCGGCCGCGGTCGCGGTCGAGCTGGCCGAGGCCGAGGGGTGGGAGGAGCGCTTCCAGCGCCACCGGCGAGGGGCCCGGGCCTGGCGTCAGGCGTGCGTGGCCCTGGGGCTGACGGTGGTGGGTCGGCCCGGGCAGCTGGGCTGCACCGTGAGCGCCATGCGGCTCCCGGCCGGCCTGGAGTCGGCCCCGCTGCTGGCCGCGGTGGCGGAGCGCGGCGTCCTGCTCGGGGGCGGCCTGGGAGCGACTCGCTCCAGCTGGCTGCGGGCGGGCCACATGGGCGCCGTGGGACTGGCCGAGCTCCGCCTTGGGGTGGAGGCGCTCGAGTCGGGGCTGCGCCGCCTGGGGCTGGGGGTCGGCCCGGGCGTCGAGACCCTGGAGCGGGGCTGGGCCGAGCAGGCCGCCTGAGCGAAGGGCCGTTGCCGCCCGTTACCGAAGCCCTGCCCGATCGTAGCAGCGACTTCGCCTGATCTCGGGGCCGCCGGACCTAGAATCCCAGCCGACATGTCGGTGCTGAGCCATGCGCCGGACCGGCGCAAGGCCCGGGAGTGGGCCCTCGACGGACCTGGGGTGCTCCTCGCAGCACTGGTCATCCTGGGGCTGGCGGCCTTCACCCAGCCGCAGTTCGACCCCGACTTCTGGTGGCACCTGCGAGTGGGCCTCGACATCCTGGCCCAGGGCGTCCCCCAGCACAACGCCTACACCTTCACCGCCGCCACCCACCCCTTTATCACCCAGGAGTGGGGCGCGGAGGCGATCTACGCCCTGCTCTACCGCAGCTTTGGGATGGCGGCGGTGATCATGCTGATGGCGGCGGTGACCTGGGTGGGGTTTGCCCTCGGGGTGCTGCGAGCGCACCGTCCCGGTCTCAGTCGCTGGATCCTGGCCCTGGGCGCGGCCCTGGTCGTGATCACTGGCCTGCAGATCTGGGGACCGAGCCCGCAGATGTTCACCTTCGGCCTGCTCGGGGTGCTGCTGGTGGCCCTGGACTCATACCGCCGCCGGCCCCGGCGCTGGGCGCTGGCCGCCCTGGTCCCGCTGTTCGTGATCTGGGGCAACCTCCACGGCGGCTTCCTGGTGGGCCTGGGCGTGATCGCGGTCTTCCTGGTCGGGGAGGCGGTCAGCGCCCGCCTGGGGCACGCCGGCGGCCTGCCCCGCCAACGGCTCCTGGACCTCCTGGTCGTGCTCGTGGTCTGCGCCCTGGCCCCCATGGCCAACCCCAACGGCTTCGGCATCTACCTCTACCCGCTGCGGCTGCTGCTCAGTCCCGTCGCCCAGGCCAACCTCAACGAGTGGCAGCCCCCTGACTTCCACGCCCTGGCGTCGGTGCCGGTGCTACTGATGCTGCTCAGCCTGCTGGTGGTGGCGCGCTGGGCTCACCGGGTACGACTGGCGGACGTACTGCTGGCCGCCGCCGGCACCCTACTGCTGCTTTACGCGGTCCGCGACATCCCCCTCTTCGCCGTCCTGGCCCTCCCGCTTTGGACGGACGGGCTCCAGGGGCTGTGGGACGAAGTACGCCGCGCCGCCCGCCGGGTGGTCGCCCGCCCTCCCCGGCCGGCCCCCCGGTGGTTCGTCGCCGCGGTATTGGGGCTGGCGGTGGTGGCGGTCTCGGTCCGCATCTCCACCGAGCTGGCCAGCCCCTACAACCGCCTCGAGGGGTCCTTCTATCCCACCCAGGTGGGCCGTGTCATCTGCGATGGCCCTCCGGCCCGGGTGCTGGCCCCCTATGGGAGCTCGGGTTGGCTGCTCTATCGCCTCGACCCCCGCCAACCCGCGGGCAGCGCCTGCGCCCCGGACCGGCTGTTTGTGTTCGGCGAGGTGGACTTGATCGGTCCCAAGGTGCTGGGCGACTACCTCACCGCGGTGTCCGCCTCCGGGGGCACGATGGGCATCTTGCGCCACTACCGGGTCACCATGGTCTGGCAGGGCCGGGGCTCGCCGCTGGCCGAGCTGCTGCAGCGCGAGTCGGGGTGGACCTGCGTGTACGCCAGCCGGGAGAGCGTGCTCTACGCCAGCCCTGGACAATCCAGCCGCTGGCACGCGAGTCGGGCCGCCTGCCCCGGCTGACGCCTTCCCCCCGAGCGTGTGGGGGTAGGTCACCCGCCCAAGCGCAGCTCCTGGTGACTGAGCCGCAGCGCCTTCTTGTCGAACTTGCCGACCGAGGTCTTGGGAACCTCGTCCAGGAAGACGATCTGGTCCGGGAGCCAGAACGAGGCCACCCGAGGGCGCAGGAAGTCCATCAGCTCCTCGGCCGTGAGGGACTCCCGGTGCTCGGGCCGGGGCACGACGAACCCGACCGGTCGCTCCAGCCAGCGTGGGTGGGGGAACCCCACCACCGCCGCTTCCAGCACCTTGGGGTGGGCCATTAGCTCCCCCTCCAGGGCCACCGAGGAGATCCACTCGCCGCCTGACTTGACCAGGTCCTTGGTGCGGTCGACGATCTGCACGTACCCCTGCGGGTCCATGGTGGCCACGTCGCCGGTGCGCAGCCAGCCGTCCGGCGTGAAGCGCTGTTCGTCGTCCTCGAGGTCGCGATAGTAGGCCCGGGCGATCCAGGGGCCGCGCACCTGGATCTCCCCGGGGGTCCGGCCGTCCGCCGGACACTCCGTCCCCGTCTCCAGGTTGGCGAGCCGCAGCTCCACCCCGAGGACGGGCAGGCCCTGGGTGGAGCGCAGGCGCAGCAGGTCCGCGTCGCTGAGCTGCTCCAGCCCTGGCTTGACCACGTTCATGGTGCCGACCGGCGAGGTCTCGGTCATGCCCCAGGCGTGGATCAGGTGCAGCCGGTGACGGTCGAAGCCGGCGATCAGCGATGGGGGTGCCGCCGATCCGCCAACCACCACGGCCCGCACGTCCGGCAGCTCAGTGGGTTGCTGGTCCAGCCGTGTCAGCAGGGCGCCCCAGACCGTGGGCACCCCGGCCGCGATGGTGACCCTTTCTGACTTCATAAAGGCGAGCAGGTGTTCAGGATCGAGAAAACGGTCAGGCAGTGCGAGGCGGGTGCCCCAGCCAATCGCCGCGTGGGGCAGGCCCCAGGCGTTGACGTGGAACATCGGAACCACCGGAAGCAGGGTGTCCCGGTAGCTGAGCCCCATCCATCCCGAGGCACTGGCAGCGAAGCTGTGCAGGAAGGAGGAGCGGTGGCTGTAGACGACCCCCTTGGGGCGGTCGGTGGTCCCTGACGTGTAGCACATGGCCGCCGCCTGGTTCTCGTCCAGCCGGGGCCAGCCGAAGTCACCATCCTCCGCCGCCAATAGCTGCTCGTAGTCGGCGGTGGGCGGGAGGCCGGCCAGGTCCGGCTCGCCGTCACCCATCAGCACCACCAGGCGCACCGAGGGGATGCGATCGGCGACCCGGAGCAACTGGGGCACGACCGAGCGGTCGCAGAAGAGCAACTGGTCCTCCGCGTCGCTGATCACATAGGCGAGGTCGTCGGGGAAGAGCCGGATGTTGACCGTGTGCAGCACCGCTCCCAGGCAGGGGACGGCGAAATAGCACTCCAGGTGGTGGTGGGTGTTCCAGGCGAAGGTGGCTATCCGGTCCCCGGGGCCCACCCCGAGGCGCCCCAGCGCCTGTGCGAGCCGCCGGGTCCGCTCTCCGAACTCAGAAAAGCTGTAGCGATGTGGTGCTCCTTCTGCCCGCTGAGTCACCACCTCCTGATCTGGGAAGTAGCGGGTGCCATGCTCCAGGAGGTGGGTCAGGGTCAGCGGGTAGTCCATCATCAGGGCCGGCAGCCCCGGAACCGCTGGCTCGCCTCCCACCGCCCCGACGCTCCTAGTGCTCGTTGAGCCGCTTCACGGGTAGATACCGCGCACGGCGGTGGCGTCTGCCACCCGCTTGACCGCCAGGCAGTAAGCCCCCATGCGCAGCGTGGTGCGATGCTCCTGCGCCAGCTGGTCCACTTGTGAGTAGGCCTGCTGCATGATGCGCGTCAGGCGGTCGTTGATCTCCCGCTCCTCCCAGAAGAAGGACTGCAGGTCCTGCACCCACTCGAAGTAGGAGACGGTGACGCCGCCGGCGTTGGCCAGGATGTCGGGAACCAGCACCACCCCGCGCTGGTGGAAGATGTCATCCGCCTCCGGGGTGCTGGGACCGTTGGCCGCTTCGATCACCAGCCGGGCCTGCACCCGGGCGGCGTTGGCCGAGGTGAGCTGATTCTCGAGCGCGGCCGGCACCAGGATGGTCACGGGCAGCTCGAGCAAGGCGCGGTTATCAAGTGACTGCGCGCCGGGGAATCCACCCACCCGCCCGGTCCGCTGGCAGTGCTCGAGCAGCGCCGGCACGTCCAGGCCGTCGGGGTTGTGCACTCCCCCGAAGACGTCGGACACCGCCACCACCCTCATCCCCTGCTGGTGGAGGAGGTCGGCCGAGACGCTGCCGACGTTGCCGAAGCCCTGAATGGCCACGGTCGCCTCGTGGGGGTCGATCCCCAGCCGGCGGCAGGCCTCCAGGGTCACGACCATCACCCCGCGGCCGGTCGCTGCCGGGCGCCCCTGCGAGCCGCCGATGGCGAGGGGCTTGCCGGTGACCGTCGCCGGCACCGAGTAGCCCTTCTCCATGGAGATGGTGTCCATGATCCAGGCCATGGTTTGCTGGTTGGTGTTGACGTCGGGGGCGGGGATGTCGGACTCCGGCCCGATCAGGATCGAGATCTCGGTGGCGAAGCGGCGGGTGAGGTTCTCCAGCTCCTGAGAGCTGAGCTGGGAGGGGTCGCAGATCACGCCCCCCTTGGCTCCGCCGTAGGGTAGGTTGGTCACGGCGCACTTCCAGGTCATCCACATCGCCAGCGCCTTGACCTCGTCGATGCTGACCTCCGGGTGGTAGCGGATCCCGCCCTTGGCCGGTCCCCGCGTCAGGTTGTGCTGCACACGGTAGCCAGTGAAGATGCGAATGCTGCCGTCGTCCATCCGCACCGGGAAGTTCACGGTGAACTCGCGGCGTACCTCCCGCAACACGGCGCGCAGGCCGGGATCGAGCTCGAGCAAGGTCGCCGCCTGATCGAACTGGCGCTGGGCAGTGATGTAGGGATTGGCCGCCACTGGGCTGGACGGCGGGGCCAGGGTTGCACTCGACATCGTCTACGCGTCCTCCACTTGGGTTGAGCCGCACCCCCGCCGGGGCCAGAACCAGGGTGGTCGCGTCCGATGCGGGCTGTCAAGCCGGTGCGCGCAGCGGACCCGCGGGCCCTCAAGCCGCCTGCACCAGGCTCGGATCGCTGGTCAGGGGGCTGTGGCCGCGCAGCGCGGCCACCAAGGCCGCCAAGCCGGCGCAGACCGCGAGCAGGATCGCCGCCGCCACCAACCCCGAGCTGACCAGGTGGGGCGAGCGGGTGTGGACCACCGAGGTGCCGGTGGCCAGCCCGAAGACCAGCCCTACCACCGCCACCCCCGTGGCGGTGCCCAGACCCCTGGTCATGTTCAAAATGCCACTCGCCACCCCAGCGTGCTGGCTGGGTGCCGCTCCCATGATGGCGGCGTTGTTGGGCGGGGTGAAGGCGCCCAGTCCTAGGCCGAGCAGCACCAGCTCCACCAGCAGCCACGAGCCCGAGGTGGGGTGCAAGGCGATGGCGACCAGGACCAAGCACACGAGGAGCATGCCCCCGACGGTGAGCGGCCGGGCGCCGACCCGATCGGCGGCGCGGCCGGCCAGCGGCGCGGCCACCCCCAGGGCCAGGGGCAGCGCCAGCAACCGCAACCCGGCCTGCCCGGGGTCCATGTGCCCAGCGAAGCGCAGGTAGTAGGGGAAGACGAACAGGATCCCGAACAGAGCCAGGTACGACAGCAGCCCGCTGCCAATCCCGGCACTGAAGGCGATCCGCCGGAAGAGGCTCAGGCGCATCATCGGCGCCCGGGCCCGCCGCTCGGTGCGCAGGAAGGCCCACCCGACCACGACCGCCACGACGTAGCAAGCGAGGCTCGCCGGCGAGTCCCAGCCCCACTCGTTGCCCGCCGACAGCACCAGCAGCAGCGCGGCGGTGGCGATCACGAAAAGCGCCATTCCCGCCCAGTCCAGCGGCTCCCGGGGAGCGAGGTGGTGGCTGCGCGGGAGCAAGAACCAACCGAGCCCCATGCCCACCAGCCCGGCGGGCACGTTCACCAAGAAGATGAGGCGCCATCCGCCCAGGACCAGCAGCCAGCCCCCGACCGCTGGACCCAGCGAGAGCCCCAGCGCTTGGGCGGCGCCCTGGATCCCGATACCCCGCCCGAGCTTTTCTCTCGGCACCGCCCCCACGATGAGGGCGACGCTGTTGGCCTGGAGCATGGCCGCGCCCAGCCCCTGGACCAGGCGGAAGGCGATTAGCCAGGGCAGACCGGGTGCCAGTGCGCAGAGCAGGCTGCCCACCACGAAGACGCCGAAGCCGTAGATGTAGATCAGCTTGCGCCCGACCATGTCCGAGAAGCGGCCCACCGCCACCACGGCTGCCACCAGCATCAGGAGATAGGCCAGCGGCACCCACTCCACACCTCCCAGGCTGGTGTGCAGCTGCACCTGCATGCTGGGGAGGGCGATCACGACGATGCTGGCGTCGAGCTGGCCCATGAAGGCGCCGATGCAGACAGCGGCCACGACCAGCCAGGGGGCGTTGGGGCTCTCGCGGATTGCCGCCGGCCGGGCGGGCTCCACGGTCAGTCGGCGCCA
>JBOHUK010000081.1:0-1051 GCA_050734395.1 Candidatus Dormibacteria bacterium
CCCGCGCCCTGCCCGCGGCGCTCAGGTGGCCTTGCTGCGGCACGCTTGCCTGTGGTCCGACCGCGGCCGCCGCGGACAGGGTGGCAGTTGACAGGGCGTAGAGCAGGGCCGCCAGAAGCCCGGCGACTACCGGGCCGGCTCCCCGCCAGCGGGCCCTCCCGGTCCCCGACTCCAAGACGCCCGCTCTTGAACGTCGGGACCATGGCTTGGTCATGTCACCGCCGCACCAGCTTCGACGCTCAGTTGAGCACCACCGCCATGTCCCCATAGGTGGCGTAGACACTGTCGAACACCGACATCGGCACCCAAACGCCGGGCCCCAGGTAGGGGTCGTGGTAGATGCTGGTCAGCAGCGGGTTGTCGATCAGGACCGCATTGGTGCCGACGCCGATCACGGTGACCGCGTGCTCGTCGGGTCCGGCCCAGGGGAAGCAATCGCCCTGGGCGCAGATGGTCGAGGCGTTGAAGTGCTGCCAGGTTGCGGTCACCCAGGCCACGGCCGGGTGGCCATCCTCGATCTCGGTGAAGAGCTGGTCGGGGGTGATGCCCTGGCCCGAGCTGAGCACCGCGCCTCCCAGCGCGCCGGCCGCGCGCGCCACCACCGGGTAGTAGGTCCCGGGCTCGGCGGAGTCAGTGCCCTCGCTGTTGGGCGGGCCGACGAAGGTGCGATAGGGATCGCCATCCAATCCGGGCCCGATCCCGGGCACCGAGGCGTCGACGCCCTCGATGGAGAGGATGGTCGCCTGGCTGGCGGAGATGCCCTCGTGCTCCAGTGCCATCTGCAGCGCGGCTTCCTCGCAGTCCTCGCGGTAGGCCTGGGACTGATAGCCGATTCCTGAAACCTGGAAGCTGACCGCGGTCGTCAGCTGGAAGGAGGCCTGCTGCTGCACCTCGGGTACTGCCCAGGGACCGTCGGTGGCCCACGCTAGCAGCAGGTAGGAGCCAGCTGCCCATCCGGTCGTGTCGTAGGTGTAGGTGCCGGACCCGATCCAGCCGCTGGCATCGCTCCAGGCCGGGTTGTCAGCCCCGGAGGGAGCGGCTGCCCACCAGA
>JBOHUK010000082.1:0-10176 GCA_050734395.1 Candidatus Dormibacteria bacterium
GCCCGCGGGCCCGGGGGCGGCGCCAGGATCGCCGTCTGGGTCAAGGCGAGAGCTCCGGAAGAGTGATGCGGGTGCTCAGCGAGTTTGCCAGCTTGGGCACTCCGGCCCGGCGCGGAGGGTTGCCGAAGCGGGCCAGCTACCGTGCGGCGCGGTCCCCTGGTGGGGCTGGCGCGTTGGGGAGCGCCAGCATGTCGGACAGCATCGCCAGCACCTCCCGACGGATCTCGAGGCGCTCCTCGGGGACAGCGCTCTGGCTGCTTCCGATCGCGCTGGCCATCAGGGCGCCGAAGGCAGCCGAGATCCGGACCCGGTCCGAGAGCGGGACCCCGCCATTGGTGGCGAACTCACGCCAGCGACGCTCCAGCTGCACGTGCTCCTGCTGGTGGGCGTCATCGTTCTTGCGGCTGAGCGCCTCGACGGCGGTGCGGTTGCGCTCCAGCAGCAGGAAGAGCTTGCGCTGGTCCAGCACGTAGTCGAGCAGCACCTCGCAGGCGGCCATGATCCGCTCTCGGTCGATGGCTCCCTCCCCGACCGGCAGCAGCTCGAGCCCGTGGTGGCCGATGCCGTGGAGGCGCGCCATCACTGCCTCCAGGATCTCCTCTTTGCTGCGGAAGTGGTAGTAGAGGGCGGCCTTGGTCACCCCCACCCGGGCCGCCACCTCGCGCAGCGAGGTCTTGTCGAAACCCTGCTCAGTGAACAGGTCGATCGCCGCCTCCAGGATCACCTCCCGGGTCGACCCGGGGGGGGAGGGCTCAGTCGCCAAGGCGATCTCGCTTACTTGACGGCCGGTAGGAGGGCTCTGCTAGCATCGCGTTTCTATCTTACCGGTCGGAAAGTAAGGAAGTGAAGCATGGACGGCCGCGCGCCCATCCAGATCTCGGGGCTGGTCAAGGCATACGGCTCGACCCGAGCCCTGGACGGGGTCGACCTCGAGGTGAGGCGGGGGACGCTGCTGGCGCTGCTCGGGCCCAACGGGGCAGGCAAGACGACGCTGACCCGGATCCTGGCCACCCTGGCCAAACCCACCGCCGGACGGGCGCTGGTCGCGGGCTTCGACGTTGCCCTGCAGGCTGGCGCGGTGCGGCGGCTCATGGGGGTCACGGGCCAGTCGGAGAGCATCGACACCTATCTGACCGGCCGCCAGAACCTGGTCATGGTGGGCGAGTTGAGCCGGCTCGCCCGCCGCGAGGCCCGGAGCCGGGCAGCCGAGCTGCTGGAGCGCTTCGAGCTGCTGGACGCGGCAGACCGCCGCACCAAGACCTACTCCGGGGGCATGCGCCGCAAGCTCGACCTCGCCCTCAGCCTGGTCACCCGACCCCAGGTGCTGCTGCTGGACGAGCCCACGACCGGCCTCGACCCGCGGGCGCGGATCGGGCTCTGGGAGCTGATCCGCGAGCTGACCGCCTCAGGCACCACCCTGCTGCTCACGACTCAGTACCTGGACGAGGCCGATCAGCTGGCGGACCAGGTGGTCGTCATCGACCGCGGCCGGCTCATCGCCCAGGGGACCCCGGACCAGCTGAAGTCCCAGGTGGGGGGAACGGTCCTCGAGCTGCAGCTTGACCCGTCCTCGAGCCTGGAGCCGGCTGTGGCAGCCGCCCGTTCGGTGGCAGGGTCAGCGACCGTGGACCCGGCGCGGCGGGCGCTGGTGGTGCCCTCGGCCGGCGAGCCGGGCCTGGTCACCCGGCTGGTCCGGGCGCTGGATGAGGTCGGCATCGGGGTGGACACGGTCGAGACCCGCCGGCCAGGCCTCGACGACGTGTTCCTCAAGTTCACCGGGCACCGGGCGGCGGACGAGGAGGAGGCGGCATGAGCGTCGCCGCGCTCGGCCTGCCCGAGGGCCGGGAGTCGCGACTGGCCCGCGCGATCTGGTTCCTGCGCGACCTGGTGGTGCTGGCCCGGCGCTCTCTGATCCACGTCATCCGCGACCCGGCGCAGCTGGCCGACGTGACCATTCAGCCCATCCTGTTCGTGGTCCTCTTCACCTATGTCTTCGGCAGCGCCATTCACCTACCCGGGGGCGGCAGCTACCACGAGTACCTGGTGGCGGGCATGTTCGCCGTCGCCATGGCCGGCGCGGCACCCGGGGTGGCGGTCGGGATCGCGACCGACATCCAGTCCGGGATCATCGACCGCTTCCGCGCGCTGCCGATGTCCCGGGGGGCGGTCCTGGCCGGGAGGCTCAGCTCCGATCTGCTGACGGCGCTGCTCGGCCTGGTGGTGATCGTCCCCGTCGGGGTGCTGGTGGGCTGGCGGGTCCACACCGGGCCGCTCGAGGTGGTGGCCGGCTTCGTGCTGGCGCTGCTCTTCAACTACGCCATGAGCTGGGCGGGGGCCGCCGCCGGGATGTGGCTGCGCAACCCGGAATCGGCCCAGGCGCTCGCCTTCGTCGTCTTCTTCCCGATGATGTTCGTGTCCAACACCTTCGTTGCCCTGCAGAACATGCCGGTGTGGCTGCGGGTGGTGGCGGAGTGGAACCCCCTCAGCACCGTCACCGCCAGCTGCCGCCAGCTCTTCGGGAACCCCAACCCCTCGGCCTCGATCCAGAGCTGGCCGCTCCAGCATGCCGAGCTGGCGACCGCGCTCTGGGCGCTGCTGCTGATCGCGATCTTCGCCCCCATCTCCATCCGGCTGTACCGCCGCGAGACCCTCACGTAGCTGAGGAGGCTCCCTGAGCGGTGCCGTCCGCGGGCCACGCTCCCAGGCACCGACAGAGCAATTCAGGCGGGGCGCTGTCGAGTCGGTCTCTCACGCGTGATGCACCGACGTCGCGACCAAGGTGCCCATCCGCGAGGTGCAGGCTAGGGAGGCCGGCTGGTGCCATCTCGCCACCGGTGGGGCTACAGGCGGCCCAGCACCCTGACCGCCAGGAGCAGGGCCAGCAGGCCTGCCAGCACGACCCAGACCAGGCAGCACCCCAGGGGCAGGCTGCAGCAGCAGGCCCTGGCGAGTCGGAAGGGGCGCAGCAGCGGTGGCGAAGGCACTGGGGCATGATGCCATCCGCGCCTCGGCGCTCGGCGGCACGCCTATAGTCGGCTCCGCCTCGCCCTCCAGGAGCCGCAATGCTGCTTGTGATCGACGTCGGCAACTCCAACCTCACCGTCGGGGTCTTCGACGGTGAGCGGCTGACTGCGCACGGGCGTTTCACCACCCGGCGCGACGCCACCCCGGACGAGCTCGGCGCGCAGCTCCTCGGCTTCATGGCCCAGCGGGGACTGGCGCCCGAGCTCGAGGGCATCGCCATCAGCTGCGTCGTGCCCAGCCTCAACCAGCCCCTGGTGGAGATGGCGCGCACCTACTTCAAGCGGGACGCGCTGCTGGTAGGCCCGGGCACCCGCACCGGCATCGAGATCCATTACGACCCCCCCCGGGACGTCGGCGCCGACCGGATCGTCACCGCCATCGGCGTCTTCTCGCGCTACGGCGGCCCGGCGGTCATGGTCAGTTTCGGCACGGCGACCGTCTTCGACGCCATCGATGCTCAGGGGAACTACCTGGGGGGGGCGATCGCTCCGGGGCTGGAGGTGTCGGTGGACGCGCTCTTCGCGCGGGCGGCCCGGCTGCCCCGGGTGGACCTCAGCGCTCCGGCCAAGGTGCTGGGCCGGACCACGGTCTCCTCGGTCCAGGCCGGGATCATGCTCGGAGCCGCGGCGCAGGCGGAGGGCATGATCCAGCGCATCCGGGCCGAGCTGCCCGGGCCGGCCAAGGTGATCGCCACCGGGGGGCTGGCGGAGCTGGTGGCCCCGCTGGTGCGAGGGGTGGACGTGGTCGACCCCCTGGTGCTGCTGGAGGGGCTGCGCTTGGTCGAGGCCCTCAATCGCCTGCCGACCCGCGAGACATAAAAAAAAGGGCGCCCCCCGAAAGGGACGCCCCGAGAGGGGGGGGCGAAGATTAGGAGGCCTCCGCGACTCCGATCGCGGCGACCTCTGTCAGCCTAGCACCCGGCCAGGGTCCGGGCAAATTCCGAACTCATGAAGGATCGGCTACGGGCCTGTGGCGGTTCCGATAGTCGACCCACCGAAGCTGGGCTTCGCCCGCCGCCTGCCTAGTCCGACTCCTCCGGCGGCGGGAAGTCGCCGGTCGCGCCATCGAGGCATTCGCGCAGCAGATCGGCGTGGCCGTTGTGGCGCGAGTACTCCTCGATCATGTGGTTGACCATGTCCCGGGCAGAGCAGGGCCAGCCGTGCGCGTCCATGAAGCCCTCCTCCAGCGAGGGCAGGTCGCGCAGGATCGCCCGCGCCCTCTGGCACTCCTCCTCCCAGGCCGCGAAGGCTGCGGCCACGTCGGCGTCCTCGATCTCCTCGAAGGCGGCCCGACGATTCTCCGGAGAGTTCCAGAGCGACCCGATCTTCTCCGCCATCAGGCCCCGGCGGAACCAGAACCGCTCCACCTCGGCCATGTGGCGCACCAGGCCCAGCAGCGAGAGCCTCGACGGGGGGACGGCCCGGGTCTTGAGCTGGGCGTCGCTGAGCCCGCGGCACTTCCAGGCCAGCACCTGGCGCTGCGCCTCCAGGTATGCCGTCAACGTGGTCCGTTCATCCGGGATCGGCGGATTGTCCGACCCTGCGGCGTCCATCGCCCGCACGGTAGCAGGGCGACCAGCTTCTGCCGGCTGGTGATGGTCGACACTGCAGAACCCGTGCCATTCTCGGCCAGTAACGAACTTCTGAGCCGACTCGTTGCCGCCTGAGTGCGCGGCGTGCTCGGGTCTCGGGGCCAAGTGAAATGTCCGCAGGCGCTAGCTGGGCGGGTTCAAGCGGTCAGTGCAAGAGGATCGGTGAGCGGATGAACAGCCATCAGCTCATCGGAGGACTTGCCAGTGCCTGGGAATCTAACCGCCGAACAGAAGCGGATGGCCTTTCGGCTCCGTGCCCGGGGTCTCTCCCTGCGCCACATTGGGCGGGAAGTGGGCTGTACCGGGATGGGGGTCTCGGTGGTGCTGCGGAAGCAGCAGAAGCTTCCAGCCCGGCCGGACAGATGGCAGCCATCCGCTGGGAGGCTGCAGTTGGCAGACCGAGAGGAGATCAGCCTGGGCCTGCTCGCTGGGGACTCCTGCAGCGCCATTAGCCGGCGGATCGGACGCTCGGTCTCCACGGTCTGCCGCGAGGTGGCCGCCAACGGCGAACCATCCCAGTACCGGGCCTGGCGGGCCCATCAGCGGGCATACTCGGCGTCGCTGCGCCCCAAGCCATACAAGCTCCGTCATGGTCGTCTCTGCACCCAGGTGAACTGGTGGTTGGGAGACTTCTGGTCACCGGAGCAGGTGGCCAAGCGGCTGCGGCTGGAATTCCCGGACGATCCGAGCATGTGGGTGAGCCACGAGACGATCTACCAGTCCCTCTTCGTGCAGGGCCGGGGTGAACTGCGCCGGGAGCTGCTCCGGGTCCTGCGCTCCGGCCAGGTCCGTCGCCGCCCCCGAGGCCGCCGCCGGCCCAACGGTCAGCTCCCGGACATGGTGACCATCTCCCAACGCCCCGCCGAGGTCCAGGACCGAGCGGTACCCGGGCACTGGGAGGGCGACCTCATCTGCGGCTCCCACAACCGCTCTGCCGTGGGCACCCTGGTGGAGCGCTCCACGCGCTACGTGATGCTGCTCCACCTTCCCGACGGGCACCAGGCCGTCCAAGTCGAGCGGGCCATGAAAGAAGCCATCCGGGCCATGCCCGCTGAGCTCTTCAAGACGCTCACCTGGGACCGGGGCAAGGAGATGGCCCGCCACACGGAGATCAAAATCGCCACCGGCGTCCAGGTCTACTTCTGCGATCCCCATGCCCCCTGGCAGCGCGGATCCAACGAGAACACCAACCGGCTGCTTCGCCAATTCCTGCCCCGCAGCACCGATCTCACCCGCTACAGCCGGGCCGATCTCTCCCAGATCGCCCGACTGCTGAACGACCGTCCCCGCAAAACCCTCGGCTTTATGAAACCATCTGAGAAGCTCGCCGCACTCGTTGCGCTCACCCCTTGAACCCGCCCAGCTAGCGCGGACCGTGCTCGTTGCGGCGGCTCTGGCGACCGCCCTCGAGGTTCTCGCGTGGGGAGCTTCCCCCGCCCTGGCGGCAGGCTCGGGCCGGCCGGCAGCCGCCCGTACCCACCCCAGATTCTGCCAGGTGGGGCTGCCCGCGGCGTGGGCGAGGCGATTGACCACGCAGGTGGGGCCGACGAAGACTGACCTGGGCAGAATCATCGCCGTAAACGGGACGGGGTCTGACTACTTCGCCACCAGCTACTCGACCAACTGGAGCGGGATCGTCGAGGTGGCGACCGCCACCGGGCACGTGACTGAGGTGAGCGCCTTCCCGCAGGGGCCGGCGGCCGCAGGTCAGCCACCCGTCCAAGACCAGGTGCTGAGCGCCGCGATGTACGGGAGCTGGCTCGCCTGGACCGAGTCCTACACGCTCCAGGATCCGTGGCCACAGGCCCTCTTCGTGTGGGACGCACGGACAGGCCAGGTGACGACGTTGGCCCAGATCGCGAGCGCCCCGTCCACGGGGTTTGCCGGGGTCTTCATCGGCGCCCTCTCTCAGGGGGCACTCGTCTGGAGCCAAGAGGGCGGCAGCACCTCGACCATCAATGTGACCCAGCTGGCGACGCTGAGCGACCGGGCGCTCTTCCAAGGTGCTGTGCAAGCAGGACCGGTCATCTACCGCGGGGAGGCACTGTTCGCGGTCGGGAGCAGGGACGTAAACCACCTGGTGGCCTATCCGCTCGCCAGCGGCGCACCGGTGCGCCTGCCGGCCGGGCTGAGGGCGGCCACAGACATCCAGGGGGGGACCCTCGCCGCTGGCCCCGGGGCCGTGGCTTGGACCGCATCGGGGAACTACGCTTCGTGGCTCTGGCTGCCGGGGCACAGTCGTCCCGAAGAGCTCGGCCAAGCCAGTCAGAAGGCCGTGGCCAGTGGGCCGACCACGGCAGTCCTGCCCGACTCCGACGTGCTCTGGTGGGACGGAGTCCGGCAGCATCTCGCTGACCCGCGAACCGGTTCCATGGCCGTGCTGCGTGCCGAGGCCAGCGGAGTCACCTGGTCCGGCTATGCCGCCACCGACGGGGAGCAGATCCTCAGTGCCCGAAGCCTGGCTCTGGTCTCCAAGGTTGAGCTTCCGCCCCTGTCGGTGTCACTGCTGGACGTCGCCAGGCTGCCCCAACTGCCGCACTGTCCCGCCTGAGCCCAGCGCCGGCCGCCGGCGTTGCCCCGAGGCGCTTGCTCGCGGAACTTGTATTCGGTAGACTTCGCTTCCCGGTCCGCCCCCACCGCCGGTGCGGTGCGGGGCTGAGACAAGCGGCCGCATTTTGTCGGCAGGAGCGAGGTAAGGAATGCAGGAGAAGCCGGTTCTCCTTACCCATGAGGGGTTGGAGAAGCTGCGCGAAGAGCTGGACCATCTGATCAACCAGCGGCGCCCGGAGATCGCTTCCCGGATCAAGACCGCCAAGGAGTTCGGTGACCTCACCGAGAACGCCGAGTATGAGGACGCCAAGAACGAGCAGGGCTTCGTCGAGGGCCGCATCCTGACGCTCGAGCAGATGATCCGCAACGCCAGCCTGATCGAGACCGAGGAGCGAGCGGACGGGTCGGTGCGGCTGGGCTCTTCGGTCCAGGTCAAGGACGAGTTCGGGGAGACCACCTACACCATCGTGGGCCCAGCCGAGGCGGACGCCGGCTCGGGGCGCATCTCGCTGGAGTCGCCGGTGGGCAAGGCCCTCCTGGGGCGGCACAGCGGCGAGAAGATCAAGGTCGATACCCCAGGCGGAGCACGGCAGGTCAAGATCCTCAAGGTGGCGTGAGCCCGCCGCCCGGCGCGGGTGGACGGGCCCTGCAGGAGATCCTCGCCGAGCGACGGCGTAAGGCGGAGGCGCTCCAGGCCAAGGGGATTGAGCCCTGGGGCGTCGACTTCTCCCCCGGGTCGACCTGCGCCGCGGCTGCAGCCTTGGCGCCCGCCGAGACCGGCCAGCACGGGGAGCGCACCAGCGTCGCCGGCCGCCTGCTCCGCATCCGGCCCGGGGGCGGGATCACCTTCCTCGATTGCCTGGACGAGAGCGGACCCCTCCAGCTGCTGGCGAGCCGGGACTTGGTCGACCCCGCCACCTTGGAGCTACTCCCCCTCCTCGACCTGGGTGACCTGGTCGGGGCGGAGGGGGTCCTGACCCGCACCCGCAGCGGGGAGCCCAGCCTCGAGTTGGGCACGCTCACCCTGCTCAGTAAGTCGCTGCGGCCCCCGGCCGCCAAGCACCGCGGCGTCGTGGACGTGGAGCAGCGCTACCGGCGCCGCCACCTGGACTTGCTCTCGGATCCCGGGGCGCGGGAGATCTTCCGCCAGCGCTCGCGGGTGGTCTCGGCGCTGCGCTCCGAGCTGGAGCGCCGCCAGTTCCTGGAGGTCGAGACGCCCATCCTCCAGCCCATCCCTGGGGGCGGGGCCGCCCGTCCCTTCCGCACCCATCACAACTCGCTGGGGGCTGACCTCTACCTAAGGATCGCCTTGGAGCTGTACCTGAAGCGGCTGGTGATCGGCGGCTTCGAGCGCGTCTACGAACTGGGGCGCACCTTCCGGAACGAGGGGCTTTCCCCCCGGCACAACGCCGAGTTCACCCTGCTCGAGGCCTATCAGGCCTACTCGGACCTGCGCGGGATGCAGGAGCTGAGCGAGGCGCTGGTGCTGGCCGCGACCGAGGCGGCCGGGTTGCCGGGCTTAGAGTTGCATCCCCCCTTCCCCAGGCGCTCCATGCTCGAACTCACCTCAGAGGCGATCGGCTGGGACCTGGACCAGCTCTGGCAGCGGCCGGAGGAACTGGCCGCCCGAGCTCGGCAGCGGGGCGTCGAGGTGGAGCCCGCCGCGTCGCCGGGCGAAGTGCTGCAGGCGCTCTACGAGGAGCTGGTGGAACCGGGGCTCGTCGAGCCCACCTTCGTCACCGACCATCCGATCGAGCTGTCCCCCCTGGCGCGGCGCGCTCCCGACCAGCGCTTCGCCGAGCGCTTCGAACTGGTGGTCCAGGGGCGGGAGCTGGTCAATGCCTTCTCCGAGCTCAACGACCCTCTGGAGCAGCGCCGGCGTTTGGAGGAGCAGGCCCGGATGCGCCTCCAGGGCAACCCGGACGCCCACCCGTTCGACGAGGACTTCGTCGAGGCGCTGGAGCAGGGCATGCCCCCGGCCGGAGGGCTGGGGCTGGGGGTGGACCGCCTGGTCATGCTGGTGACCGGCGCCAGCAGCATCCGCGACGTGCTCCTCTTCCCGACCCTGCGTCCCCAAGCACCCGAGCCCGCCTCCTAAGAGGGCCAACGCGGGCCTACTAGGCTTTAACTATGCTCTCCCTCAACTTCATCCGTGAGCACCCGGAGCTGGTGCTCGCAGGAGCGCGTCGCAAGGGTGAGCCCGTGCCGCTGGACCGGATCCTGGAACTGGACCGGCAGCACCGGCTGACGCTGCATCAGGAGGAGGAGCAGCGCCAGCTACTCAACCGCCGCTCCCAGGAGGTGGGCAAGCTGGCCCGCTCGGGCGCGGCCGAGCTCGAGCGGGAGCGCTCCGAGCTGGGCGGGTTGAAGGCGTCGATCCAGGAATTGCAGCAGCGTCGGCGGGAGTTGCAGGCGGAGCTGGACCAGCTGCTGCTGCTGGTGCCCAACCCACCGCACGACTCGGTCCCCGACGGTACCGCTGACGAGGAAAACGTGGTGGTGCGTACCTGGGGCGAGCGGCCCCGTTTCGACTTCACACCGTTGCCGCACCACGAGTTGGGGGAGAGGCTCGGGATCTTCGATTTCGAGCGAGCGGTGAAGGTGGCGGGCACCCGCTTTGCCCTGCTGCAGGGGGACGGCGCCCGGCTGGAGCGGGCGCTGACCTCCCTGATGCTGGACTTGGCCCGCGAGCGCGGCTACCGCGAGGTGTCGCCACCGTACATGGTCAACCGCGAGGCGATGGTCGGCACAGCCAACCTGCCCAAGTTCGAGGACGAGGCGTTCCACGTCCTCGAGGGAGACCGCTTCCTCATCCCGACGGCCGAGGTTCCGCTCACCAACCTCTACGCGGGGGAGATCCTTGAGGGGGAGCGGTTGCCCATCCGTCTATGTGCCTGGACTCCGTGCTGGCGCAGTGAGGCCGGGGCCCCGGGCAAGGACACGCACGGCTACATCCGGTTGCACCAGTTCTCCAAGGTGGAGCTGGTCAAGCTCAGCAGGCCCGAAGACTC
>JBOHUK010000083.1:0-9303 GCA_050734395.1 Candidatus Dormibacteria bacterium
AGACCTGGTTCAGGCCCCGCCCGGTGGGGTGACGGGTGGCCAGCAACTGCAGGCCCCGCTCGCGCTCCTGCCGGTGACGGTCGTTGACCTCAGAGTCGCGGTCCACCACCCGGCGCAGCCGCTCGCCGTCCCGCGCCTCGAGGCCCTCCATGGCCCCGGCGACGCCTTGGGCCACCAGCCGCCCGAGCAGGCGCACCCCATCGCGGAGCGCCGCCAGGTCGGCCTCGTACTCCTCGGGAGCGGGCTTGGCCATCGGCTTGCGTCACCTCATCAACGGGGGCTGGAAGTGGCTCCGATGGTAGTCGAGGCCCCAACTCGGGTCAGGGGCGGGGCAGCACGATCCGCACCACCGTACCCTTGCCCAGGGCGCTGCGGATCTCGATCCGGCCGCCCTGGAGCTCGACCGCCTGCTTGGCGATGGTGAGCCCGAGCCCGGAGCCCTGTCCGCTGCGGGACCGGTCCCCCTGATAGAAGCGCTCGAAGATCCGGGTCAGCTGCTGGGCGGGGATCCCGGAGCCAGTGTCGCGCACCGAGATGGTGGGCCCGCGGGTGCGATCCTTGACCTTGACCACGACCGAGCCGGGTGGCTCGGTGAACTTGAGGGCGTTGTCGAGGATGTTGGCCAAGGCCCTGGTGAGCCGGCCCCGGTCCGCCCGGGTCGGGGTCGGCCCGCCCTGGACCTCTAACTCCAACCCCCTCGACTGCGCCTGGGGCCGTAGCGCCTCCACCGCCTCCTGGGCCACCTCGAACAGGTCGAGCTTGGCGATCTGGGCGCGCTCCGCCCCCGCCTCCAGGCGCCCCAAGTCCAGGATCCCGGCCACCAGTTCCTGAAGCCGCAGAGCCTCGGCCGCGATCCGTGAGGCGAAGAGCTGGGTCGCCTGCGGGTCGTCGCGCGCCTCGCCGGTCAGGGTCTCGGCCATCAGCCGCAGGCTGGCCAGGGGGGTGCGCAGGTCGTGGGAGAGGTTGGAGATCAGGTCCTGGTGAGCCCGGCTCAGACGGCGCTCGTGCGTGATGTCGCTCAGCACCAGCAGTGCCACAGGCGGCTGGCCCGGGAGCTCCACCGGGGCGGCGGCGGCGCGCACCACCCGGAAGCCGGCGCCCTGACGAAGCTCGCCGCGGGCGGTGCGGTGCTCGCCCAGCGCCTCGCCCACCAGCTCGCCGGCCCGGGGATCGTCCAGCAGCTGGGAAAGCGGCGTCCCCGGGGCGGAGGCCAGCGGCGAGCTCTCCGCCTGGCCATCCCGGGGGCTGAGCACGCGCTCCAGGTTGGCGCTGGTCCAGACCAGCTTGCGCGCCTGGTCAACCAGCAACAGAGCGTCGGAGCCGAGCCGGCTCAGGTGCTGGAGCACAAGATCGGTCCCCGGGACCGGGGGGCTGGGGCCGCGGCGCTCGGGCACGGTTACCGCGAGTCCCAGCCGCCGCTTGGGTCGGGGCGCCCGAGGTAGACCGCCTGCACCACCTCGCGCCGGTCCTCGGGTAGGTCCAGGCGCCACACCCCGCCCTTGGGGCAGCGGGCGCCGGAACGCACCCCCGAGGCTTCCAGGAGGGGCGGGATGACATCCCCGTGGCTGCAGGCGCTGACGCGCTGGCCCTCGCCGAGCAGGGAGGCCAGCAGCTGCAGCAGGTCCTCGGCACCGTGCCCGGCGGCGGCGCCCTCCGCCAGGCGCGAGTCGTCGAGGACGGGCAATCCGGCAGCGTGGGCGAGGGGGAGCAGGGTGTCTCGGCAGCGTACGCTGGGGCTGCTGCGATGGGACACGATCCCGGCGTCGGCGAGCAGATCGGCCAGCCCCACCGCCTGCCGCCAACCCGACTGGCTGAGCGGGCGGAGCTGATCCAGCGGTCGCCACCCGTCGCGCTCCTGGGCGATCGCGTGACGGATCAGGTAGAGACTGCGCACCGCGATCTCGGCAGTATAGGGAGATGCCCCTCGTCCTCCAGTTCCCCAGGGCCGGCTGAGGTCATGGCCCGGGCACCGCGCTTCGCCGCCATCGACATCGGCAGCAACACCGTGCACCTGCTGGTCGCCGCCTGCCCCCAGCAGCGGCTGCCCCAGCCGGTGCTGCGGCGCCGCGCCTTTGTGCAGTTGGGGGAGGACGTCCGGGCCAGGGGCGAGATTGGCGATGAGCGGGCCTCTCGGGCGGCGGAGACGGTCCGGTACCAGGTGCAGGAGGCGCGCCGCCAGGGCGCCGAGGCGGTCGCCCTGGGCGCCACCCAGGCCCTGCGCGCGGCGCGCAACGGGCAGGAGGTGGCGGAGCGCCTGGCGGCTGCCGGCGGCGGTGGGCCGGTGAGGGTCCTCACCAGCGCCGTCGAGGCTCAGCTCGCCTTCGACGGCGCCACCATGACCATCTCCCCGGGGCGGCAGACCGTGGTCCTGGACATCGGAGGCGCCTCGGCCGAGGTGGCGGTGGGATCCGCCGGGCAGCGCTGCCACCACGACTCGCTGCCCTTGGGTTCGGGGATGATCTCCGCTCTGGCGGCCACCGACCCCCCGAGCGAGGACGATTGGCTGCTGATGCAGCACGAGGTGACCCGCCGACTTCCGGACCTCGTGCCACTGCCGTCCGAGGCCGTCAAGCTGGGGACCGGGGGCACGATCACCAACCTGCCCCGGCTGTTGGGCCATCCCCGTGGGGCCCTGCTGCTGCTCCGGGAGGTGGAGCAGCTGCTGCGTGCCTTTGCCCGCGAGGCGGTGGCGACCCTGTCCGAGCGGTCCGGGGTGGAGCCGGAGCGGGTGCGGCTCTGCCGCGGCGGAGCGCTGATACTGGCGCAGTTGATGGACCTGCTCCACCTGGACTCGGTGCGTGCCTCCGAGCGTGGCCTGCGCGACGGCATGATCGCCGCCCTGGTCGGCCGGGGCGATGACTGGTGGCGCTCAGCGGAGGGAGGTGCCAGCGCCGCCCTGGCCACCGTGCTCCTGCCCGGGGCGCCAGGTGGCTGACCCCCCCAGCTGCTGTGAGCTGGCGAAGGCCACCTTCACCGGGAGGGCCGAGGACCTGCGCTGGGCGGCCACCCGACTGCCCATGGCCGGGGACCTGGAGGCGGTGCACGACGTCCGGGTGGCCTTGCGCCGCTTGGGCGAGGCGGGCCGTGCGTTCCGCGGCTGCGCCGTGCCCGGGAGCGGGCGCTCCGCCGGCGAGCGGCGCCAGCTGGAGCGGAGGCTAGGCCCGCTCCGGGACGCCGAGGTGCGCCTGCAGCTGCTCGACCAGGTTCTGGGGCCACTCGCGGTCTGGAGGGATCGCAGCGACGATCCCCGCCTGGTGGGGGAGGGCAGTTACGTGGTGGTTCCCCAGCTCGCCGACCGGCTCCGCCCCGGCCTGCGCGGGCTGGAGACCCACGCCCGCCGTCTGCTCGCCGACCGCACGTCGGAGCAGATCGAGCGACGCCGGGGCCGCCGGCTGACCCCGGCCGCACTGGAGCTGCTGCAGCGGCTGGCATCGGTGCCAGTCCTGGACACGGGCCATCCCGGCAGCGGCCCGGCGCTGCACCTGGCCCGCCAGCAGTTGCCCCCCCTCTTCGGCGCCGCGGCGCGGCGGGGCGCCGACCTTCACCGCCGCCGGATCCGGCTGCGCCGCCTGCGCTACCGCGTCGAGGTCTTCGCCCCAGCCCTGCCCGGCGGCCACGAGCCGGTCCTGCAGGAGCTCCGCCGCCTGCAGCAGCTGCTGGGTCAGCTCCACGACCAGACGGTGCTGGCGGGCTGGATCCGGCGGCGAGCACGGCGCGAGCGTCCCGAGCTCCGCCCGGCACTCCGGCGCCTGTCGGTACGCGCCGCCCTGGAGGAGCAGGCCTCGGCCGAGGCGGCCGCCCGGGAGCTGGCGCGGCTCGACGCCGCGCGCTGGTGGGAGACGGCCCAGGCCGCGGCCCTGGCCTGAGCGGGCCCCCGGTCACTCGGCCGACCGTATCCTCACAGGGGTGACCGCCCCGAGCTCCCCGCGCTGCCTGGTGGTGGGCGGTGGGGTGGTCGGCCTGGCGGTGGCCCTGGCACTGCGCCGCCGCCAGGCCGAGGTGGTGGTCCTGGAGCGATCTCCCAGTTGCGGCCAGGGCGCCTCGGCGGCGGCCGCCGGGATGCTGGCCGTGGGGGCGGAGGCCCCTGACCGCGGTCCCTTCCTGGACCTCTGCCGGGCCAGCCTGCGTCTCTGGCCGGGCTGGGCCCGGGAGCTGTCCGAGCTGAGCGGCGTGGACCCGGAGCTGCAGCGCGAGGGATTGCTGCGGGTCTCCGGCTCCGAGCAGGGCGTCGAGCGCCTGGAGGCGCAGCGCCTCCGCCACCTCGACGAGGGAGTACCGGTTTCCCATCTCCTGGACGCGGCCGAGCTGCGCCAGTTGGTGCCGGGGCTGGGGGACGGGGCGCTTGCCGGGCTCGACTACCCCGAGGACGGCCACGTGCACACCCACCGCCTGGTGGAGGCTCTGGTGGGCGCCTGCCGCGCCCTGGGCGTGCAGCTGCGCACCAGGGCCGAGGTCGAGGACCTGCAACTAACGGGTAAGGGGGCGCGAGCCCGCCTGGGCGACGGGGAGGAGCTGAGCGGGGATGTGCTCCTGGTGTGCGCCGGGGCCTGGAGTTCCCGGCTGCTGCCGAAGCGGCCACAGTTCACGGTGGAGCCAGTTCGCGGGCAGATCGTGGCCCTGGATCCGGGGGCGGCGGTCCTGCCCCGGATCGTGTTCTCGGACGACGGCTACCTCCTGCAGAAGCGCTCCGGGCTGGTGCTGGCGGGGGCCACCGAGGAGCGCGTCGGGGACCGTCCCTGGCCCACCGCCGACGTGGTCGCCCGCCTCATCGAGATGGCGGCCGGGCTCCTGCCCGCGCTGGCCAAGGCCCGTTTCGCCCGCGCCTGGGCCGGGCTCCGACCCTACGCCCCGGAGGGCTTGCTGGCAGGGAGGGTGAGCAGTGGGTCAGCGCTGCTGGTGGCGACCGGACACTTCCGCAACGGGGTGCTGCTGGCCCCCGTCACCGGGGAGCTCATGGCCCGGGCGGTGATGGAGGGGAAGGATCCGGCGGAACTGGAGCCGTTCCGCCCCAGCCGCCCCGCGGCAGCCGCAAGGTGAGCCCGTCGACCGCCAGCACCGCGCCCTTGACCGGGCGGCGCTCGCTCAGGTGGGTGAGGATGAACTGGGTGCGGGGCGCCTCCGCCATCAGCTGCTCCACGTCCTCGCGCCAGAGGTGGATGGGCTCGGGACCGTTCATCCCGGTGCATTCGCAGAGCAGGTAGTCGACCTCCCGGGCGAGCCGCCGGATGCCGGGGCAGAGCTCGGTGTCCCCCGAGTAGCCGAGCCGGTTCCCCTCCCGCTCCAGGGAGTAGCCCAGGCACTGCAGAGCGGGCGAGTGGACCATCTCCACGGCCTCGAGCTGGAAGGGACCGAGCTCCACGCGCTGCCCGGGAACCACCTCCTCCACGCGGGGGCCCTGCCGCTCCAGGATCTGGGCCCAGAAGGCACTGCCCACCGCCAGGTCGCCGAGCTGCTCCAAGGCGCGAATAGTGCCGCTGGGCCCGAGCACCCGCAGCGGCTCTGCCTGTGGGTGCTGCCCGGCCCGGGCGGCGATCAGGGTCGACAGCGCGAAGAAGTGGTCGCCGTGGAGGTGCGAGAGCACCACGTAGCGGAGCTCCTCCAGGCTCCGCCCGCGCTCCGCCAGCATCCGTACCACCGGAGCGCCGCAGTCCAGCAGCAGCTCGGAGTCCACCAGGTAGGCGGCGTGGTGCCCGACCAGCGAGAAGGCTGACCCGCTGCCGAGGATGGTGAGCTCCAACGCGGCGCCGTCGGCTGCGGCGCTCACCTGCGGACCACCTGGGCGGTGAACGAGGGGCGCTGGCCGGCGCGCCAGGCGCGCCACAGCAGGGTCGGCCAGTGGCGGCGCAGCCGCTCCCAGCCCGCCCCGTACCGCTCCCTGGGCTGGGGCTCGGGAGCGTGAGCGTAGGCGGTGCGCTCCCCCTCGGCGCAGAGCCTGACGAGGGCGGCATCGACGCCGAGATCTCGGGGCCCAGCCTGCAGCCAGCGGCAGAAACTGGCCAGCTCGCCCAGGGTGAAGGCGTCGGGGTGGGGCTGGCCCCCGAGCCGGGCGAGAAGTGCCAGTCGCCGCCGGAGCTCGGCCGGCCCGCGGGGGCGGCGGCCCCAAGAGAGCCATCCCCAGCCGCCCAGCAGCATCAGGGCCACAAGCACGGCGGCCACCGGGGCGAGCTGCTCGAAGCTGGGGCCGACGGTGGCGAGGGCCGGCCCCCCAGAATCCGCGGGCGGCCAGGGGCGGACCCCGGGGTGCTGGGTCGGGCGCACCGCCAGCGAGGTCACCGGATTGGGCGCGGTCCGGCCCGGCGCCAGGGCGACGCCCCCAGCGCTGGGGGTGGGATCAAAGGTGATCCAGCCGTAGCTCGGGAAGTAGGCCTGCACCCAGCTGTGGGCGTCGGATTCCCTGACCAGGGTGGGACTCCCAGAGCCGCTGCCCTGAGGGGCGAAGCCGCTCACCAGCCGGGCGGGGATGCCCAGGCTGCGCAGCATCGCGCCCATCGCCGAGGCGAAGTACTGGCAGTAGCCCAGGTGCGAGGTGGTGAGGAAGTAGTCGACCGGCCAGACCCCGGCCGGGGCCCGGGGCGGGTCGAGGGTGTAGGTCTCCTCCGCGCGCAGCCCCTGGGCGACGTTGAGCGCCACCTGGAAGGGGTTGGTCGCCCCTCCCGCCATCCGCTCTGCCGCCCTGCGGATCGGCGCCAGCTCTGCGCTCGAGCCCAGGCTCAGGTACTGGCGCGTCCAGGAAGGGTAGTCGCGCGAGGCCGCCTCCAGCTGGGCCTCGGTGGCCTGGGAGTCGGCGCCCACGGTCGTGATCTGCAGCGACAGGGGCAGCGCCTGGGCCAGCCCCAGCGCCGGCTCGATGGAGCTCACCTCCAGCCCGGCTCCCCCGCCCCGCACCTCGTACTCCACCGGGTCGCGGGGAGCCGCCAGCGGGGTGCCCGGGTAGAGCAGGAAGGGCAGCCGGCCCAGCGCCCGGGGCAGGTAGGTGACGGTGAGCCGGACGCTGGTTCCAGCCTGGGGCAGGGCCATGGCGGCCGTGCCCGTCCCGGCCAGGGCCTGCCCCGGCCCGACGTCGTGAGGCCGGCCCGGCGCCTGGTACCAGTTCCCCTGGCGGAAGCTGCCCAACGCCACCGCCTCCAGGTACACGGGTTGTGGACCCGGGCTGGCCCGGAACTCGAAGAGCGGGGTGGTGTCCAGCTCCAGCGGGCCGCCGGGGACCACGCTGCTGGCGAACCCCGACAAGCGCGGCTGCGAGCCCGACGCCGGGGAGAGCGCGGTCCCCGGGGGCGCGTAGTGGAAGTAGCGTCCGCTGAAGTTGACCCGGTTGAGCGGCGGGACCAGCACGGCCACGGCCGTCACCGTGGCGACGCAGACCGCCGTCACTCCCACCGCCCGCAGCCGGCCCGGACTGGCGCCCGGCCCACGCCGCGGCAGCCGGCTCACCTGGGTCCAGCCCATCAGCGAGAGGCCGCTGACGACCGCCAGCGCCACCCAGAGGGCGGGCCGCCCGGCGGAGCCGTGGGGAGTGTTGATCAGGTCTGCCACCAGCACCACCAGCGGCAGGGAGGTGGCCAGCGCCGCCTGGCCCTCGGCCAATGCGCACCAGCCCACCCAGGCCCCGGTGGCCCAGCAGAGCCACATGAGCCCCATGGCCCGGGCCACCTCGGGCTGGTTGCCCAGCAGCAGGGCGGCCAGGGTGGACCACCAGGGCGTCCCGGAAGGCGCTCCGGCGCTGAAGGCCAGCGGCACGGCCATGAGCGCCGAGACCAGGAGCAGGAGCCCCAGGCCCCTCTCCCGCCCCCGGACCGACAGCGCCCGCGCTACCAGCACTCCCGCCGCCGCCGCCAACACCGGCTGGCCGCCCCACGCGGCCAAAGCCGTCTGGGCCACGGTCAGGGAGGTGGCCACCGCCACCAGCAGGCAGAGCCCGAGCGCGACGGCGGCGGGCCCAGCCTGAGTCCAGGGCACTGCTCGTCGGCCGCCGGCGCGCAGGCGGCCCTGGAGGCTCAAGAGGGTGGGGCCCGCCGCGAGCGCCAGGATCCCTCCCAGGACCAGTGCGGGCGCCGTCAGACCACCGCCCGCCCGTGCCGGGCGTCGAGACGGACCAGGTCGTCGCCGCGGCGCACCAGCCACAGGTCCAGCACCAGCCGCCACTGGGCGGGGATGGGGCTGGGGTCATGGCCGCCGAAACCCGCCGGGTCGACGAAGATGCCGAGGCTGCGCTGGCCGGGCCGGGAGGCCGCGGCCACCGCCTCGATCCAGTCACTGCTGGTGTCTGACGTCACCAGCACCACCTCGCCCCGCGCGCCCCAGGCGCCCAGGCTGCGGTGGATCAGCTCGGCGAACGAGCCCTCACCGTCGGCCTGGGCGGTGGCCAGGTACTCCAGCAGCGACCGCGCCTGGAGCTGGCCCCGGCCTGCCGGGATGCGCCGCAGCTGCTGGTCGCTGGTGTGCAGCGCCACCGCCCGCCCGCGGCCCAGCGCCCGGCTCAGCACCGAGGCCGCCAGGGTGACGCCGTATTCCTCGGTGCTCTCGGGGGCCAGCCCCCGCTGGCTGGACCGGCCCAGGTCCAGCAGCACCAGCAGCTCCCCGCCTTCCCCGTCGTCGAAGTCCCGGCTCATCAGCCGGCCCCGGCGCGCGGTGGAGACCCAGTGGATGCGGTTGAGGCCGTCGCTGGGCAGGTGCTCGCGGACGCCGGCGGCGCTCGGGGGCAGGCGGCCCAGGGCGCCCTGGGCGCCGCCCCGGGCGCTGCCGCCCGCCTGCCAGGGGTCCGGCACCGGCACCACCGCCGGATAGACCACCACCTCGGCGCGGGCCGGCAGGGTGAGGCGGCGGGGGAAGATGCCGAAGGGGTCGACCACCCGGAGTTCGGTCGGCCCGAGCGGGAAGCGGCCCCGGCGCTGCAGCCGGGTGTGCTCCTCCCAGGAGACAGTCTGGTGGGGGGCCAGGCAGAGCACCCGCGCCGCGCCGCTGCGGCCGGTGGCGCCGCCCAGGCCGCGCACCTCCAAAAGCGGCACCGGCAGGGCGGAGCGGTTCTCGACTGTGACGCGCTCCACCAGCTCCTCGCCCACCACCCGGGTGCCGCCGCCCCCCTGGCGCGAGAGGATCAGGTGGCGACCTGCCCACCAGCTCCAGAACGCTCCCAGGGCCGCCACCAGCACCGCCGCGTAGACCAGGACGAAGGCGAGAGCCACCCCGTCGATGTAGGCGAAGAACCCCAGGACCACCACGACCGCGACCAGGGAGAGGCGCGCGACCGCGGTCAAAGCTGCGCCTCCTGGACTAGCCGGCCGCCCGGTGGGCGCCCACCGGGAC
>JBOHUK010000084.1:0-1118 GCA_050734395.1 Candidatus Dormibacteria bacterium
TCTGCCGCTTCTGCTACGGGCGCAACCTGGCCACCGGCCGGCTCGTGGAGATCGGGGAGGCGGTCGGGGTGATCGCGGCCCAGTCGATCGGGGAACCGGGCACCCAGCTGACCATGCGGACCTTCCACACCGGAGGGGTGGCGGGCCTGGACATCACCCAGGGCCTGCCCCGGGTGGAGGAGCTCTTTGAGGCCCGCATCCCCAAGGGCAAGGCCATCCTGGCCGAGGCCGGCGGTCGGGTCGAGGTGATCCGGGGTGAGTCCGGGCGCAAGGTGCGTGTGGTCAACCACGAGGAATTCGACGTCACCCACCCCATACCCAAGCGCCTGGCGCTGGACCCCGAGATCGCCGAAGGGTCGGTGGTCACCGAGGGCCAGATCCTTGCCCGCGGCACCGTGGACGGCGAGCTCACTCTGGTCAACGCCCGTATCGGGGGCCGGGTCATCGAGGTCAAGAAGGGCCGCTCAGGCGGTGAGGTGAGGGTCCGGGCGCTTGAGGAGGAGATCAAGGAGTACCCGATCCCCCACGGGGCGCAGCTGCGCGTCGCCGACGACCAGGAGGTGCGGGCGGGCGACTCCCTGACCATGGGTTCGATCAGCCCGCAGGAGCTCCTCTACATAAGCGGCCGCGAGGCGGTCCAGGACTACCTGGTGCGTGAGGTGCAGCGGGTCTATCGCGCCCAGGGCGTGGACATCAATGACAAGCACATCGAGGTGATCGTCCGCCAGATGATGCGCAAGGTCCGGGTGGAGTCTGGCGGGGACACCGAACTCCTGCCTGGGGAGATCGTCTCCCAGTGGGAGTACGACGAGGCCAACGCCCAGGTGCTCGCCGAGGGCGGCGAGCCGGCCATTGCCTCGACTGTGCTCCTGGGCCTGATCAAGGCGGCTCTCAACACCGCCAGCTGGCTCTCGGCCGCCTCCTTCCAGGAGACGACCCGGGTGCTGACCGAGGCCGCCATCTCCGGCAAGGTCGACCGCCTGCGCGGCCTCAAGGAGAACGTCATCATCGGCAAGCTGATCCCAGCCGGGACCGGGCTTGACTACTACCGCAAGCTGCGCGAGGAGGCGGTCCGCTACCTGGAGGAGGGTGAGGCGCTGCCCGAGGCGGGTCTGGAG
>JBOHUK010000085.1:0-5309 GCA_050734395.1 Candidatus Dormibacteria bacterium
GAGGCGCCGTCTACCGATCCAGCCCATGTGGACCCGGCATCCCTACGCCGGGGCCGCTCCGCCCATCTCGTCAGTGGCCAGAAACCCGTACCAATCCTCGCGTCCTAATCCTGTCGACCGACCGACACCTCCTTGCCCTTCATGCGTCCGTTTCTGGCATTACCGGACCTTACCACCAGAACTTGCGGGAAAGCGTGGTCATAACGAAGGTTCCCGTTCGGGCTGGCGAACGGACGCCCCATCCTCCCCTGACCGCCTCTGCCACTTGGATCGCCCGGTGGGCGCATCGTCGCCGGGGCAGGGCGATGGCCGACCCATCGTCAGGGGTCCGCACGGCCCGGAGTGGGTCGTGGTGCCCCAGCCCCCACCGCGTCCAGCTCCGCCGCTCTTGGGCCGCGAGGCACCACTGCAGGCTCGTTGTCTTGGCAGGAGCCCCAGACCAAATGGAGGATCGCAATGACGGTGGTCGACCAGCTGCTGGAGAACAATCGGCTCTACTCTCAGCGCTTCACCTCCGGCGACCTCGGGGCGGCGCCGGCGCTCGGGATCGCGGTAGTGGCATGCATGGGCGCGCGGGTGGTGGTGAGCCGCATCCTCGGACTGCAGGAGGGGAAGGCACAATTCATTCGCAGAGCTGGAGTGGTCATCACCGAGGACACCATCCGCTCCCTGGTCATCTCCCAGCGGCTCCTGGGCACGACCGAGGTCATCCTCATCCACCACCGGAACTGCGGCATGCTCAGCTTCCGGGACGACGCGGTGGACGCGGTGAAGGAAGAGATCGAGAGGGAAACTGGCATCCGCCCTCCCTTCGCGCTGGAGGCCTTCCCCGACGTCGAGGCCGACGTGCGCCAGTCGATTGCCCGCCTGAGGGCGAACCCCTTCATACCCCACACGGACCGCGTCCACGGGTTCGTGTACGACGTCGCCACCGGACTGCTGGAGGAGGTCCGGCCCTAGCGCGGGGAGGGTCCGCTCAGCGCTCCTCCGGCACCATCGCCTCCGGCACCCCCACCACCCGGTAGGGAAGGTCGCTGATGTCGAAGTAACGCACCGGCTTGCGCATCCGCTTGGCGATGCCCACCTGCACCTTCAAGCCCAGGGACAGCGCCCCGAAGACCCACATCTCCTCGCAGCGGGCGATCAGGTTGTTCATCGCCTCTCGGACCAGCTCCTTGGGCACGGTATGGAGCAGGTAGTAGTCGAACAGCATGAAGGGCGTGATCGGCACCCGCCCCTCGTCGAGCACGAACTTGGTCAGCTGCTGGCGCCAGAAGAAGGTCCGGTTGCTCATGGCCACGTAGACCAGCGGCTTGGGGCGCCGCAGGGTACGTTCTGCCTGCTCCGCCGGGCTGGCCCTTGGGGTCGGGGTGAAGATCAGCTCCAGGATCTCGTCGGCGGATCGCGGAGTCGCCGTCTTGGGGGACGGGGTCACCTCGCCCGGGGGAGGGCCTGAACCCCGGCCGCTCCCCCCCGCACGTCCCCTCGTCCGCTCGCCCGGTGCCGAGCCGGTGGCGGTCTTCTCAATTCGGCCCAAGGTCTGAGGCGAGTATACGGGAGGCTAACGCGCGGCTTGGAAGGCCTCCATCTCCTGGCTCAAGAGCTCGGCCAGCATCTCCAGTCCGCGCTCGAGCAGCCGCCGGTGAGCTTCCTCGTTGAGCCAGCGGCTCGCCCCCGAGGGGTGAGGCAAGGGCAGGATCAGGGGAAACCGCTGGCGCTTTCCCAGGGCGGGCTGCGCCTCGCCCTGCGCGGTGAAGACTCGGCCGACCGACTGGTCCATGGGCCGAGCGCCGAGGAAGCGGCCCAGGGCCATCTGGCCCACCGCCAGCACCAGCCAGGGCCGCAGCAGCGCCAGCTGGTGGTCGAGGTGAGGACGGCACAGCTCCACCTCGGCGGGCGTTGGCCGTCGGTCTCCGGCGCCTCCCCGTGCCGGTCCCGGAAAGCACTTGGTGATGGACGTTATGTAGATGCGCCGACGTGCCTCCTCCTCGCCCCCCAAGCCCGCCCGCGCCAGCCAGGAGAAGAGGACCCGGCCGGCGCGGCCACTGAAAGGTCTTCCAGCCGCGCCCTCAACCCGCCCCGGCGCCTGGCCCACCAGCACCACCCCGGCCGGCACCGGAGCGGGAAGCACCGGTTCCACCTCGGTCAGCCAGCCGGCGTCCAGGCAGCGCCGGCACCTCAGGATCTGCTGGTGCAGGCGCTCCAGGGCGGGCGCCGGCTCAAGGGGTGGAGCGGTCACCTAGTGCTATCCTAGGTCGGTCCCCGTCGCCTATTTGGCGACCTCGAAACCAGTGGGTTTGCGAATGCCGCACGGCTCCGACCCCAGGCGCCGACCCGACCAGCAATCGCCGGATTCGGGGCCGTCGAGCCCGCCCACTTGGTGGAGCCCAATGTGGCAGGACCGGCTCCCCGGGGAGCGCGGCGAGGGGCACTCCCGCGCGCGTCCCAACCTGCGCCATTGGCGCCGGCCGCTGGCGCGGCTGAGCCTGCCGGTGCTGGTGCTGGCGGTCGCAGGGGCGGTGGTGGCGGCGAGCTTCGGCTACCAGGTGGTGGGGATGGCCCTGGGCGGGGCAGTGGTGCTGGCCCTGCTCGTCTCCACCCTGCTCTTCTACCGCCATCCAGGGGAGAGTCGGCCGCCCAGCTGGTGGCAGTGAGCAAGGGGCGCCCCGGCCGCCGCCGCGAGCGCCGCGACCCGGCTCATGACCCGTGGTGGCTGGACATGGTGGCGTTGTCCGGCGCCTGGTTGGAGCAGCAGGCGCACCGCCCTGGCGCCCCCGGGGCGGCGGCGGGCCTGGCCCGGTCGGCGCTGCACCGCTCGGCCCGCATGGTGAGCGAGGTCGGGGCGGAGGTGGCCCGAGCCACCGCGGCTGAGCAGAGAGATCACCCGCCCCCGGACGACGAGACGGCAGGCAAACACGTGCGCGTGCGCCGCTTCAAGCCAGAGGGCTGAGCCTCAGCCCCACTGGGAAGCCGCCTGCGGCGGCTCGGGCACGCCGGCGCGCCGGATCCCCGCCTCCTCGACCTCCTCCTGATGGCGGCGGCGGTAGCCGCGCTGCGAGGGGTTGGGAACCAGGTCGAAGAGCCGATAGACCTCGGCCAGGGGCACGCCGGCGCGCCCACCTCCCTGCTGCGCGGCCTCCCAGCTGCCCGAGCGCATGTCGCTGGCGTCGAACTGGCTCCGGTGCTCACCCAGGGCGGCCAGCTTGTTCTCGATGTCGGCTCCTTCCACCGGAATCGCGACATCGCCCTCGCCGTCACGCGTCCCCATGAGCACGAAGCGCACCTTGTGCGGCTCGAGCCCCTCCTCGGCCAGCAGCTCGGGGAAAGCCCGGGAGTCGCGGGCGCTGGGGAACACGGCGTCCAGGGCGGCGTCGGCCGCCGCCCGGTGGTCGGGATGGTTGAGGTAGCCGCGGCCGAACCAGCGCATCGTGGGGTCCAGCGAGAAGAGCGCCTCCGGGCGAACCTGGCGGATGAGCCGCACCAGGTCACGGCGCAGCTCCAGGCTGTTGGTCAGCATGCCGTCCGGGTAGCGCAGGCAGCGCACCTCAGCCACCCCCAGATGATCGGCGGCGCGGCGCTGCTCCTCAAGCCGCACCCGGCTCAGCTCCCCCTTGGGGATGTGGGGATCGTCACTCCCGGCGTCCCCGTCGGTGACCAGGCAGATCGTCGCCCGGCAGCCCTGGCGGCACCAGGCGGAGAGCACCGAGGCGCAGAGGAAGTCGCAGTCGTCGGGATGGGCCACCACCACCAGAGCGCTCTCGGGTACGTACTCGAAGAGCTCCAGCTCCGGGGCGGCGGGCGCGGCTTTCGCCTCCCCTCCGTCCCCGGGCGACTGGTGTTCTTCTGGGCTCACCTCAGCCTGTATCCTGCCAGCCGTGCCCCGCGCCGCGCGCCACCCGACTAGGATCTCCACCTTCTCGATCGTGGCCAGCGACGGCCAGGACTGGGGGGTGGCGGTCGCCTCCAAGTTCCTCGCCGTCGGCAGCGCCGTCCCCGCCGCCCAGGCCAGGGTGGGGGCCCTGGCCACCCAGGCACTGGCCAACACCACCTACAAGGAGCAGGGGCTGCAGCTGCTCCGCGCGGGACGCCCCGCCAGCGAGGTCGTCGAGCGCCTCACCGGCGACGACCCGGACCGCGAGCACCGCCAGCTGGGGGTGATCGACGCTCAGGGATCGGCCGCCACCTACACCGGGTCCAAGTGCCTGGACTGGGCGGGGGGCCGCACCGGCGCCGGCTGCGCCTGCCAGGGCAACCTGCTCAGCGGCCCCGAGGTGGTGGACGCTCTCCTCGCCACCTTCGAAGGCGCCAGCGGCCCCTTGGTGGATCGACTTCTGGCCGCGCTGGCGGCCGGGGACCGGGCTGGCGGGGATCGCCGTGGCCGGCAGTCGGCGGCGGTGCTGGTGGTCCGGCCCGAGGCCGGCTACGGCGGCTTCGACGACCGGATGATCGACCTGCGCGTCGACGACCACCCGGCCCCGATCGCGGAGCTCGAGCGCCTGCTGCAGCTTTGGCGGCTCTACTTCCAGACGACCCCCGAGGATGAGCTGGTCCCGGTGGACGAGCAGGTGCTGGAGCGGATCCGTCGGGCCCTGGAGGGGCAGGGCCGGCTCCAGTCGGGCTCCGGCGCCGAGGCGATGTGGTCCGCCTTCGACGCCTGGGTGGGCGAGGAGAACCTCGAGGAGCGGGTCAGCTCGCGGGAGCGGCTGGATCCTCTGGTGCTGGCCAAGCTGGAGAGCTGACGCTCCCAACCCCTGCGCCAGCGGGCACCTGGGTCAGGTGGTAGAGCAGCAACTGCTGGGCGGCGAGTGCCGCCCCGCCATAGTGAGCGGTTAGGGCCTCCACCTCGGCGATGGACGGGTCCTGCGCCAGCCCGTAGGCCACCCGGACCGCCCGCCGCACCCCAAGATCCCCCGCCACCAGCACCGGGCGCCCCAGCACCCGGCCCAGGAATTGGCGCGCCGTCCAGGGTCCAACTCCGGGCAGGTCGGTCAGGCGGCGCTCCACCTCGGCGTCCTCGAGCTCGTCAAGCACGCCGGGCTCCAACTCGCCGAGCACGGTCGCCTGGGCCAGCGCCACCAAACAGCGGGCCTTGGCCCGGGTGAGACGCAGCCCGGCCAGCTGATCCCCGGCGGCCCGCGCCAGGCGCTCCGCGTCCGGGACCATGACGAAGTCCTCCCCCAGCTCCAGGCGCTGCCCGAAGCGCAGCAGCACCTCCCGCCGGACGCTGCAGGCAAAGGCCAGGTTGACCTGCTGGGCGCTGACGAATCCGATCAGCGCCGCCAGCGGGTCCAGGTGCAGCACCGGGAGCA
>JBOHUK010000086.1:0-1594 GCA_050734395.1 Candidatus Dormibacteria bacterium
CGGGTCGTGGGCCATCGCCGAAACCAGCCCCTGCATGACCCCCAGGTCGCGCCGACCGGCGCTGCCGGTGATGGCCGCGGAGCGGCAGACCCCCTCCAGGTCGCTGCGCAGCGAGCCGGTGTCGGGAAGGCTGACCGCGGGGGAACGGCCGGTGATGGCATCCAGAACCAGCTCCGCCTTGGACTCCCAGCGCCGGTACACGGTTGCCTTGCCGACGCCGGCCCGCGCGGCGATCTGCTCGACGGTAACGCGGTCGTAGCCCTCCTCGGCGACCAGCTCCAGCACGGCCTCGCGGATCGCGGCCTCCCGTGAGGGATCGCGGGGCCGGCCCCGGTGCTCCGCCTCGGCGCCGCTCCCAGTCCTCAGAGTTGGCGCGTGTGTTGCCTGCATCCCTGCCTTAAACGATACGAGTCGGTTCCGTCCGCAACAGTCTAGCAGGGGCGGCCCAGCGCCAACCCCTGCTAGACGCGCAGCCCGAGCAGCAGCAGGCAGGGAACGAGTGCCAGGAGCGCCGCCGGCGCCCCCACCGCCAGGAAGCGTCGCCAGGGGACCGGCTCGCCCTGGCGGCGCAGCGCCTCGAGGATGAGGATGGTGGAGAGCGATCCGATCGGGATCAGGTTGGGTCCCAGGTCGGCCCCGACCACGACCGCCAGCGCCAGCTGCCCCAGATGACCCGAACTGGCGAGCGCGGCGTTCGCCAGCAGCGCCGCCGGGAGGTTGTTGACCAGCCCCGAGAGCCCAGCCGTCGCCAGGCCGGCCAGCAGCGCGGAGCGCGGGGACTGCCCACCCCCGACGACGGCCTTGGAAACGTGAGCCAGGCCGGGCGCGTGAGCGAGCCCGGCCGCCAGGATCGAGAAGCCGAGCACCAGCGCCAGCAGCCCCCAGTTGAGCTCGCCAAGCACCCCCCTGGCCCCGCCGCTGGCCTGGGTGAGCCAGAGCGCCACCAGACCGGCGGCCAGCGTGGGCACCCCGATCGGCAGCCCGAGCCGGGCCGACGCCCCGTCGGCCACAACCAGGGCCAAGAGCAGCGCCCAGAGGAGGCGGCCTCGCCCTCCGCCGCGCCCCCGGGACGCAACCGGGGCGGGCGCACTGACCGTTGCCGGCAGCCCGCGGGTGAGGAGCAGGACGGTGGCGCAGGTGATCGCCAGGGCGAGAAGGGCGGGCGGGGTCACGGTCGCCACGTAGCCACCAAGGGGGATCTGGGTGCGGTCCAGGATGAGCAGGTTGACCGGGTTGCTGATGGGCAGCAGCAGCGAGGCGGCGTTGGCCACGACCGCGATCGCCACCACGAAAGGCCCGAGCGGCAGCCGGCGGGCCCGCAGGCGGGCCAGCAGCTCCGGGGCCAACAGCAGCGCGACCGCATCGTTGGAGAGCACCGCACTCACGGCGGCGGTGGCCAGGACCACGGCCAGGAGCAGTCGCCGGGGGCTGCGGCCGCTGCGACGCTCCAACCAGTCGAGGCTGCGAGTGAGCGCCCCCTGGCGATGCAAGCAGTTGGCCAGCAGGAGCAGCCCCAGGAAGAAGGCCAGCACGTCCAGGCTGCTGCGGACCCCGGCGAGCGCCTGGCCGGGGTCGACTAGGCGCGCCAGCACGG
>JBOHUK010000087.1:0-7434 GCA_050734395.1 Candidatus Dormibacteria bacterium
TGGGTGGGGCTGGCGAAGAGCACCGTGTCGGCGCCCTCCAGGCATCCCTCCAGGCTGGAGCTCACCTGGATCTGGGGGGCCAGAACCAGGTCGCGCAGGTACAGGGGGTGGCGTCGCGTGCGCTCCACCTCCCCCGCCAGTTCGGGGCGGCGAAACCAGAGCCAGGTGGGGCGTTCGGGGGTGGCCAGCAGCTGGGCCAGGGCCAGCCCCCAGGACCCGGCGCCGAGGATGGCCAGCTTCACGTTCGCTGCCGGGACCGGCGCAGGTGGACCCTCACCGGGGCGCCTTCGAAGCCGTACCGCTCGCGGATCTGGTTCTCCAGGTAGCGCGCATAGCTGAAGTGGACCAGATCAGGGTCGTTGACGAAGAGGGCAAAGGTGGGGACCGGGCTGCGCGCCTGCACGGCGTAGTAGAGACGCAGCCGTCTCCCCGCCCGACCGCTGGGAGGAGGGCGGCGCTCCATCGCCTCGCCCAACATCTGGTTGAGCTGGGGAGTGGGAATCCGCCGTGCCCGGGCCTCCGCCAGCGCAAAGGCCTGGGGCAGCAGCCGCTGCACTCCCCTGCCAGTCTGGGCGCTGGTGAACAGGAAGGGGGTGCCCGGGGCCCAGTCGTAGGCGGACCGCAGCTCCCGCACCAGGCCCTGGTCGGAGCGGGCGTCGTGGTCGAGCAGGTCCCACTTGTTGACGGCCACCAGCATCGACGCCCCCGCCTCGCGGGCGCGACCGGCAATGTGGCGGTCCTGGGCCCGCAGTGGGCTCGCGGCGTCCACGACGAGGATGGCCACCTCCGCCCGCTCCAGGACCCGCAGGGCGCGCAGGAGGCTGTAGTAGTCGGCGTCGCGGGTGACCCCGGGGCGGCGGATCCCGGCCGTATCCACCAGCAGCACCGGCCCCTGAGGGGTCTGGAGCTGGGTGTCGACTGGGTCCCGGGTGGTGCCGGGCACGGTGCTGACCAGCGCCCGTTCGTCGCGGGCGAGTCGGTTGAGGATCGACGACTTGCCCACGTTGGGGCGGCCCACCAGGGCGACCCGCAGTCCCGCGGCCGGGCTCTCGGGCGCCTCGCGCGGCGGGGGGAGCATCTCCACCATCCGGTCCAGCAGATCCCCGGTCCCCACCCCCGAGAGTGCCGAGATCGGGACGGGGTCACCGAGGCCGAGCTCGAGCAGCTCGTGCGACCAGAGCCGGTCGCTGCGGCCCTCGTGCTTGTTGCCCACCAGCAGCACCGGCCGGCCACCGCGGCGGAGTTGGTCCGCCACCTCGCGGTCCGCGGCGGTGAGGCCGGCCTGGGCGTCGCACAGCAGGCAGACCAGGTCCGCCTCCTCCAGGGCGAGGCGGGCCTGGCGCTGGGTGTTGGCGGCGAGGTCGCTCTGCTGCTCGCCGCGCAGCACCCGGTCCAGCCCGGCGGTGTCCACGATTGTGAAGGCCCGGCCCCGCCACTCGACCTCGCCGAAGATGCGGTCTCTGGTCAGGCCGGGCTCGGGGGAGACGATCGCCCGCCGCCCCCCCACCAAGCGGTTGAAGAGCGTGGACTTGCCAACGTTGGGGCGCCCCACCAACGCCACCGTCCCGGACGGTATGGGAGGCGGCGGCTCCGCGACGCCGTCAGCCGGGGAGCGCCGCCGCTGCCGGCGCCCGGTCGCGGTCGTCATCTCCCCCGCCGCAGGCGCAGGTCGCGCCCGGTCATCTCGGTCGGAACCTCCAAACCGAGTTCGCCGAGCACGGTCGGCGCGACATCGCGCAGGCCGCCCCGACGAAGTAGGCGCGGCCTCGCCGGGTCGTGGCAGAGAAGCAGCGGCACCGGGCTCGTGGTGTGGGCGGTGAGCGGGGACCCGTCGCGCCCCAGCTTGGCCTCGGCGTTGCCGTGGTCGGCCGTCATGACGAAGGTGGCGCCGGCCCGGGCCGCTGCCTGGGCCACCTGCCCCAGGCAGCGGTCGAGGTACTCCACCGCGGTCACGGTGGCCTCGAGGTCGCCGCTGTGGCCGACCATGTCGGCGTTGGCGAAGTTGACCGCTATCAGCCGGAAGTCGCCGTGCTCCAGTCCTCGACAGGCCGCTGCGGTTATGCCCTCGGCGCTCATCTCCGGGACCGCGTCGTAGGTGGGCACCCGGGGCGAGGGGATGAGGAGCCGCTCCTCGCCCGGCCAGGGCTCCTCGCGGCCTCCGTTGAGGAAGTAGGTGACGTGGGCGTACTTCTCGGTCTCAGCCAGGTGCAGCTGCCGCCCACCGGAGCGTGACACCACCTCGCCCAGGGTGTCGCCGACGAACTCTCGGGGAAAGGCCACCTGCACCCGCAGGCGATCGTCGAAGCGGGTCAGGGTGAAAAGCCGCAACCGGGCGATGCGGGGGCCGCGGTCAAACTCGGAGAAGTCCGCGTCCACCAAGGCGTGGCAGATCTGCCGGGCGCGGTCGGGCCGAAAGTTGAAGTGGATCACGACATCCCCGGGCGCGATGCCCACCACCTCCCCCCCGGCCCGGGCCACCGAAGTTGGGATCACGAACTCGTCACCGCGGCCCTGCCGGTACTCCTCGGCCAGGTAGGCGAGGGGGTCCGAAACCACGGCGTCCCCGGCGCCGACCAGTGTCCGGTAGGCGCGGGCCGTCCGCTCCCAGCGCCGGTCCCGGTCCATGGCGTAGTAGCGGCCCCCGACCGATGCCAGCTCGCCCACCCCCACCCGGCGCAGCTCGGCGAGCAGCCAGGCCAGGTACTGGCGGCCACTGCGCGGCGGAGTGTCGCGACCGTCGGTGAAGGCATGCACGGCCACCCGCTCCAGGCCCCGGCGGCGGGCCATCTCGCACAGGGCGACCAGGTGACGCTGGTGGCTGTGCACCCCGCCGGGGGACACGAGCCCCATCAGGTGCAGGCGCCGCCCCGGCTCCCGGGCGAGGTCGATCGCCTCCGCCAGGACGGCGTTGCGGAACCAGCTCTGGTCGTGGATCGCCTGGTCGATCCGCGTCAGGTCCTGGGGCACAACCCGGCCCGCCCCGATGGTCAGGTGCCCGACCTCCGAGTTGCCCTGCTGGCCCCGGGGAAGCCCCACCGCGGTGCCGCTGGCGGCGAGCGTCGTCGTGGCACCACCGCGCCGCAGCCGCTGGTAATTGGGCTTGCGGGCGAGCGCTACGGCATTGCCCCGGCGCAGCCGGCTCTCACCCCAGCCGTCGCAGATGCAAAGCACGACGGGCCGCCCCCCTGGGTCACTCACACTCCACCTCGCAGCCACGCCTGCTGGTCCGGCCGCCAGAGCCTAGCACCGCGTCGCCGGCCCCCCCGGCGGAGTCAGGAGGCGGGTTCGGCCGCTCGGACGATCTGGGCGAACTCCTTGGCGTCCAGGCTGGCGCCTCCGACCAGGGCGCCGTCGATGTCGGCCGGGGCCAGCAGCTCTGGCGCGGAGGCGGCGGTCACGCTCCCCCCGTAGAGCACCGGCAAGGCCTGGGCGGCTCCCCGGCACACCCCGTCCACCAGCTCCCGGATCCAGCTCGCGACCTGCTCGACATCCCCGGGCGTGGCGGTGCGACCGCTCCCGATCGCCCAGACCGGCTCGTAGGCCAGGGCACAGCAGCGCAGGGCGGTGGCGTCCAATCCCTGCAGGGCGAAGCGGCACTGGCCCTTGACCACGGCCTCGGTCTCCCCCCGCTCGCGCTCCTCCAAGGTCTCCCCGACAGCCAGCAGCGGCGAGAGTCCCGCCCGCAGGACCGCCTCCAGCTTGAGCCGGACCACCTCGTCGGACTCGCCGAACACGTGGCGACGCTCGCTGTGCCCCACCAGCACCAGCCGGCACGGGGGCTGCAGCATCGCCGCAGACACCTCTCCGGTGAAGGCCCCCTTGGGCTCCCAGTAGCAGTCCTGGGCGCCAACGCCGGCTCGGCCCGAGGCCTCCAGCGCCTGGTGGACAGGCCAGATCGAGATGTACGGAGGCAGCAACACCACCTCGGTGGCGGTCTGCTCGGGAAGTTCTTCCAAGAGGGAGCGGACCAGCTCCAGAGCCTCGGGAACGGTCGTGTGCATCTTCCAGTTGCCCACGACCAGGGGCCGCCGCGCGGCGCTGGTCACCGGGGCCGCCGGGGCGCCGCGCCGGCGGCCTTCTCCAGCGCGGCCACCCCAGGCAGCGACCGCCCCTCCAAGAACTCCAGGGTGGCGCCGCCCCCGGTGCTGACATGGGTGAAGGAGTCCTGCAGCCCGAGGCGCTGCAGGGCGGCCAGCAGGTCTCCGCCGCCGGTGACGGTGAGGGCAGAGCTGGCGGCCAGCGCCCGGGCCAGGCGCTCCGTGCCACGCGCGAAGCGGGGCTGCTCGCAGAGGCCGAGCGGACCGTTCCAGACCGCAGTCCCGGCCCCCTCGACCAGCGGCTCCCAGCGGCGGAGGGTTTCCGGGCCCAGGTCCATGATCATGTCCTCGGCCCCCAGCTCCTGGACCGCCTTCACACCCACCTCGGCGTCGGGGGCCTCCGCCGAGGGCGCCACCACCACGTCCACCGGCAGCTCCAGTCCCACCCCCTGGCGGGTGGCCTGGCTCACCAGCTCCAGGGCGCGGTCCAGGAAGTCGTCCTCCACCAGCGAGGTGCCCACCTCCAAACCCGCCGCCTTGAGGAAGGTGGCGGCCATGGCGCCGCCCAGACAGAGGGTGTCCACCTTGTCCACCAGGTGGGTGAGCACCCCGAGCTTGGTGCTGAGCTTGCTGCCGCCGATGATCGCCAGGAGGGGCCGACGCGGCGAGTCCAGCAAGCCTCCCAGCTGGGTCACCTCCTCTGCCATCAGCCGCCCGGCGGCGGCTGGGAGCATCTCCGCAACCGCCTCGGTCGAGGCGTGGGCGCGGTGGGCGGCGGCGAAGGCGTCGTTGACGTAGGCCTCCCCCAGCCCGGCCAGCTCGCCGGCGAAGCCAGGATCGTTGGCCTCCTCCTCGGGATGAAAGCGCAGGTTCTCCAGCAGCAGCACCTGCCCACTGCGCAGCTCCTTGACCCGGGCCTCCACCTCGGGGCCGATGCAGTCCCCGACCCAGGCGACATCCCGGCCGAGCAGTTCGGCCAGGGGCTGGGCCAGCACCCGGGTGCTGAGCCCCGGCCGCGGCCGCCCTCCCGGCCGCCCCAGGTGGGTGGCCACGATCACCGCCGCACCGCGGTCCAGCAGGTTGCGGATCGTCGGCAGCGAGGCGCGCAGCCGGCTGTCGTCGGCGATGGTCCCCGAGTCGGTCAGGGGGACGTTGAAGTCCACCCGGAGGAGCACTCGCTTGCCCGCCACGTCGATGTCGTCAAGGCCGGGTATGGCGTGGGCGAGCTTGCTCACCAAGGTCAATTGCGCTCCAGCGACTCCGCCACCAGCGCGGCCAGGTCGGCGACCCGGCAGGAGTAGCCCCACTCGTTGTCGTACCAGGCCATCACCTTGACATGGTGGGGGCCGGCCATCAGGGTGCAGGCGGCGTCCACCACCGCCGAGTGCGGGTCTCCCAGGAAGTCAATGGAGACCAGGGGCTCGTCCGAGACCGCCAGGATGCCCTTCAGCTCAGAGGCGGCGGCGTCGCGGAGGGCCTGGTTGACCTCCTCCACAGTGGCCGGCCGCTCCAGCACCGCGCTGAAGTCGACCAGCGAGACATCCGGGACCGGCACCCGCAGGGCACTGCCCGCAAACCGCCCCTTCAGCTCGGGCAGCACCAGCTCCACCGCCTGGGCGGCGCCACTGTTCGTGGGAACCATGGACAGCGCCGCCGCCCGGGCCCGTCTCAGGTCCGGGTGGGGCGCGTCCAGCAGGCGCTGGTCGCCGGTGTAGGCGTGGGCGGTGCTCATCAGGCCGCTGGCGATGCCGAAGTGGCGGTGCAGCACCATCGCCACCACCGCCAGGCAGTTGGTGGTGCAGGAGGCGTTGGAGATGATGTGGTGGCGCGCGGGGTCGTAGCGGTCCTGGTTGACCCCGAGGCAGATGGTCAGGTCCTCGCCCCCGGCGGGGGCGGTGATGATCACCTTGCGCGCGCCGCCCGGCTGGATGTGGGCCGTCGCCTCCTGGGCCTTGGTGAAGGCCCCCGAGGACTCCACCACCAGGTCGACCCCGAGCGCGCCCCAGTCGACCTCACCCGGCTTGAGTCCGGTGAAGACCTGGATCCGCCGGCCCTCCACCACCAGGTCCTTTCCCTCGAGGCAGACCGATCCCGGGTACTTGCCCAGGATCGAGTCGTGGCGCAGCAGGTGGGCCAGCACCTCGGGGCTCGTGATGTCGTTGGTGGCGACGATCTCCAGGCCCGGGCGACCGCGCGCAGCCCGAAAGAAGTTGCGCCCGATCCTGCCGAAGCCGTTGATCCCGACCTTGACCAAGCTGGCCCCTCCGAAACGGCCGCTGACCCGATCGGGCGTGGCCCTGGCGACGCCCGACCCGGGAGTATAGGCAGCGCCGCGCCCACGGGGGCGCTGGCCGCTCAGCCCGGCCCGGGAAGGTCCCGGTGCCAGATCAGGTGTTGCTGCCCCTCAGCGCCCAGGCGGCGCCCCAGCTCCTCGACCAGGGCCACCGAGCGGTGGAACCCCCCGGTGCAGCCCACCGCGAGGCGCAGCCCCCGGCGGCGGCCGTGGGCCAGCAGCTCGGGCATCCAGGTCGTGACCAGGTCCGCCGCCTGGCCCAGCAGCCGCTCCGCCCGCGCCTGCTGCAGCACGAACTCGGAGACCGCGGGGTCGAGCCCGGAGCGGAGCCGTAGCCGCGGCTCCCAGTAGGGGTTGGCCAGGCCGCGCGCATCCAGGCACCAATCTAGGTCGCGCGGCGCCCCCCGGGCGTAGGACAACGACTCCAGGACCAGGGCCGCCGGGGCCGCCCCCGTCAGGTGCGGGGCGAGCTGCAGCAGGCGGGCGCGCAGCTGAAAGTCGTCGAGGAAGGTGGTGTCCAGCAGCAGGTCCGCCCGCACCCGCGCGGGCCCGAGCCGGGCTCGGGCGGCCGCGAGCAGCTCGACGCCCTCCCCCAACAAGGCGGGGAGCGGAAGGCTGGACCAGGGCGGCTCACCCCTGGCGAGGCAGGCGGCATCGCTCGCGTCGAGGCCCACCAGCCAGCCGAGCGCGCGCTCGGTCCCCAGGGCCGCCTCCGGGACCAGGTCCTCAGACCCAGCGGACTCGACGGCGGTCACCGCGAACCCGGCGCGCTCCAGGGCGGCGGTGGCCGTGCCGACCCCGGCCCCGGGCGCCCCGAACAGCACCACTCGGGGAGGCGCGCTCAGAGCAGCTCCTTGATGGCAGCCGCCACCGCCCGGGTGACGCCGGGAACGGAGGTCAGCTCGTCGGGGCTCGCCTGCCGGATCCCCTCCACCGAGCCGAAGCGGCGCAGCAACGCCTGCCGCCGCTTGGGGCCGACGCCGGTCACGTCGTCCAGCCGGGAGTGCACTCCGGCGCGCGCCCGGCGGGCGCGGTGGCGGGTGATCGCGAAGCGATGGGCCTCGTCCCGCACCCGTTGCAGCAGGAACAGGGCGGGGCTGCCGG
>JBOHUK010000088.1:0-4763 GCA_050734395.1 Candidatus Dormibacteria bacterium
ATGCTCCGGCAAGGCGCGGGCTATTTCCTGGGCACTATCTCGGCGGCGGGTCTGCTCAACCATGTGGGCGCTGCCCCCTACGCTGCGACCAAGGCGGCAGGGCTCTCATTCTTGGAGTGGATGACGATTGCCTACGGAGACCAGGGGATCCTGGTCTCCGCACTTTGCCCGCAGGGGGTGCGGACGCCGATGCTGGCTCAAGAGGGGGAGCGGAGCTTCCTATGGTCCGGGGCGCTGGAGCCGGAGGCCGTCGCCAAAGCTGCAATCCTCGGCCTTCGCCAGGAGCGGTTCCTCATACTGCCGCATCCGGAGGTGGCCCAATACTTTCAGCGCAAGGCTTCGGATTATGACCGCTGGCTGCGTGGAATGCGACGTCTGCGCAGCTCGCTGGTGGAGTGAGTCCCCGGCGCTGGAAGGATTCGAGGCTGACACGACTGGGGCAAATTGTACTGAGCTCAGCTAGCCACACTGATGACCATCTTACCTACGTTTTCCCCGCGCATCATGGCGATAAACGCCTGAGCCATGTTCTCTATACCGCGAACGATCGTCTCGTCGGCCTTGATCCGCCCCGCGGCCAAGTGCGCACTCATCTCGGTGACAAAGGCATCCCGGCTGCCCTCGTGGTCGATCACGAGAAAGCCCTGCAGACGCAGGCGCTTCCCCACTGCTAGGCTGAGGTTACTCGGGCCCGGCGATGAGGCTGTGTCGTTGTACCTAGCGATAGCCCCACACAGCGCTACACGGCCATGCGGGTTCAGGACCGATATAGCCGCCTGCAGCTGCTCACCCCCGACATTGTCGAAGTACACGTCGAGCCCGGGGTCGCCGACGGCGTGGCGCAGGACCTGGGTGAGGTCTGGGACGTGGTAGTTGAAGGCGAGGTCCAAGCCCAGGTCCTGGGTCAGATGCTTCACCTTGCGGTCCGACCCGGCGCTGCCAATCACGCGTGCGGCGCCCCGCACTTTGGCCAATTGGGCGGCGACACTGCCAACCGCGCCGGCCGCGGCGGATACGTAGACCGATTCGCCAGGCTGCAGGGCGGCGATGTCGAGCAGACCGACAAAGGCGGTCAGGCCGGGCATGCCCAGCGCCCCCAGGTACAGAGAGAGGGGAAGCTCGGGGAGAGGACTGATCCGTTCGAAAGCCTCCGGCGGAGCGACCGCGTACTCGCGCCAGCCGAGGTTGTGGAGGACCCTGTCGCCGACGGTCAGCGTCCCACCCGCAGGGGCCGATTCCACGACCCCGACCGCCCCACCGGACATGACCTTATTCAGCGCGAACGGCGGGACATAGGACGGCAGGTCGTTCATCCGGCCGCGCATGTACGGATCGACCGACAAGAAGTGGTTGCGCACCAAGACCTGCTCCGGGCGCGCCGCCACGGGGCGGCTGCGCAAGGCGAAATCCTCCGGCTTGGGCCATCCGACCGGACGTCGGACCAGGTGAACCTCGCGCCCCTCCGCACTACTGCGCACGGAGGTTATTCTCCGCCGTCAGGCTCGCCAGGAGGGGCAAGGGCAGAGTGCCAGGAAGTGCCGCGCCAACTCTGAGCAGATGCACACCCGGCGGCTAGCGAGCAAGCACCACTTGTGGCGGAGAATGAGGTGCCGAGACTGATCGACGGCCGGGCGGGCGCAGGAGGTGGCAGGTGCAGTCCGGAAAGGCGACCCCGGGGGAGCGGCTCCACGGCGAACTGGCCAAGTTGATGACCGAGCTGGTCCTTCCTGGCGAGGCGCGGTACCGCCGGGAGACGGCAGGTGCCGATCGGTGGCAGCCCAGCCGACTCGTCGAAGAGCTCAAGCTCAAGGCGCGTGCAGCAGGGTTGTGGAACCTGTTCCTACCCGACTCGGTGCATGGGGCGGGGCTCTCCAACGCCGAGTACGCCCCCCTCTGCGAGCTGATGGGCTGGGTGAGCTGGTCGCCAGAGGTCTTCAACTGCTCCGCGCCGGATACCGGCAACATGGAGATCCTGGAGCGCTTCGGCACCCCCGAGCAGAAGGAGCGGTGGTTGCTTCCGCTGCTGAATGGAGAGATCCGTTCCGGCTTTGCCATGACCGAGCCGGAAGTGGCCTCCTCCGACGCCACCAACATTCAGGGCCGGATCGTGCGCGAAGACGACGAATACGTGATCACGGCTCGCAAATGGTGGACCTCGGGCGCGATGGACCCGCGGTGTCAGCTGCTGATCTTCATGGGCAAGACCGATCCAGATAACTCGGACCGGCATCGCCAGCAGTCGATGCTGCTGGTGCCGCGAGATGCACCCGGTTTGACGGTGGTGCGGCCACTCACCGTTCTCGGCTACGACGACGCGCCCCACGGTCACGCCGAGCTGGACTTCGATCACGTCCGGGTGCCGGTCAGCAACCTGCTCCTCGGCCAGGGCCGGGGATTTGAGATCGCCCAGGCCCGCCTCGGGCCAGGTCGGATCCACCACTGCATGCGCTTGATCGGTATGGCCGAGCGCTCTTTGCAGCTGATGTGCCGTCGCCTCAACCAACGGTCCACCTTCGGCACCCCCTTGGCCCGCCAGTCGGTTTGGTTGGAGAGGGTCGCTCAGGCCCGCATCCTGATCGATCAGGCTCGGCTCCTGACACTCCGAGCGGCTCAGGCGATCGACCGGCTGGGCCCGGCAGGCGCCCGGCAGGAGATCGCCATGATCAAGGTCGCCGCGCCGGAGATGCTCTGTCAGGTGGTGGATTGGTCCATCCAGGCCCACGGCGCGGAGGGCCTCTCCGGCGACCTCCCACTCGCCGCGGCCTACGCCTATGCCCGCTCGGTGCGCATCGCCGACGGTCCCGATGAGGTCCACCGCAATCAGATCGGCAAGTGGGAGCTGGCCCGGCACCTTGACTGACGGCCGTGCCCCGGTCGCCAGGGCGCTCTCCAGTCTGGAGCGGGCCTTTCTCATCGGGGTTGAAGGGGTGACCGAGCTGTACTTGGTCCGCCACGGGCAGGCCGACGCTGACCCGGCGGCAGGGCCCGACCCTGGCCTTAGCCTGAGCGGCCGCGCCCAGGCGCAGCGCTTGAGCCGCCGGCTAGAGCGCCACCAGCCCGCCGCGGTCATATCCAGCCCGCTGCGCCGCGCCCTAGAGACGGCCTCGCTGCTCAGCCCCGAGGTCAGACCTGATGCCCGGCTGATCGAGGCACGGGTCGAAGTGAGGGGGCAGCGGTTGGAGCAGCTGGAGCCGGCCGCTGAGGTGGTCGCCCGGGTGGACGCGGCCCTTCAAGACGTGGTGGCCACACACCGCGGAGGCCGGATCATAGTGGTCAGCCACGGCCGGGCCATTCTCAACTACCTGGAACACGTTCTGGGCCTGCCCCCGGGCGGCTTTCGCTTCTTTCCCCAGTGCGCTAGCGTCAGCTTGGTCCGGGTCCAGGGAGACCGGAGCATGATCGGCCCTCTGGGGGACGTGGCCCGCCTGGAGGAGTGAGCCGATGACGCCCGAGGAGGAGCGGATTCGCTCAGACCTGCGGGCGCACCTGGGGTGGCGCGTGGGCGAACTGCGTTCCATACCGGAGGGCCACTCCGGCTTCACCTACCGGGTTGCGACCGACCACGGTCCGGCAGTGCTTCGAGTCCCACCCCCCAGGGCCCGGGTGGCCGGCCCGGCAGACATCCCCCGTCAGGGTCGGATTCTTGCCGCCCTCGCGGAACGGGGGCTGCCGGTGCCGCGGCTCTTGGCGAGCAGCGACCAGCCGGTGGTCGACGGGCGGCCGTACATCTTGATGGAGGCGGTCGCCGGGGAGCGGGTGGAGTCGGTCGCCAAGGTCCTGGCTCCGGCGGCCCTGGCCCAGGCGGCGGTGGCAGTCCTGCGCCAGCTACAGGCGGTCCCGCTTGGCGCTAGTGGGATCGGCGAGGAGCCCGTCGTGACTCTGGACGAGGAGATCGCCTACTGGGCGCGGCTGATGGCGAGCGGCCCGGCAGAGCTGACCGCCAACGCGCCGCGGCTGCGAGAGCTCCTTGGGGAGCACCAACCGCGCCCCTTGCCGCCCGTGCTCGTTCACGGCGACTTCCACTATGGAAACATGCTGTTCGCCGGGGGCCGCGTGGCTGCCCTGCTGGACTGGGAGATCGCAGAGCTGGGACAGCCCCACCTGGACCTGGGCTGCCTGTGTGTGGCGGCCGAGGTCGGGGGCGCGGACCCGGCCACCGGACGGTGGCAGGTGCCAGCGCGGGGGTTGGCGGAGGCGCTCGGCCTGGATCCGCTGCCGCTGGCCTGGTTTCGGGCCCTCACCTACTACAAGTACGCGGCGATCTTCGGCTACAACCTGATGCTCCACCGCCGGGGCCGTCGGCCCGACCCCACTTACGAGCAGCGCACCGACGTCATAACTGGCTTCATAGACCGTGGGATCAGGCTTCTGCAAAGGTCGCCTAGCCGCTGATGGAGTCGGGTCAGGGACTGGGGCTCAGACGTAGTAGCGGCTGACCGTCTCCGCGACGCAGGCCGGTTTGGCTTGACCCTCCACTTCGACCGTGGTTTTGACAACGATCTGGACGCCACCGCCGAAAGAGGTTGCCTCCAGGAGCTGGGCGCGGGCCCGGACCCGGCTTCCAACCGCTAGCGGGGCGGGGAAGCGCACCCGGTTGAGGCCGTAATTCACGCCCATCCGGGCGCCATCCACCCGAAGCACCGATCGGAGCAGGTCGGGCAGCAGGGCGAGGGTGAGAAAGCCGTGGGCGATGGTCTGGCCAAAGGGTCCGCTTCGGGCCCGTTCCGGATCTATGTGGATCCACTGGTGGTCATGGGTGGCGT
>JBOHUK010000089.1:0-1854 GCA_050734395.1 Candidatus Dormibacteria bacterium
TCTCATCGGGGTTGAAGGGGTGACCGAGCTGTACTTGGTCCGCCACGGGCAGGCCGACGCTGACCCGGCGGCAGGGCCCGACCCTGGCCTTAGCCTGAGCGGCCGCGCCCAGGCGCAGCGGTTGAGCCGCCGGCTAGCGCGCCACCAGCCCGCCGCGGTCATATCCAGCCCGCTGTGCCGCGCCCTCGAGACGGCCTCGCTGCTCAGCCCCGAGGTCAGACCTGATGCCCGGCTGATCGAGGCACGGGTCGAAGTGAGGGGGCAGCGGTTGGAGCAGCTGGAGCCGGCCGCCGAGGTGGTCGCCCGGGTGGACGCGGCCCTTCAAGACGTGGTGGCCACACACCGCGGAGGCCGGATCATTGTGGTCAGCCACGGCCGGGCCATTCTCAACTACCTGGAACACGTTCTGGGCCTGCCACCGGGCGGCTTTCGCTTCTTTCCCCAGTGCGCGAGCGTCAGCTTGGTCCGGGTCCAGGGAGACCGGAGCATGATCGGCCCTCTGGGGGACGTGGCCCACCTGGAGGAGTGAGGCGATGACGCCCGAGGAGGAGCGGATTCGCTCAGACCTGCGGGCGCACCTCGGGTGGCGCGTGGACGAACTGCGTTCCATCCCGGAGGGCCACTCCGGCTTCACCTACCGGGTTGCGACCGACCACGGTCCGGCAGTGCTTCGAGTCCCACCCCCCCGGGCCCGGGTGGCCGGCCCGGCAGACATCCCCCGTCAGGGTCGCATTCTTGCCGCCCTCGCGGAGCGGGGGCTGCCGGTGCCTCGGCTCATGGCCAGCAGCGACCAGCCGGTGGTCGACGGGCGGCCGTACATCTTGATGGAGGCGGTCGCCGGGGAGCGGGTGGAGTCGGCCGCCAAGGTCCTGGCTCCGGCGGTCATGGCCCAGTCGGCGGTGGCAGTCCTGCGTCAGCTCCAGGCGGTCCCGCTTGGCGGCAGTGGGATCGGCGAGGAGCCCGTGGTGACTCTGGACGAGGAGATCGCCCACTGGGCGCGGCTGATGGCGAGCGGCCCGGCAGAGCTGACCGCCAACGCGCCGCGGCTGCGAGAGCTCCTTGGGGAGCACCAACCGCGGGCGCTGCCACCCGTGCTCGTGCACGGCGACTTCCAGTACGGAAACATGCTGTTCGCCGGGGGCCGCGTGGTTGCCCTGCTGGACTGGGAGATCGCAGAGCTGGGCCAGCCCCACCTGGACCTGGGCTGCCTGTGTGTGGCGGCCGAGGTCGGGGGCGCGGACCCGGCCACCGGACGGTGGCAGGTGCCAGCGCGGGGGTTGGCGGAGACGCTCGGCCTGGATCCGCTGCCGCTGGCCTGGTTTCGGGCCCTCACCTACTACAAGTACGCCGCGATCTTTGGATACAACCTGATGCTCCACCGCCGGGGCCGTCGGCCCGACCCCACTTACGAGCAGCGCACCGACGTCATAACTGGCTTCATAGCCCGGGGGATCAGGCTTCTGCAAAGGTCGCCGAGCCGCTGATGGAGTCGGGTCAGGGACTGGGCTCAGACGTAGTAGCGGCTGACCGTCTCGGCGACGCAGGCGGGTTTGGCTTGACCCTCCACCTCGACCGTGGTCCTGACTACGATCTGGACGCCACCGCCGAAAGAGGTTGCCTCCAGGAGCTCGGCGCGGGCCCGGACCCGGCTTCCAACCGCTAGCGGGGCGGGGAAGCGCACCCGGTTGAGGCCGTAATTCACGCCCATCCGGGCGCCATCCACCCGGAGCACCGATCGGAGCAGGTCGGGCAGCAGGGCGAGGGTGAGAAAGCCGTGGGCGATGGTCTGGCCAAAGGGTCCGCTTCGGGCCCGTTCCGGATCTATGTGGATCCACTGGTGGTCATGGGTGGCGT
>JBOHUK010000090.1:0-8181 GCA_050734395.1 Candidatus Dormibacteria bacterium
GAGCAGATCGACCCCGGCCGATGCGACGTGGTGTTGAGCGCTCAGGCACCTGGCGAGTGCGCCCGCCAGGCCGGCGACTGGCTGGAGCGCAGGGCCGTGGTCATCGATCTCTCCGCCGACTTCCGGCTGCGCTCAGCTGACGCGTACCGAACCTGGTACGGGGCCGAACATCCCTCGGCAGCGCTCCTGGCCCAGGCGGTGCTGGCCCTGCCCGAGCTCGACCCGGCCGGGATCGCGGAGGCGGCCCTGCTGGCGCTCCCGGGGTGCTTCACAACCGCCGTGCTGCTGGCTTGCGGTCCGGCGGTCGCCGCCAACCTGGTTCATCCCGACGTGGTGGTGGACGGGAAGACCGGGGTCAGCGGCGCGGGCCGCAACGCGTCGGCGGAGTACCTCTTCTCCGAGGTCGCGGAATCGGTGCTCCCCTACCAGGTCTCGGGACACCGGCACCGGCCGGAGATGGAGCAGGCTCTTGGCGAACTGGGGGGCCAGCCGTGCTCGGTGACGTTCGTGCCCCACCTGGTGCCGATGGTCCGCGGGCTTGTGGCCACCTGCTACCTGCGCCTCCAGCCCCAGGTGTCCCTGTCGGAAGTTCGGGAAGCCTACGCCGCGCGCTACCAAGGGCAACCATTCGTCCGGCTGAGCGTCGGGCCGGTCGCTAGCAAGGCCGTGAGCCAGACCAACCTGTGCTACGTCCACCTGGAGGAGCAGGGCTCGCATCTGGTGGCCACGGCGGTCCTGGACAATCTGGGTCGCGGCGCCTCCGGGCAGGCCGTCCAGGTGCTGAACCTTCGCTTCGGGATGTCGCCGCAAAGCGGCCTGCCCCAGAGCAGCTGGTGGCCATGACCGCGATCCCGGAGGCGATCTCGAGCACGGCGGGCAGCGGGGTCACAGCCGCGCAAGGCTTCCTCGCCGGAACAGCCTGCGCCGACGTGCGCGGCGAGGGCGGGAAGCGCGACGACGTGGCCCTGGTGTGGAGCCGCCAGCCCGCCAGCGCTGCCGGGGTTTTCACGCGCAACCGGGTGAAGGCAGCCCCGGTGGTGCTCAGCCAGCTCCACCTGAAGAGGGGGATGGCCCGGGCCGTAGTGGTCAACAGCGGCAACGCCAATGCCTGCACCGGGGCCCAGGGCCTGGGAGATGCCCTGCGCATGGTCCAGGCGGCGGCCGATGCCGTCGACTGTGCCCCAGGAGAGGTGTTGGTCGCCTCGACTGGGGTGATCGGCCGGAACATGCCCATGGAGCGCATCGAGCCGGCGATCGCGCACGCTGCCAGCCAGCTCCAGGTGGAGGGGGGCCATCGAGCGGCATTGGCGATCATGACCACTGACACCCGGCCCAAGGAGTCGGTTGCCACCTTCAGGGCCGGCGGGGTGCTGCACACCGTCGGGGGAGTGGCCAAGGGGGCGGGGATGATCCACCCGGACATGGCCACCCTGCTCGCCTTCGCCACCACCGACGCCAGCATTGCGAGCCCGGTTCTCTCCCGGCTCCTTGGGGAGGCGGTGCGGGGCAGCTTCAACACCATCAGCGTCGACGGGGACACCAGCACCAACGACTGCTGCCTGCTGCTGGCCAACGGCGCCGCCGGGGGTCCCGAGCTCGACGAGGGGAGCCCGGGCACGGAGGGGTTCGCCAAGGCTCTGGGCGAGGTGCTAGGGGACCTGGCCGGGCAGGTAGTTGCGGACGGCGAGGGCGCGACTCGCACCTTCTCGGTGCACGTGCGCGGTGCGCTCAACCCGGAGCAGGCCAGGCTGGCCGCCCGCACGGTGACCAGCTCGCCCTTGGTGAAGACCGCCATCCACGGCGGCGATCCCAATTGGGGTCGGATCCTGGCGGCGCTGGGGCGCAGTGGCGCGGAGCTGGTGCTGGACCGCTGCCGTCTCATGATCGGGGGGGAGGAGATGTTCTCCCGCGGCCAGGTGCGCGAGGCGCCCAAGGACCGCCTGGCCCGGGCGCTGCGCGAGAGCCCGGTTCTGGTGGAGGTCGACCTTGGAGTGGGCGAGGCGGAGGCGACAGCCTTGGGCTGTGACCTGAGCGCTGACTACGTGAGGATAAATGCCGACTACTCAACCTGAACCCCCCTCGCCCGGGCCCTTGCTGCGCGCCCAGGTGCTGGTGGAGGCGCTGCCCTACATCCGCCGCTTCCACGGTCAGCTGGTGGTGGTGAAGCTCGGCGGCTCGGCCATGGAGGCGCGTGAGGCCCGGGAGGCGGTGCTCCAGGACGTGGTGCTGCTGCGCTTCGTCGGGATGCGCCCCGTCCTGGTCCACGGGGGGGGACGGGAGATCACCGCCATGTCGCAGGCGCTGGGGCTGGAGACCCAGTTTGTGGACGGGCTGCGGGTCACCGACCCCAAGACCATGGAGGTGGCCAAGATGGTGCTCACCGGCAAGATCACCCCCGACCTGGTGGGGGCGATCCACCGTCTGGGGGGCAGGGCGATGGGTCTGTCGGGGGAGGACGGGCCAACCCTGTTGGTCCGCCGTCGCCGGGGGGCTGGGGGCGAGGATCTCGGCCTGGTGGGGGAGATCCAGGAGGTGAACCCCGAGCCCATCTTGGCGCTCACAGAGAGGGGCCTGATCCCGGTTCTGGCCTCGGTGGGACTGGGCTACGACGGGCAGGCCTACAACGTCAACGCCGACACCGTCGCCGGGGCGGTGGCAGCCGAGCTGGGCGCCGGCAAGCTGTTGCTGCTCACGGACGTCCCCGGGGTGCTGGAGGGCTCGGGCCGTCTCTTGAGCCGGATCTCAACGGAGCAGGCTACCGAGCTGCTCCGAACCAAGGTGGCGACGGGCGGCATGATTCCCAAGCTGGAAGCCGCCACCCGGGCGGCCGGAGCGGGGGTGAGCGTTCACATCGTCGATGGGCGGCAGCCCCACTCCATCCTCCTGGAACTGCTCACCGAGGCCGGGGTGGGCACCATGATCGAGCCCGAGGGCCGGGATGCCTGAACTCGGGGCCGGGGAGGCCCAGGCGCTGGCGCCGGAGCTGCTGCTCTCCACCTACAGCCGGGTGCCGGTGACCATCGCCTCCGGGAGGGGCAGCTTCGTGCGCACCGAAGACGGGCGCGAGCTCCTCGACCTCGTGGGCGGGATCGCCGTCAACGTGCTCGGCCATTGCCACCCCGAAGTGGTGGAGGCGGCCCGGGACCAGCTCGCCCGCCTCATCCACACCAGCAACCTCTACTTCACAGAGCCCCAGGTGCGGGTGGCGCGCCAGCTGGTGGCGAGCGCCTTCCCCGCCCGGGTCTTCTTCGCCAACAGCGGCGCAGAGGCCAACGAGGCGGCAATAAAGGTGGCGCGCAAGTGGGGCCAGCGGGAGCGGGGCGGGGCCTACACCGTCCTAACCCTGGAGGGTGCCTTCCACGGACGCACCCTGGCCACGCTCGCAGCCACCGGCAACGCCCATTACAGCGCTCCCTTCGCGCCCCTGCCGGAGGGTTTCCGCCAGCTCCCGCGTGGGGTCCTGGGAGCTCTGGAGGTGGCGCTCGACGAAGGCGGCGCCCAGGTGGTGGCGGTGCTGCTGGAGCCGATCCAGGGCGAGAGCGGGGTGCACGTGCTTGAGGATTCCTACCTGCAGGGGGTCCGCCAGCTCTGCGACCGGCACGGCTGCCTGCTCATTCTCGACGAGATCCAGAGCGGTATGGGGCGCTCGGGGCGGATGTGGGCGCACCAGTGGAGCGGGATCCGCCCCGACCTGATGACCGTGGCCAAGGGACTGGGCGGGGGGCTGCCGCTCGGGGCCTTGCTGGTGGGGCCGCGCGCGGACGTGCTTGAGCCCGGCGACCACGGCAGCACCTTCGGCGGCAACCCGGTCGCCTGCGCCGCCGCCTCGGCGGTGCTCGAGGTGCTGGAGCGGGACAGGCTCCCGCAGCGGGCGGGGGTCTTGGGGGAGCGCTTGCGCCGGGGTTTGCTGGGGCAGCGCGACCGGGGACTGCCAGTCGCCGAGGTGCGGGGCCGCGGGCTGCTGCTGGGCATCGGGCTGAGTGAGCCGGTGGCGCGCGAGGCAGCGCAGTTCGCCCTCGAGCAGGGGCTGCTGGTCAACGCCATCGGGGACCGCACCCTGCGCCTCGCCCCGCCGCTCACGCTCTCAGATGAGGAGCTGGAACTGGGGGTGGTGAGGCTCACCCGGGCCCTGGAGCTGGCCTGCCCTGCCGGGATTGCCTCCTGATGGCGAGCCCGGACCGGCTCTCGCGGCAATCGGCCATCCTGGAGTTGCTCCGCAGCCACCCAGTGCAGACTCAGGAGCAACTGGCCGAAGAGCTGCGCGACCGGCGCATCAGGGCCACCCAGGCCACCATCAGCCGGGATCTGCGCCAGCTCCGGGTGGCGCGGGTGGCCGCCCCCGACGGTCCCCGCTACCTCCCGCCCTCCGGAGGTGAGGACCTGCCCGCGAGGCTGGCGGCGCTGCTGGCCACCCAGCTGCTGAGCATGGAGGCGGCGGGTGCGATGGTGGTGCTGCGCACCGGGGCCGGCGGGGCGCAGCTGGTGGCGGCGGCCATCGACGCGCTGGAGCTGCCGGAGGTGGTCGGCACCGTGGCCGGCGACGACACAATCTTCGTCCAGGCCCGCTCCGCCGCCCAGGGGCGGAGCCTGCTGCACCGCCTTGTCGAGGCCCAGCGCCGGGGCCGGACCTATGGCTGAGCCGACGCCCGACCACCGGCCGCGATGCGTCCTCCGGCCGCGATGCGTCCTCGCCTTCTCCGGGGGCCTGGACACCACCGTCGCCGTGCACTGGCTCACCCATCAGCGCGGCTTCGAGGTCGTCACGCTCTCCGCGGACCTGGGCGAGGGCGGGGACACCGAGGCGCTCCAGCAAAGGGCGCTGCGGGCGGGGGCGGTCGCGGCCCATGTCGTGGACGCCCGCCAGCTCTTCATCCGCGAATTCGTCTGGCCCACGCTGCAAGCGGGGGCCCTCTATCAGGGCGTGTATCCGCTCGCCACCGCCCTGGGTCGTCCCCTGATCGCGCGCCTGCTGGTGGAGGTGGCGCAGGAGCTGGGGGCGACCGCGGTGGCGCACGGCTGCACCGCCAAGGGCAACGACCAGGTGCGCTTCGACGTGGCGGTGGGCGCCCTCGCCCCCGGACTGGAGGTCGTGGCCCCGCTGCGGGAGTGGCGCATGGGGCGCAGCGACGAGATCGCCTACGCCGCCGAGCACGGCCTGGAGGTGACCGCCACCCGCGAGAGCCCCTACAGCGTCGACGCCAACCTCTGGGGCCGCAGCGTCGAGACCGGGGTGCTGGAGGACCCGGACCGGGAGCCCCCCGAGGACGCCTTCGCCTGGACCGCGGGGCCCGCCGCGGCCCCGGCCGAGGGTCTCGAGCTGCGGCTCGGTTTCGAGTCCGGGGTGCCCTGCCGGCTGGGTGGGACGCCGCTGGAGGGGGCGGAGCTGGTGTTCGAGCTCAACCGCCTGGCCGGCGAGCAGGGGGTGGGCCGGATCGACCACATCGAGGACCGGGTGGTGGGGATCAAGTCCCGCGAGGTCTACGAGGCGCCGGCGGCGGTCGTCCTGGACCAGGCCCACCGCGCGCTGGAGTCACTAACCCTGAGCCGGGAGATGCTGCGCTTCAAGCGCCAGGTGGCCGAGGAGTGGGCCCAGCTCACCTACGACGGCCTCTGGTTCTCCGCGCTGCGCCAGTGCCTGGGAGCATTCGTCGCCGCCTCCCAGGTCTTCGTCAGCGGCGAGGTCCGGTTGCGGCTGCGCCAGGGGGCGGTCCAGCTGCTGGGCCGGAGTAGTCCCACCTCGCTGTACCGCCGCGACCTGGCCACCTACGAATTGGCCGGCGACGCCTTCCGAGCCCAGGCGGCCGAGGGCTTCCTGACCATCTTCGGCCTGCCGCTGCGCACCCAGGCGGCGGTCCAGGGGCGGCTGGCCGCGGATCTTCCGCCGCTCCTGCCCCGCATGCCCCGCCGGCTGGCGCAGGCGCCTCTCCCCGGCGATCCCGGTGCCTGAGGGCGAAGCGAAGGCCTGGGCCGGCCGTCTGCCCCGGGGCAGCGACCCCAGGTTGGAGGCCTTCACCCGCTCCCTGCCCCTGGACCTGCGCCTCTGGCCCGCGGACCTGGCGGGCTCCCGAGCCCACGCCCGAGCCCTGCACCGGCGCGGGCTGCTCGACGCCCCGGCTTTACGGGCGGTTGAAGAGGGGTTGCGGCAGGTGGGCTCGGAGTTGGCAGATGGGACGTTCCCAACATCGCCCCAGGACGAGGACATCCATATGGCGGTGGAGCGCCGGCTGGTGCAGCTGGTGGGTGAGCCCGGGCAGCGCCTCCACACCGGCCGCAGCCGCAACGATCAGGTCGCGCTCGACCTGCGCCTCTGGTGCCGGCGCGCGCTGGCGGAGCTGACCCTCGAGGTGGCAGCGCTGCAGGCGGCGCTGCTGACCCAGGCCCGCCGCCACCAGGCGACCCTGCTCCCCGGCTACACCCACCTGCAGCGTGCTCAGCCGGTGCGCCTGGCGCACCACCTGATGGCATATTTTGAGATGCTGGAGCGCGATCAGGGCCGGGTCCGCGACTCGGATCGGCGCACCGACCAGTCCCCGCTGGGCGCGGGCGCCCTAGCGGGCTCGACCCTTAACCTGGATCGCCGCGGTCCCGCCCGGGAATTGGGCTTCAGCCGTCTTACCCCCAACAGCCTGGACGCGGTCTCCGACCGCGACTTCCTGGCCGAGCTCGCCTTCGTCTGCTCGCTGATCGGGGTGCACCTCTCCCGGCTGGCGGAGGACCTGGTGCTGTGGAACAGCAGCGAGTTCTCGTTCGTCACGCTGCCCGACCGCTGGGCGACCGGCTCCAGCCTCATGCCCCAGAAGAAGAACCCGGACGCGCTTGAGCTGGTGCGGGGCCGCTCGGGGCGCGCCCTGGGTGGGCTGGTCGGGATCCTCACCGTCCTCAAAGGGCTCCCGCTTAGCTACAACCGCGACCTCCAGGAGGACCGCGAGCACGTCTTTCCCGCCTTCGACTCGACGGTTGCCTGCCTGGGGATCCTGGCGCAACTGCTGCGCCAGCTGCGCTTTGAGGAGGTGGCGATGGCCGCGGCCGCCCAAGGCTCCGAGCTGCTGGCGACCGACCTGGCCGAGCACCTGGTGCTGCAGGGGGTGCCCTTCCGGCTCGCCCACGGGATGGTGGGCCGGGCGGTTCGCCAGGCGCTCGAGCGCCGGGTGGGACTCACCGAGGTGGTGGAGGAGGGCTGGCGCCGCTTCGGCTTCGCGGACCGGGCGCAAGTCCGGTCGGTCCTCAACCCCGAGCGCTCGCTGCGCTCGCGGCGCCAGCCGGGAGCGCCTGGTCCCGGGCCGCTGCGGGTGGAGCTGGCGGCGGGGACCAAGGCGGTGGCGAGGCACCGGGGCTGGGCCCGCCGCCAGCTGCGCCGCCTGCCCGGCTAGGCCTTGGCTCCGCCCGCAGTTGTTAGCATCGGCGCAGAGGGGGCCGCGCGGTCGGACTGGTAGGGAGATGTACCGCAAGCTCTATTTGCCGCTCGACAACTCCGACCACGCCAACGCCGCTGCTGAGGTGGCGATTCGCCTCGCCCGCCACTCCGGCGGCGAGATCGTCGGCTGTCACGTCTACGCCGCCCGCCTCCACGACTACCGCTTCAAGCAGATGGAGTACACCCTCCCCGAGGAGTACCAGGACGAGTCGGAGCTGGAACGCCAGCGCAAGATCCACGACAGCCTGATCACGACCGGGCTCAACCTGATCTCGGACTCCTACCTGGAGGCCACCCAGCGGCGCTGCCTCGAGGAGAGCATCTCCTTCACCCCCAAGACCTTCGACGGCAAGAACTGGGAGGTCCTGGTCCAGGACATCAACGACTCCGACTACGACCTGGTGCTGATGGGCGCCTGCGGGCTGGGCCAGGTCAAGGAGACCCAGCTGGGCACCTGCGTCGACAGGGTGGTGCGCCGGGCCCACCGCGACACCCTGGTGGTGCGCCACCAGGAGGGGCGCCAGCCCCTGGACGGTCCCATCGTGGTCGCCATCGACGGCTCGCCCCAGTCCTTTGCCGGGCTGCGCACCGCCCTGGAGCTGCCGGTGGAGGCGGTCTCGGTCTACGACCCCGACCTGCACTACGTGCTCTTCAACGGCATCGTCGGGGTGCTGTCGGAGAAGGCCAGCAAGGTTTTCCGATTCAAGGAGCAGGAGGCCCTGCACGAGGAGATCATCGACACCGGGCTGGCCATGATCTACCAGTCC
>JBOHUK010000091.1:0-5959 GCA_050734395.1 Candidatus Dormibacteria bacterium
AGCGGGTCAAGGAGTTCGACATCCGCACGGCCTCGGTGGACGCGGCCGCCTCGACGCTCTCGGGCGGCAACCAGCAGAAGGTTGTCCTGGCGCGGGAGTTCTCCCGCCCGCTGCGGCTCTTGATCGCTTCCCAGCCCACCCGGGGGCTGGACGTGGGTTCCACCGAGACCGTCCACCGGCGCCTGGTGGCCGAGCGCGACCGGGGGGCGGCGGTGCTACTGATCTCGACCGAACTCGATGAGGTCGTGGCCCTGGGGGACCGCATCGCCGTCATGTACCGGGGTGCGATCTCGGGCTACGCCCAGCCGGACACGCCCCGCGAGCAGATCGGGCTGCTGATGGCCGGGGTGCAGGGCGAGGCGGCGCAGCCGGCTGGCTCGTGAGCGAGCTCGAGCCGGCCGCCACCGAGGCGGCGGAGCCCGCGGCCCGGGGCGGGGGCTGGGGCAGACGCCTGGGGGTCGCCTGGCGCCGGGGCGACGCCGCCGTCGTCACCACCCTGGCGGTGCTGGCGGCGTTGGTGGTGGGGGCAGTGTTCATGGTGGTGACGACGCCCGCCACCATCTCCGCCTGGCAGCACTTCCCCTCCGACCCGGGCCGGGCCTTCGCCAGCTCCTGGGACCTGGTCTCCGACGCCTACGGCGCCTTGCTCAACGGCGCCGTGGGCAACCCCGGCGCCTACGCCACCGCCATCAGCAGCCCCTCCACCGCCCACTTCGTCGCGGCGCTGAACCCCCTCTCCGAAACGCTGGCGGCGATGGCGCCCTTGCTGCTGGGCGGGCTCTCGGTGTCGCTCGCCTTCCGCGCTGGCCTCTTCAACATCGGCGCCCAGGGGCAGCTGATCGCCGGGGCGGCGATGGCCGCCTGGGTGGCCCTGGCCGTCCCCTCGATGCCGATCATCATCCACCTGCCCCTGGCCCTCCTGGCGGGGGCGCTGGGAGGGGCGGCGGCGGGCTGGATCCCGGGCTTCCTCAAGGCTCGCACCGGGGCCCATGAGGTGATCGTCACCATCATGCTCAACTACGTCTTTCTCAACCTGCTGATCTACCTGCTCTCGCTCAAGATCTTCATCGCCCCGGGTCAGGTAAACGCCATCTCTCCGGTGACCCCGGCCTCCGCCACCCTGCCCCACCTGCTGGGCTCGCACCTGCGCCTCAACGCCGCGACCCTGCTGGCGCTGGCGGTGGCGGTGGGGGTCGCCTGGCTGCTGCAGCGCAGCACTGTCGGCTTCCAGTTCCGCCTGATCGGATCCAACCAGCGCGCCGCCCGGGCGGCCGGGGTAAACGTGCCGCGGGTCATCACCCTGGCCATGGTTCTCGCCGGGCTGCTGGCCGGCCTGGCGGGGGCGGTGCTGATGCTGGGCACCGCCCCCCAGCTGGTGCCCGGCTACGGCGAGGACCTCGGCTTCACCGCGATCACGGTCGCCCTGCTGGGCCGGGCCCGGCCCGGCGGAGTGGTGCTGGCGGCCCTGCTGTTCGGGGCCTTCCAGGCGGGCGGCCTGCAGATGCAGGCCCAGACCAGCGTGCCCCTGGAGCTGGTGGAGGTCATCGAGGCGGTGATCGTCTTCTTCATCGCCGCCCCGGCTCTGGTGCGGACCATCTTCCGGATCCGCACCAGTGGCCGCGGCTTCCGGGTGCTCTCCCAGGGGTGGGGGGGATGAGCGCCGCCAGCTGGACTCTGCAGGCGGCCCAGGCTCTCGATCGGGCGCAGCGGCGCCGACGTGCCTGGTTCGGCGCCTTCCTCATCGCCCTGGCGCTGCTGGCGGCGCTCCTCTTCGCCGCCGGCAGTGGCGGCGGCGCCCAGGCCACCTTGAACCTCAACCAGGCCCCGGCGGTGTCCATCCCCAACCCGGTCTTGCCGGTGCGGCTCACCGACTTCATCCTGGCCGGGATCTGCTGTGCCCTGGGCGGGGCGCTGCTGCTGCTGCGCCATTCCCAGCGCCGCTTCACCTATCCGATCCTCTCTATGGGACTGGTCTGCTTCACCCTCTCCTTTCTGATCTGGGCCGCCCGGGGGTCGGAGCTCAGCTTCGAGGGCATGCTGGCCTCGACGCTCATCGACTCCGTCCCACTGATCTTCGGCGCGCTCTCCGGGGTGATGTGCGAGCGCTCGGGGGTGATCAACATCGCCATTGAGGGCCAGTTCCTGTTGGGGGCCTTCCTCGGCGCCATGGTGGGCTCGGTCACCGGCGACCTCTGGCTGGGAATGCTGGGGGGAGCGGTGGGCGGCGCCCTGCTCGGGGCGCTGCTGGCCTTCCTCTGCCTGCGCTACCAGGCCGACCAGATCATCGTCGGCATCGTCATCGTCACCTTTGCCACCGGGCTGACCTCGTTCCTCGACCTCAGCGTGCTCACCCCCAACCAGACCACCCTCAACAGCCCCAGCATCTTCAGCCCCATCCCCATCCTCGGACTGGACCGCATCCCCTTCATCGGCCCGATCGTCTTCGACCAGAACGTCTTCCTGTACCTGGCCCTGGTGCTGCTGGCGGTAGTTCAGCTGGGCCTCTTCCACACCCGCTGGGGGCTGCGGGTGCGGGCGGTGGGGGAGCACCCCCGGGCGGCGGACACGGTCGGGCTCTCGGTGCTCTTGATCCGCTACCGCAACGTCATCCTGGGGGGCGCCATCGGCGGCCTCGGCGGGGCCGCCTTCACCATCGGCTCAACCGGCGAGTTCACCTCCGACATCTCGTCCGGACTGGGCTATGTGGCGCTGGCGGCGATGATCTTCGGCCGCTGGCGGCCCCTCTGGGCGGCCAGCGCCTGCCTGCTCTTCGGCTTCGCGGACTCGTTGCAGAGCACGCTGGCGGCGCTCAACGTGCCCATACCCTCGCCCTTCCTGCTGATGGCCCCCTACCTGATCACCATCCTGGCGGTGGCGGGGCTGGTGGGCCGGGTCCGGCCCCCCGGCGCCGACGGCGTCCCCTACCGCCGGGAGTAGCTGGTGAGCGAGAGCGCCGAGCATCCCTTGATCGCGGCCCAGCAGGCGGCCAGGTCCCTCGCGGAACGCCTGGGCGGCCCGCCGGAGGTGGCGGTGGTGCTGGGTTCAGGTTGGGCCGCGGCCACCAGCGAACTGGGGGAGGTCCAGGCGGAGGTGGGAGCCCAGGAGGTGCCGGGCTTCCTGCCGGGCTCCGCTCCCGGGCACGCGGGCAGGCTGGCCCTGGTGGGCAGCTCCGGACTAAAGGTCCTGGTGCTGGCCGGGCGTATCCACCTGTACGAGGGCCACAGCGCGGCGGCGGTGGTCCACCCGGTGCGGGCGGCGGTGCTGGCGGGAGCGGGAACCGTCATCCTCACCAACGCCGCCGGTGCGATCCGCCCCGGCCTGCCCGTGGGACTCCCGGTCCTGATCTCGGACCAGATCAACCTCACCGGCCAGTCCCCGCTGCTCGGCGCCCGGCCAACACCTCCCTTTAAAGACCGCTTTCTCGACTCCAGCCGCCTCTACGACCAGGGTCTGCGTGACCTGGCGCGAAGGGCGCGCCCGGAGCTGCCCCAGGGCGTGTACGCGGGCGTGCTCGGCCCGCAGTACGAGACGCCGGCCGAGATCCGTGCCCTGCGCCAGCTGGGCGCGGACCTGGTCGGGATGTCGACCGTGCTGGAGGCGGTGGCCGCCCACCACCTGGGGGCCCGGGTACTGGGCATCTCCCTGGTGACCAACCTGGCGGCCGGCCTCTCCCCCGACGCGCTCAATGGTGGGGAGGTGCTGGCGGTGGGCCGTCGCGCCGCCAGCAACCTGGGCCAGGTGCTGCGCGAGGTGTTGGCACGCCTGGCCTTGAGCCCACCGGGTCCCAAGTAACAGTCCGTCGGCTCAGGGGGCGGGCAGCCGCTCCAGGATGAGCGGGCGAGGGGGAGGAGGCGCCGCGAGCACCTCGACCGCCCCCTCCAGCGCCTCCAGCGCCGCCGGCACTCGCGCCGGGTCCTCCCCCAGCAGCCGGAGCAGGGGCTGGCCCCGCCGCACCCGCTCCCCGGGCTTGGCCAGGCAGATCACCCCGGCCACCATCGAGACCCGGTCCTGGGGCTGGGCGCGGCCCGCTCCCAGGCGCCAGCTGGCGGTCCCCACCGCCAGGGCGTCGAGCTTGCCCAGGAACCCGGTGGCGGGGGAGGGGAGCTCCGCCAGCACCTCGCCCTGCGCTCTCGGCTGATCGAGGTCGCCACCCTGGGCCGCCACCATCGCGGAGAACACCTGCGCGGCATGTCCCTGGCGCAGCTCCCGCGCCGGGTCCGCCTGCAGCCCGGCCAGCCGCACCATCTCCCGCGCCTGCGCCAGCACCAGCTCGCCCAGGTCCTCGGGTCCCTGGCCGTCCAGCAGCTGCAGCGCCTCGTCCAGCTCCGGGCCGTTGCCGACCGCCCGCCCCAGCGGCGCATCCATGGCGGTGAGCCACGCCGAGGTCCGCAGGCCGTGGTCCCTCCCCAGCTGCATCATCACCGAGGCCAGCTCCCGCGCCGAGGCGCGGGAGCGCATGAACGCTCCCGCCCCCACCTTGACGTCGAGGAGCAGAGCGGCGGTGCCCTCGGCCAGCTTCTTGGACATGATCGAGCTGGCGATGAGCGGGATGGACTCCACCGTGCCGGTGACGTCGCGCAGGGCGTAGAGGCGGCGGTCCGCCGGGGCCAGCTCGGGGCTGGCGGCGCAGATCACCGCGCCCACCTCCCGAAGCTGGGCCACCACCCGCTGGGCCGAGAGCTCCGCCCGCCAGCCGGGGATAGCCTCCAGCTTGTCCAGGGTCCCGCCGGTGTGGCCCAGCCCCCGGCCCGAGAGCTGGGGCACGGCCGCGCCGCAGGCCGCGACCAGCGGCACCAGGGCCAAGGAGACCTTGTCGCCCACCCCCCCGGTGGAGTGCTTGTCCACCGTGGGGCGTCCGACTGCGGAGAGGTCCAGCCTGGTCCCCGAGTCCAGCATCGCCGCGGTCCAGGCCCGGAGCTCCAAGGGGCTCATTCCCCGCCAGCAGACTGCCATCAGGAAGGCGGCCATCTGCGCCTCCTGGACCTCGCCCTCCAGGTACCCCGAGATCAGTCCCTCGACGGCGCCGGGGGCCAGCTCGCGGCCCTCGCGCTTGGCGCGGATCAGCTCGACCGCGGCCGGGCGGGGGCTCAACCCTGGCGCCGCCGGCTCAGCTCCTCGGGGTCAAAGGCCTGGGGCAGCAGTTCGCGCAGCGGCTGGGGTGGGAGTCCCGGACCCTGGTCGAGCAGCAGCTCGGGGCCGCCGTGCTCGACCAGCAGCTGGCGGCAGCGGCCGCATGGGCTGAGCGGCCGGCCGTCCTGGGCGCAGACGCTGACCGCGGCCAGCCTCTGGCCGCCGCCGCTGCGCAGGGCCGAGACCAGCCCGCACTCGGCGCAGAGCGTCAGGCCCAACGAGGCGTTCTCCACGTTGCAGCCGGTGTGCACCTGGCCGCGCTCGTCGAGTCCCGCCGCGCCCACTCGCAGCCCGGAGTAGGGCGCGTGGGCGCGGGCCGAGACCTCGAGCGCGTGGCGGCGCAGGAGCTCCCAGTCGATCGCCGGGCTCAGGGCTGCGCGCCTGCGGGGCGGGTTGGCGGGAGTTGGGGGACCAGCATCGCGGCCATGGTAGGCGGGCTCGGGGGCCGCCCGGAAGGGGAGGGCCGGCCGGCGCCTCCAGCGCTTAGGTGAGATGGCGGCGGCCACGCGGCATAATCCCCGAATCGTGAGCACAGCGGCGGCGGGCGCCACCACCTGGCGCCCGGTGGACCAGGTGGCCGCCGAGGCGCGGGCCAGAATGCTGGCCACCCGCTCGATCAAGCGGGACTCCAAGCTGCAGGCCCTGGACCTGGCCATCCGGTGCATCGACCTCACCACCCTGGAGGGCGCCGACACCCCGGGAAAGATCGACATCCTCTGCGCCAAGGCGGTCCGACCCCAACCCGGCCGACCCGAGATCCCCTCGGTGGCGGCGGTCTGCGTCTACCCCAACTTCGCGCCGTTGGCAGCGCGGCGCCTGCGGGGGACGG
>JBOHUK010000092.1:0-1553 GCA_050734395.1 Candidatus Dormibacteria bacterium
CGGCAGGCCAAGGAGGAATACCTCACCTATCTGGCGGTGGACCGAGCCCGCAGCCCTCAGACCACCAGGGCCTACGACATCGATCTCGAGCGGGCGCTGCGGTTCTGGGAACGGCTCAAGGAGCCCCCGGGGGCCACTGAGCGCCTGACCAGGGAGGCGGTGCGCGCCTACCAGCGCCATCTCGGCCAGTCCGGCCTGGCGCTGAGCTCTAGGGCCCGGAGGCTGCAGGCGCTACGCGGCTTCCTCCATCACGCGCAGCGCGAGGGCTGGGCCGAGCAGGACCTGGCCGAGCACATCGACATCCCCAAGGTCTCCCCTCCCCTGCCCAAACCCCTGACCACGGCCGACGCCCGCCGGGTCCTGTCCTTCCGACCGGGACAGTCGGAGGCCGGGCTGCGGGATCTGGCCCTGATCCACTTCCTGCTCAGCACCGGCTGCCGGATCTCGGAGGCGCTCTCCGTGGACCGCGCCGCCGTCAATCCCGAGGGGCGGCTGGTGGTGCGCGGCAAGGGCTCCAAGGAGCGAGTGGTCCACCTGACCCCGGGAGCGCTCTCGGCCATCCGGCGCTACCTCGACTCCCGCCACGACCGCCATCCGGCCCTGTTCCTGAACTATGACCGGCGCTCGGAGGGCGCGGGTCGGGAGCGACGCCTGCACGACGTGGGAGCGCGGCACATCCTCCGGCGGGTGCGCCGGGAGACCGGGGTCGAGGGGCTCCGCTCCCCCCACGTCCTCCGCCACACCACCGCCACCGAGCTGCTCACCATCACCGGCAACGTGCGCCTGGTGCAGGAGGTGCTGGGCCACGCCAACCTCAACACTATGCAGGGCTACACCAAGGTGGTGGACGCGGCCCGGACCGAGGCCTACCGGCAGTTCCAGGAGCGCCTCGGGTCCGAGAGCTAGTTCAGGAGGGCGACGCCGCCGGCTGGCTGAAGATGAAGGTCTGCAGGAACAGGTTGAAGGCGGCCCGCCCCGTCTTGCTCGGGGCCTGAGTCTCGATCAGGAAGGCCAAACCCGACTGTGCCTGGAAGGCCACCGCCGCCTGATAGCCGGACCCCGCCTCGTAGGTGGCCAGGGTGGTGGTGACCCCAAACACCTCGATGGAGCTGGCCGACGCCTGGGCGGCTGAGGGCGAGGGCGAGGGCAGCGTCGACGTGCTGCTGCCCACCACCACCGTGATCGTGTCACCGTCGCTGGTGCTGAAGACGACGGTGTTCGGCGAGCTCTCAGCGAACGTCCAGCCCTGCTGGTACAGCACCGACCAGCCTTGGGTTCCGGATGACGAGAAGGTCTGGAAGGTCTGGGTGGAGGTGTAGTCCGGGTCTGCCGTGACCCAGCCGGTCTGGCTCGAACCCCGGACCTGCCACCAACCGCCGTTGGTCGACGTGTGGGCGACGATCGGCAGGCTCACACCTTGGGCCAGGACGCCCACTACCTGGTCGGTGGTGCTGGGGCCGCTGCGCATGTTGACACCGAGGGGCGCGATCACGGTGAGGGTGGTCGGCACCGGCGTGGCCGTGGGCGTGGCTGGCGGCTTGGGGGACGGCGGG
>JBOHUK010000093.1:0-1627 GCA_050734395.1 Candidatus Dormibacteria bacterium
CGAGGAACTGCCGGGCGTAGGCGGACAGCGACTCCACGTAGCGGCGCTGGCCCTCGGCGTAGATGGTGTCGAAGGCCAGGGACGACTTCCCGGAGCCGCTGAGCCCGGTGACCACCGTCAGCCGGTCTCGGGGGATGTCCAGGTCCACGTCCCGCAGGTTGTGCTCCCGGGCACCGCGAATCGAGATCAATGCCTGTCCCATGACCGTACAAGCGTACCCACTCCCACCGCCCCTCCCCACCAGGGATCGCTGGCATAGTTGCGGCCGTGGCCGGCACGCCCAGACCCGCGCTCGAGGCCGGCGAGGCGGTCTGGGGCGGCACCGCTCAGCTGGCCTCCCAGCTACGCCAGAGACGGCTGGACGCCGAGGAGTTGCTCGACAAGTGCCTGGAGCGCATCGCCCGCCTCAACCCCCGACTGCGGGCCTTCACCGTCGTCCTCGAGGACGGCGCCAGGACCCAGGCGCGAGAGTCCCGGCAACGCCTCGAGCAGGGCTGCCCCCGAGCGCTCGAGGGAGTCCCGCTCGCCATCAAGGACAACCGCAACGTCAGGGGCATGCCCACCGGCCATGGCACCTTGGCGCTGTCCCCGGCCGCGGCGGCGGCGGACGACAACGTCGTGGCCCGGCTTCGGGCCGCGGGCGCGGTGCTTGTGGGCAAGACCTCCCTCCCCGAGTTCGCCGCCCTCCCCGTCACCGAGACCGCCGATGGCCGGCGGACGAGCAACCCCTGGGACTCGGAGCGCACCGCCGGCGGATCCAGCGGCGGGTCGGCGGCCGCCGTGGCTGCGGGAATGCTGCCGTCTGCCGAGGGCAACGACGGGGCCGGCAGCCTGCGCATTCCTGGCTCCTGCTGCGGGCTCTTCGCCCTCAAGCCCACCCGGGGCCGCATCTCCCTGGCACCGCTGCAGGGGGACGGGGTGGGCGGCTTCAGCGCCGACGGCTTCCTCACCCGCAGGGTCGCCGACACCGCCTTGTTGCTCGACGTGGCCGCCGGCCCGATGCCCGGCGATCCCTCACCGCTGCCCCGTCCCGCCATCCCCTTCAGCGCCCGGCTGGCCTTCCCCGCCCCGCGGTTGCGGCTGGCCTGGACAGCCAGGCCGCCGATCGACGTCCCGGTGAGCCCGGTCTGCCTGGAGGCGGTGCGCCGGGCAGCCGAGCTCTGCGCGCAACTCGGTCACGAGGTCCTGGAGCTCGGCGAGGCCTGGCCCGACCTGCCGGTGGCAAGTGACTTCCGCAAGGTGTGGGCGGTGGGGGTGCGCCAGGCGGTGCTGGCCACCGCCGCCGCCGGTGGCGACCCCGCCAGCGTCGAGCCACACAACCGGGAGCTGGCCGAGCTGGGACGGCAAGTGGAGGCGGCCGAGCTCTTGCAGAGCCTGAGCCGCCTGCAGCTGTTCGCTCGTCAGGTGGCGCCCTGGTGGCAGGAGCACGACCTGCTCCTCACCCCCACCCTCGCCCACCCCCCGCTGCGCGCCGGGGAGCTCTTCTCAGGCTCGGACCCCAGGCCGCTGGCGATCTTCGACCGCTGCGACCGCTTCTCCCCCTTCACCCCGCTGGCCAACGTGGCCGGGCTCCCGGCCGCCCAACTGCCGCTGCACTGGCACAAAGGGGTTCCGGTGGGGGTCCAGC
>JBOHUK010000094.1:0-13183 GCA_050734395.1 Candidatus Dormibacteria bacterium
GAGATCGCGGCCGAGGTGGCAGGGCGACCCAAGAACCTCACCAGCATCTTCCGCAAGATGCAGCAGGGCGGCAAGAGCATCTCCGAGATCTACGACCTGGTGGCGCTGCGGGTGATATGCGAGGACATCAGGGGCTGCTACGGGGCGCTCGGGGTGGTGCACTCGCTCTGGAAGCCGATCCCGGGGCGCTTCAAGGACTACGTCGCCATGCCCAAGGGCAACGGCTACCAGTCGCTGCACACGACCGTGGTCGGGGGCGGCGGTGAGCCGGTCGAGATCCAGATCCGCACCGCCGAGATGCACCGCACCGCCGAGGAGGGGATCGCCGCCCACTGGCACTACAAGGAGGGCACCCGCTCCGACGAGCGCCTGGACCAGGGCTTCAGCTGGCTGCGCTCTCTCCTGGAGTGGCAGAAGGAGGTACTGGACGCGGAGCGCTTCGTCGAGCACGTCAAGCTGGACGTCTTCCGCGACGAGGTCTTTGTCTTCACCCCCAAGGGGGACGTGCTCTCGCTGCCCGCCGAGTCGACCGCCATCGATTTCGCCTACCGCATCCACACCGACGTCGGCCACCGCTGCCAGGGCGCCAAGGTCAACTCTCGCATGGTGCCCCTCGACTACCGGTTGCAGAACGGCGACATCGTGGAGATCCTCACCACCCGTTCGGAGCGGCACGGGCCGAGCCGGGATTGGCTTAACTTCGCCAAGACCAGCAGCGCCCGGGAAAAGATCCGCCAGTGGTTCAAGCGGGAGCGCCGCGAGGAGAACGTCACCCGGGGCCGGGAACTCCTAGACCGCGAGCTGCGGCGGATGCGCGGGGTACCCCTCAACTCGCTGCCCCAGGCCCGGATGGCGGAGCTGGCACGGGAGTTCCGCATCCCCGACCTCACCGACTTCCTGGCCGCAATCGGCTACGGCGAGATTGGGGCGCGCAGTGTGGTGCTGCGCTGGGCGGCGGGCGAGGAGCCCGCAGACGGGGGCGCCCCGACGGTCCCCCCAACCATTCCGCTGGTCTCCCGTCCCACCCCCAGTGGCGGGGTCCGGGTGGCGGGGTTGGGCGACCTGCTCACCAACATCGCCCGTTGCTGCAAGCCGGTGCCGGGTGAGCCCATCCGGGGCTACGTCACCCGGGGGCGGGGCGTCTCGGTGCACCGCGCCAATTGCATCAACGTCCTCCACGCGGCGGACCCCAAGCGGGTGGTGGAGGTGGACTGGGATGAGAGCAACCGTCAGGTCTACCCGGTGCGGCTGCGGATCGAGGCCCGCGACCGCACCGGGCTGCTGCGCGACGTGGCGATCGCCATCGCCGAGAGCAAGGTCAACCTCAGCGGGGCCGCGGTGGAGATTGAGGGGGGGCAGGCCGCGGTGATCTCGGCGGTCGTCGACATCGGCAGCCTGACCGAGCTCAGCCGCCTGCTGGAGCGCCTGGAGGGGGTGCGGGACGTCACCCAGGTGATGCGCGAGGCGGGCTGAAAGCTCAAGGGGAGCCTCCCCGGCCGCCATTTACACTTCGGCGATGCCGCCGATAGCCCGCCCGCGAGGCACCGAGGACCTGCTGCCGGCGAGGTTGGCGGAGATGGGGTACGTGGCCAACACCGGCCTGGCTGTCGCCAACAGCTATGGCTACCAGCAGATGGCCACCCCGATCTTCGAGTCGACCGAGCTGTTCGCGCGCGGCGTGGGCGACACCACCGACGTGGTCCGCAAGGAGATGTACACCTTCACCGATCGCGGTGGCCGCTCTCTGACGCTTCGTCCCGAGAACACGGCGCCGGTGCTGCGCGCCTTCCAGGAGTCCGAGCTGCGCCAGCTGCCCGCCCCGGTGCGACTCAGCTACAGCGGGCCGATGTTCCGCTACGACCGCCCCGGCCGGGGCCGCTTGCGCCAGTTCCACCAGTTTGGGGTGGAGGTGATCGGCGATCAGGACCCGGAGGTGGACGCCGAGGTGATCGCGGTCGCCTGGGACTGGCTCAGCCGGCTCGGAGTGCAGGGAGTGACGCTGGAGCTCAACAGCCTCGGCGACAGCCAGTGCCGGCCCCAGTACCGCCAGGCGCTGCTGCAGCACTTCGCCCCGCACCTGGCCACCTTGCCCCAGCTCGACCAGGAGCGGCTGCGCCGCAACCCGCTGCGCATCCTCGACAGCCGTGAGCTGGACAGCGCCGAGCTGCTGGCGAGCGCCCCGGCGAGTGAGGATTACCTCTGCGACGACTGCCGGGCGGCGCTCGCCCGGGTGCGGTCCGCCTTGGACGCCTACGCCATCCCCTACCGCATGAACCCAAGGCTGGTGCGTGGGCTCGACTACTACGTCCGGACCACCTTCGAGGTCTGGCACCAACAGCTGCAGGGGGCCCAGAACGCCCTCTTCGGCGGCGGCCGCTACGACGGGCTCTCGGAGCTGCTCGGCTACCCGCCCGCCCCCGGGGTGGGGTTTGCCGCTGGGCTGGAGCGGGTGGCGATGATGGCGCCGGGTCTGCCGCAGGCCGCACCGGTGCAAGTGGCGGTGGTCTCGACCCGGCCGGAGGACCTGGCGCCGGCGCTGGCGGTGGCCCGGCGGCTGCGCCAGGAGGGTTTCCGCGTGCTCACCGAGCTCGGCCCGAAGAGCCTGCGCTCCAAGATGCGCTTCGCCGAGCGCAGTGGCGCCGAGGCGGTCTGCATCCTGGGCGAGGAGGAGGAGCAGCAGGGCGTGGCGAGCTTGCGCCAGCTGAGCTCCGGGGAACAGTTGCGCTTGCCTCAGGAGGAGCTTGGCACCCAGCTGCGGCTCTGGGGCGTGGAGGCGGGGGCGCGCTGGTGAGAGGGCGCACCTACTGCGGGACGCTCGAGGCCGGCGAGCAGGGTCGGGAGGTGGTCCTGGCCGGGTGGGTTTCCCACCGCCGCGACCATGGCGGGCTCACCTTCATCGACCTGCGCGACCACACCGGCGTAGCTCAGCTGGTCTTCAACCCGGAGCTGGCACCGCAGGCCCAGGAGCTCGCGAGTCAGGCCCGCCTGGAGTGGGTGCTGCGGGTTGAGGGCACCGTCCAGCTGCGCCCGGCGGGCAGCGAGAACCCGAACCTTCCGACCGGCGCCGTCGAGGTGATGGTGTCGAGCTGCCAGGTGCTGGCCAAGGCGGAGGCGATGCCCTTCAACCTGGGTGAGGAGCAGCACACCGAGGAGCGGGTCCGGCTGCAGTACCGCTACCTGGACCTGCGCAGCCCGCGAATGCAGGCCCACCTCCGTGCCCGGCATCGCTTCACCAAGGCGCTGCGCGATGAGGCGGACCGCCTCGGCTTCGTGGAGATCGAGACTCCCACCATGGTGCCCAGTACCCCCGAGGGGGCGCGCGACTTCCTGATCCCGAGCCGACTCTGGCCCGGCCACGTCTGGGCCCTGCCCCAGTCGCCCCAGCTCTACAAGCAGCTATCGATGGTGGCGGGCTTCGACCGCTACTTCCAGATCGCCCGCTGCTGGCGTGACGAGGACGGGCGCGCAGACCGACAGCTGGAGTTCACCCAGCTCGACCTGGAGATGTCCTTCGTCGACGAGGAGGAGGTGCAGACGGCGCTGGAGGCGATCGTGGGCGCAGCTTGGGAGGCGGCGTTCGGACTGCGTCCGAGCTCGCCCTGGCCCCGCCTGACCTACGCCGAGGCGCAGGCCCGCTACGGCTCGGACAAGCCTGACACCCGCTTTGGCAACGAGCTCCACGACGTCTCCGCGATCTTCGCCAAGACCCCCTTTCGCGTGTTTGCCCAGGCGCTGGCCACTGGCGGAGCGGTGCGGGCCCTGCGCGTGCCCGGCGGGGCGGAGCTGGGCCGGTCCGAGCTTGAGGGCGAGTGGCTGGAGCTGGCCCGAACCTACGGGGCGGGGGGCCTGGCGTACGTGTACCGCCGCGGGGGCGAGTACGAGGGGGCGATCGCGCGCCACCTGGGTGAGGGGGAACTGGTCGAGCTCACCAGCGCCCTGGGCGTGGAGGACGGCGACTGCGTCTGCTTCACGGCTGGGCCGGAGCCCCAGGCGGGAGCGGCCCTGGGGCAGGTCCGCCTCCTGGCAGCTCGGCGCCTGGGCTGGATCCCGCCGGAGCGCTTCGACTTCCTGTGGGTGACTGAGTTCCCCATGTTCGAGCTGGCGGCGGACGGGCAGGTGAGCCCGATGCACCATCCCTTCACGCAGCCCCACCCCGACGACTGGGGCCTGCTGGCGTCGGAGCCATTGCGCATGCGTTCCCGTGCCTACGACATCGTCTGCAACGGGGTGGAGTTGGGCAGCGGCTCGCTGCGGATAACCGACCCCGACCAGCAGCGGGCGATCCTGCAGGCACTGGGGATGAGCGACGAGGAGGCGCAACGCAAGTTCGGGTTCCTGCTCACCGCCTTCCGCTACGGGGCCCCGCCTCACGGCGGCTTCGCCGCCGGGGTGGACCGGATGGTGATGTTGGGGTGCGGGGAGGCGACGGTGCGGGAGGTGATCGCCTTCCCCAAGACCCAGACCGGTAGCGACCCGATGACCGGGGCGCCCACCCCGGTGGCAGGTGAGCAGTTGGCGGAGGTGGGTCTTGGGCTCGCTCCCGGCCTTGACCCGTCCAAGCCCCCTTCCTGACTCGCGCCTGCTACGGTAGCCGGGGGCTTGGGGCCCCGCCGGCCAGCAGTGCCCGACCCTAGTGAGAATGACCCGGGAGCGCCAACATCCCGGACGGCCCACACGCCCCGCGCCAGGGGAAGTGGAAAGCCGGTTGCGGCGCACCCACCTTTGGCGTGAGGGATCGGGCTTCGCGGTGGGCGGGCGCCCCCGGCGCCCAGGGGCAGGTTTCGAGGGAGGCCGGTTGAGGGCAAGCAGCAAGGAGATGCCAACCAGCACCGCGACTAGCTCCGAGCTGCGGATTCCCGCCGACCCCCAGTACGTGGTGGTGGCCAAGCGGGTGGCCGCGGGCATGGCCAGCGTGGCCGGCTTGGGGCTCGAGGCCCTGGACGAGCTCAACATCGCGATCGCCGAGGCCTGTGAGCACACCATCCGGGCGGCCGTGGCCGCCGGGTTGGTGGACGCCAAGATCCGGCTCGCCTTCTCCATCGCGGAGGACGCCCTGCGGGTCGAGGTGCGCCTGCTGGGCGGGCGGTCCGAGGCCCCGGCCGGGGCGGCGCGGGCAGTGCCCGACCGCTCCGCGGAGACGCTGGACCTGGCCATCTCCATGCTGCGCTGCTTCGCCGATGACGTCGACTTCCAGGCGGCGGGGGGCGGACTGATGCGGGTCCGGCTGGCCAAGTACCGCTGGCGGTGACCGAGGCGGGGATCACTCCCGAGCAGAGTCCCCCTCGGTTCGATCGCCAACTCCAAAGGCGGCTGTTCGCCGCCTACGCCCGCGAGCACGACCCCGCGGTGCGCGAGGAGCTGGTGGAGCAGTTCAGCGCCCTGGTGCGCTCGCTGGCGCGGCGCTTCGCCGGCCGCGGCGAGCCGCTCGAGGACCTGGAGCAGGTGGGCTACCTGGGTCTGATCGCCGCCATCGAGCGCTTTGACCCCGAGCTCGGGCTGGAGTTCACCACCTTTGCCACCCCGACCATCCTTGGGGAGATCAAGCGCTACTTCCGCGACAAGAGCTGGGCGGTGCGGGTGCCGAGACGGCTCCAGGAGACCTACGCCCGGGTGGTCCGCGTCCAGGGAGAGCTCAGCCAGGAGCTGGCGAGGACGCCCACCGTCCCCGAGATCGGCGAGAGACTGGGTCTGAGCCCGGACGAGGTGCTGCAGGCGCTGGAGGCGGGTCCGGCGCAGCGGGCGCTCTCGCTGGAGGCTCCCCTGGGCTCGCAGGACGAGCCTGCCCAGCTGGGAGACCGCCTCGGCCAGGAGGACGAGAACCTGGACCGCATCGAGCTGCAGAACATGCTGGCGGGGGCGCTTCGCCACCTCACCCCCCGTGAGCGCGAGATCATGGTGCTGCGCTTCGTCGAACAGCTGCCCCAGACCGAGGTGGCGAAGCGGCTGGGCATCAGCCAGATGCACGTGAGCCGTCTCCAGCGGGCGGCGCTCGCCCAGCTGAAGCGGGAGCTGCCCGCCTGACGCCCTGGGGGTGGCCGAAGGCTGGCTGGTAGAATCCGCCGATCCCGGAAGGAGACACGCCACCTTGCTGAGCCAGGAGATTCGCCAGGCGTTCCTGGGCTTCTTCGAGGCCCGGGGGCACCGCCGAGTCCCTAGCGCTCCGCTGATCCCCCGCCACGACCCCTCGCTGCTCCTGGTGGGGGCGGGGATGGTGCCCTTCAAGCCCTATTTCCTGGGGCAGCAGGCGCCGCCCCATCCGCGGCTCACCTCCTGTCAGAAGTGCTTCCGAGCGACCGACATCGCCGAGGTCGGTGACCTGAGCCACGACACTTTCTTCGAGATGCTGGGCAACTTCAGCTTCGGCGACTACCACCGGGCGGAGGCGATCGAATTCGCCTTCAAGCTGCTGACCGAGGACTTCGGGCTCGAGGCGGAGCGTCTTTACCCGAGCGTCCATCCCACTGACGAGCAGAGCTTCGAGCTCTGGCAGCGGGTGGCGGGAATCCCTTCAGAGCGGATCCCCAGGCTGGAGGAGAACTTCTGGCAGGCGGGGCCGACCGGGCCCTGCGGGGTGGACAGTGAGATCTACTTCGACCTTGGCCCGCATTTCGGGGCGGGGGATGACGAGAGGCCCGGACGGGGCGAGCGCTATCTCGAGATCTGGAACCTAGTCTTCATGGACTCCGAGCGCCTGGAGGACGGGCGCACCGTGCCGCTGAGTGCCCCCGGGGTCGACACGGGAATGGGGCTGGAGAGGATCGCCATGGTGCTGCAGGGGGTGGGCTCGATCTTCGAGACCGACCTCTTCGCCCCCATCCGCGCCGACTTCGACGGCCGATGTCCGCAGCCTGGGGCGCTGGCCCCGGACCAGCGCCAGCGCCACCTGCGCATCCTCGCGGACCATGCTCGGGGCGCCTGCATGCTGCTGGCCGACGGCGTCCTCCCCGGGAACGAGGGCCTCGGCTACCTGGTGCGCAGGCTGATCCGCCGGGCCCTGGTGAGTGGCGCCCAGCTGGGACTGGAGGGAGGGTTGGCGGCGGGGGTGGGGGCGGTGGTGGCGGTGCTGGGTGCCACCTACCCGGAGCTGGCGGCCGCGCAGGCCCAGGTGCGAGCTCTGCTGGAGCAGGAGGAGTCGCGGTTCGCGCAGACCCTGGAGCGGGGCTTGGAGCAGTTCGAGGAGGTGGCCGCCGGGGCAGAGGGCGGGGTGATCGGGGCCGAGGCGCTCTTCCACCTGCACGACACCCTGGGCTTCCCCATGGAGCTCAGCGAGGATCTGGCCCAGGCTAGGGGGCTTGGGGTGGACCGGCCCGGGGCGGAGGCGCTGCTGGAGGCACAGCGCGCCCGGGGGCGCAGTCACCAACACGGGGACCGTGCCGGCGAGCAGTCACCAGATCTGCCGACCGAGGCCGCCCAACTGGCGCCCGGGCGGGGCGAGTTCGTGGGCTACTCGGACCTGGAGGCGCGGGCGGCCGTGGGCGCGGCGGTGGTCGCGGGTGCGCCGGTCGCGAGCCTCGCGCCGGGCGCCCAGGGGTGGGTCTTCCTGGACCGCACCCCGTTCTACGCCGAGGCTGGTGGGCAGCAGGGAGACCGCGGCTGGCTGCGCTGGGCGGAGGGCGAGGCCCTGGTGCTGGACACGCAGGCGGACCGCCAGGGTGGCCGCTGGCACCACTGCAGGGTGGAGCGCGGCCAGCTCCAGGTGGGGGGGGAGGTTCTGGCCGAGGTGGATCCCGTCCGCCGCCGGGGTTGCGCGGCGCACCACTCGGCGACGCACCTGCTCAACGCCACCCTGCACCACCAGCTCGGGGACGGGGTGGTGCAGCGTGGCTCGCTGGTGGGGCCGGACCACGCGACCTTCGACTTCGGCTGGCCCGAGCCCCTGGGCGCCGACCGGCTGCGGGCTCTCGAGTCCGAGCTCAACCAGACGGTGCGCCGCGACCTGGCCCGGGACGTCGACCTGATGAGCCTGGAGCAGGCCCGTGAGCAGGGAGCGCTGGCGCTGCCCGAGGAGACCTACTCCCAGGAGGTGCGTGTGGTCAGCTTCGGCGATTACTCCAAGGAGCTCTGCGGGGGCACCCACGTCCAGCGCTCCGGGGAGATCGGGGCGGTGGTGCTGCTGAGTGAGCGCAGCGTCGGCTCGGGGCTGCGGCGTATCGAGCTGCGCGCCGGGCCGGCGGCGGTGGGCTGGTGGCAGGAGCAGCAGGCGCTGGTCTCGGAGGTGAGCCGCGGGCTGCAGGTGGCCCCGCCAGAGCTCGGGGAGCGGGCTCGGGCGCTTTCGGCGCGGGTCCGGGAGCTGGAGCGGCGCCTGGCCCAGAGCCAGGGCCCGGGGCAGGGTCGGCGCTCCTCGGAGACGGTCGACGGGGTCCGGGTGGAGCTGGAGGAGCACTCCGGGGAGCTGGAGGGGAATCAGATGCTCCAAGTGGCCGATCGCCTGCTCCAGGAGGTGGGCTCGGGCTGCGCCGTGGTCCTGGCCGGGCAGCAGCTGGCGATTAAGATCTCCTCGGACCTGGTGGCCCGGGGCCTGCACGCGGGAACGGTGGCGGGGCAGGTTTGCGGCCGGTCGGGTGGGCGGGGAGGAGGCAACCCGCAGCTCGGCCGGGGCAATGCGCCTCAGGGCCGCGAGGCGGTCCTGGCGGCGCTGCGGGTGGTGCTGGGGTCCGATCGGGAGGTGGTTTGAGATGCCCCAGGCACCGACGGCGCGACGCCAGGCTCGCACCCATATCACCGCCTTGGACGTGGGCGCCCAGGTGATCAAGGCGCTCGTGGTGAAGCGCGAGGCGGGTGAGGCGATCGTGCTCGGGGTGGGCCGCTCCGAGCAGGGCCCGGGCGTCGCCGACGCCGCCGCCCCACCGGATCTGGAGTCGGTGATCGAGGGCTGCCACACCGCCCTGGAGGCGGCTGAGGACATGGCCGAGGCCATCCCCACCCGCGTGGTGGTGGGACTGGGCGGCCCCCGGGTGCGGGCGCTGAGCAGCTCGGGCTCACGGTTGCGAGGCCGGCCGCAGCTCCGCATCTCCCGCCGGGAGCTCGACGACCAGGTGGAGTCGATCCAGCGCCGGGCGCTGCGGGAGGCGCAGGCCCGGCTCGAGGAGGACGCCGCGGCGGCCGCCGACGGGCCCTTGAAGTTGATCCACTCCTCGATCACGGCAGCCAAGGTGGACGGGCAGCCGGTGGTGGACCCACTGCGCTACCAGGGTCAGAAGGTCGAGCTCACCGTCTTCAACACCTTCGCCACCGAGGGCCAGTACGCGGCCATCGAGGAGATCGCCCAGGCCCTGGACCTGGAGCTGCTGGAAACAGTCGCCGAGCCCTACGCGCTGGCACGCCTGGCGGCCACCCCCGAGGTGCTCGAGGCGGGGGCGATCCTGGTCGACATCGGCGCCCGGACCACGACGCTGAGCCTGATCCGGGGCGGCATGCTGGAGTCGAGCCGGATGTTCGAGCTCGGGGGCCGCGCCTTCACCCGCAAGCTGGCCACCGACCTGGACTTGGGCCTGCCCCTGGCGGAGAGCCTGAAGCTGCGCCATGCGGCGGGCATGCTCGGCGGCCAGGAGGAGGCCCGGGTGCGGCGGGCGATGGGGGAGTCGGCTGAGGTGCTGGCCCAGGGGGTCGCCCTGGTGCTGCACGACCTGGCGAAGGGGCAGCCGCTGCCCACGCGGGTGCGCATGTGCGGGGGCGGCTCCCAGCTGCCCGAGGTGATCGAGCAGCTGAGCGTGCTGCGCTGGACCGACTACCTGCCCTTCGTCAAGGCGCCGGTCTTCACCATCCTCGCCCCGGACGAGTTGGGCGCGGTCCACGACACGACCGGGCTGCTGACCTCACCCGCCGATGTCACCCCGATGGGACTCGCCTACCAGGCCTGTGGCGAGATCGAGGAGGCGGCCGAGCAACCGCCCATCCTGGAGGGGATGCTGCGGCGCTTCAACCAGGTGATCCGGGGCTCCGGCGGGTCCAGTGCCCCGTAACCGCAGGTCTAGACTGGGCGTTGCCTTCCCGAGGCGTGGGGGCTGAGACCCATGGCCAAGCTGCTCTACGTCGAACCCCACGACGGGATCACCGACCTCGTCGACCGCATCCGCCGGGCCGAGCAGGACCGCGACTTGGTCTTCGTGGTTCCCCCCGACAGCCATGTCCTGCGCACGCCGCTGGACCTGCGCCTGCTGATGCAGTACACGAAGGGGTTCCAGAAGCGGATCGCCATCGTCTCCGGCGATCCCCAGGTGCAGGCGCTATCCATCCGCACCGGGTTCCCCACCTTCGCCTCGCTGGCGCTGTTGGAGCAGGGGGCGCCGCTGCGGGGGGTGCCCGCCCCGGCCGCCGCGGCGCCGGTGGAGGAGGCGGTGGCGACGCCCCGAGCGGGCCGCCCGGTGGCACCCACCCCTCCCGAGCCGCGAACCCGCGAGCTGGCCCGTCGCGGCCCCACCCAGCTGGTGGCCACCGGGGCGGGGCTGGGGGCGGGCTGGTGGGGACGGTTCCGAGGTTGGTGGCAGACGGCCCGAGGGCGCAACACGACCGTCGCCACCGGGGCCGGGGTGGTGGTGCTGCTGATCCTGCTCCTGCTCTTCGTCTTCCCCTCGGCCACGGTGACGGTGGGGGTGGAGGCGCATCGGATCACGGACGAGGTGACCATCCAGGGCAGCCTCGGCAGCCAGGGCGGTGGCACCCTGGACCAGATCTCCACCCAGGCACTCCAGACCAGCAACGCCACCCAGACCTTCACCATCACCCCCAGCGGCACCCAGGCACTGCCTCCGGTGCCGGCAACCGGGTCGATCCAGCTCTGCCTCACCGGCCCCGGCTCGGGAGGCACCCTGACCTTCAGCCAGGCACCCGAGTTCAAGGATCAATCGGACTCGCAGGTGTTCTTCACCGCGACCTCGTCGGGGCTCAACGGCAGCTACACCGTGCCCCCCTGCGGTGGGCCGTCGGCGGGCACGGTCTCGATCCCGGTGCAGGCAGACCTGGCCGCCACCACCGACGGCCAGGGCAACGTGGGTCCGACCTCTTGGACTTGGACCAACTCGACCAGCAGCGGCTGCTACGACATCGGGGGCGGTTGCACGCAGATCCCGAGCGGCCGTTGGACGGCGGCGAGCGGGGCCGCGATGACCGGGGGGGCTCCCGCCACCACCCAGTCGGTCTTCTCTACGACCGACGTGACGACCGCCCAGCAGCAGCTGCAGACCATCGACTCCAACCTCACGCAGAAGGTGGACCGGGAGCTGCGCCGAGCGGCGGGCAAGCAGACCATCGCCGAGGACTCGTCCGGCAACGGGATCCAGATCAACGTCAACAACCCCACCCTGCCCACCGGCTGCAACACCTCCTCGCCCACCGCTTGCCCGGCGGGGAGCAACCAGACCCTGACGGTCACGGTCAGTGCCTCCGCCACCGCCTACTCGCCCACCTCGGTCCGGGCGGCGGTGATCCGCGACCTCAAGTCGAAGATCCCCTCTGACGCCGAGTTGCTGGCCAACTCCCAAATCGGGACGCCCCACGTGGTCTCGGCGGGGGCCGGCGGCGCTTTGACCATCGCCGACCACGCGGTGGGCTACTGGGCTCCTCGCATCAACCTCAAGCCCTACCAGGGCAAGCTCGCCTTCATGAGCGCGGGCTCGGCCCGCAGCTACCTGCTGGCCCAGCTCCCCGGCGCCAGCAGCGTCACCATCAAGCAATCCCCGATCGGGCTGCCCTGGCTGCCGATCATCTCCTCCAACATCCACCTGGAGCGGGTCTCACTGGCGCAGGGCCGGCGCACTGCCTGAGTCGCAGCCGGCGGCCGGCCGGGGCCGCATCCTGGCCCTGGATCCCGGGCGGGTGAGGATCGGGGTCGCGGTCAGTGACGAGACCAAGACCATCGCCCAGCCGCACTCGACGATCGTCCGCCGCGGCGACCGTGAGGGGCTCGACCGTATCTTGGGCCTGGTGCGCGAGCTCGCGGTGGAGGAGATCGTGGTCGGCCTGCCGCGCCGGCTCGATGGCAGCGAGGGCGACTCGGCCCGGGAGGCGCGCCGCCTGGGCCAGCGACTGGCGGAGCTCAGCGGCCTGCCGGTCAGCTACTGCGATGAGCGGCTCACCACCCTGCAGGCAGAGCGCGAGTTGCGAGACCTGGGCGCGGGCGCGCAGCGGCGCCGCCACCTGGGCGACCAGGTGGTCGCCGCCCTGATCCTGCAGCAGCACCTCACCGTGCGGGCGCGGGGGACGCGGTGAGGCGCCACCCGGTGATCACCGCCCTCGTGGTCATCTTGATCCTCGTCCTGGGGGGCGCCGCGGCGGTGGTCGTGGTGGCGCGCAACGAGTTGCAACCGGTGCAAGCGACCCATCACGAGAAGGTGCTGTTCACAGTCCAGAAGGGAGACACCCTGGACCGGGTCGCCTCCCGGCTACAGCGCCTGGACCTAGTCCGGAGCTCCTTCTTCTTCAAGTACTACGCGGAGAACAAGGGACTGCAGAGCCGCCTCCACGCAGGCAGCTTCGAGGTGGACCGGGGCATGGGCCCGAGCGAGCTGGTGCAGGTGCTGGAGGGCCTTCCGCTGAGCCGGGCCTTCGATGTCACCATCCCCGACGGCCTGCGCGCCCAGCAGGAGGCCCAGCTGCTGCAGTCGGATGGGCTCTTTTCGGCGGCGAGCTACCTGGCGGTGGTGAATTCCACCCGGGCCTTCTCCGGCATCACCAGGCTGCCGGGCATGCCGAGCGGGGCGGGCTGGGAGGGATTCGCCTTTGGCGACACCTACCAGGTGGAGCCCAAGGTGACCCCGGCGCAGCTGCTGCTCGGCCAGCTCCAGGACTTCCAGCAGCGAGAGTCGCCGGCGGTCACCGCCGGCGCCCAGGCGGTGGGCCTAAGCCCCTACCAGGTGGTGGTGCTGGCCTCGATCGTCTCGGCTGAGGCGGCCACTCCCCATGACCGTGGCCTGGTGGCGGGAGTGTTCTTCAACCGCCTCCACGCCGGGATGCCTCTCCAGAGCGACGTCACCGTCCTCTATGCCCAGGCGGTGGCGGGGCAGGCAAACGCGCCCTTCAGCACCACCTTCCCCTCCGCCTACAACACCTACCTGCACTCGGGGCTCCCCCCCGGCCCCATCGACAGCCCCGGCCAGGCCGCCATCAACGCCGTGCTCCACCCCACCCCCAACCCCTACTTCTACTTCCTGGCGCTGCCCAACGGTAAGGTGGTCTACAGCGTGAC
>JBOHUK010000095.1:0-1391 GCA_050734395.1 Candidatus Dormibacteria bacterium
AGACCATCAACGCCATGATGGCTCGGCTCGCCGCCCCCAGGCGGACGCTCGAGATCTGCGCCCTGCTCGACCGCCCCGAGGGGCGCGCCGTCGCGGTCTATCCCCGCTACGTGGGCTTCCGCCTCAATGGCCCGGGGTTCGTGGTCGGCTACGGCCTCGATCACGACAGCCGCCACCGCGAGCTCCCCTACCTGGCCCAATGGCTGGTGCCCCCCTCCTAGCCAACCCCAGCTCACCACAGCCCCCCTACTGCATCTCCTGAGTCACCTCATCTCCTGAGCCACCTCCGGCACGGCCCCTCGCCCTGGCCGGAGCCGGCCGCGACCGCGCCAGCCCCGGAACCTCGTCTCTCCTCGTTGGCGGGAAGCTATGCTCGCGGGCTGGACCAGAGCACGGCAGGTGCTCGCCACTGCCCACGAGCGGGCGCGACCCTACCTCCCACCGCAAGAGCACCCCGAGATTGAGCAACCGGCCCCCGGATCCCCCTCCGCCTGACTCCGCCCCCGCCGGTCGCGACGAGGGCGAGCTGGAGCGGCGCATCACGCACCGGGGCAGCCTGCCCGGCAACCGCTACGTGGTGATCGACCGCCAGGACGCCGGCGCCTTCCGGCGCGGCGGCAAGGGACTGCTGGTGGCGACCCCGAAGGCGGACCAGCCCCCGGGCGGCGCCGCCCGGGTGCGGTACCTGGCCAAGCGGCTGGTGCTGGGACCGAAGCTGCCCACCTCGGCCATCGAGGGCGAGCGGCTGCCGGTGCGCAAGGCCCTGCCCACCCTCGCCTCCGACGCGCTCTCCTCGGTCGCCTACGGCCCCGAGGCCGGACTGACGGTGCTGGCCGCCGCTGGCGTGGCGGCGCTGGCCTTCGAGATCCCGATCGCCATCGCCATCGCCGTCCTGATGGTGCTGGTGACCATCTCCTACCGCCAGGTGGTCATCACCCGCCAGGCCGACGGCGGGTCCTACGCCGTGGCGCGCGACTACTTGGGCCAGTGGCCGGCGATGGTGGCGGCGGCGGCCCTGCTGATCGACTACGTCCTGACGGTCTCGGTGAGCGTCTCCTCCGGGGCCGACGCTTTGGCCTCGGCCTTCCCCACGCTGGTAGCGCTGCGCCTGCCGCTGGCCATCCTGCTGATCTTGGTGCTCTGCGCCGGCAACCTGCGCGGGGTGCGCGAGGCCGGGGCCTTCTTCTCCATGCCCACCTACTTCTTCATCGCCGTCATGGCGCTGCTGATCGTGGTCGGGCTGATCCGCGGGCTCACCGGCGCGGCCCCCCACGGCGTCGGCCACTACCCGGCGATCCCCAACCCCCTCGAGGCGCTCACCCCCTTCCTGGTGCTGACCGCCTTCGCCTCCGGCTGCTCGTCGATGACCGGCATCGAGGCGGTCTCCGACA
>JBOHUK010000096.1:0-13314 GCA_050734395.1 Candidatus Dormibacteria bacterium
CCTCTCGACCGGCAGCGATGTCGCCGAAATCCCGCCGGGCGCGGCGCGCACCGGGTTCGCTTTGCTGAACGACAAGTTCCCGCAGGCCGGGGGGGTGGACGACCTCAACCTGGTGCTCGATTACGACGCCCCGCTGGGCCGGCGGCTGGACCAGGCGCAGCAGGCGGCGCTCTCCCGCTACCTCGCCCGGGTGGGCGCGCTCCCCGGTGTCCAGGGGGTGACGGGGGTGCTGACGCGGCCTCCACCCGAGGTGGAGGCTGCCTACCTTCGGGCGCTGGCGTTGCCCCCCGCGCAGCGCAGCCGCCAGATCAACAGTTACGTGGCGGGCAACCTGGCCGGTCCCTTGGCGCAGTTCGAGGTCGCCAACGACCACTCCCCCGACTCCAGCGCGGCGGCGCGGCTGGTGCGCCGACTGCGTGCCCTGCCCGGACCGGCGGGAACCAGCGTGCTCGTGACCGGCGGAGCGGCCCAGTCGGTCGATTTCCTTGACGCCTTCGGCGCCACCATCCCCTGGGCCATACTGCTGGTGGTGCTGGTCACCATGGTGGTGCTGCTGCTCACCTTCGGGTCGGTGGTCATCCCCATCAAGGCCGTCCTGATGAGTCTGGTCTCGATCTCGGCCGCCTTCGGCGCCATGGTTTGGATCTTCCAGGACGGCCACCTTTCCAGCCTGCTCCAGTTCACACCAGCCGGCGACATCACCGCCACCACCCCGGTCTTGATGTTCGCCATCCTCTTCGGGCTCTCGATGGACTACGAGGTCTTCCTGCTCTCGCGCATCCGCGAGAGCTACTGCGAGAGTGGCGACAACCGCGAAGCGGTGGCGGATGGCCTGATCGCCACCGGGAGCGTGATCACGAGCGCCGCCTTGATCATGATCGCCGTCTTCTCCGCCTTCGCCCTGGGGCACGTGCTGGAGATCCAGACCCTGGGGGTGGGCATGGCCATCGCCGTCGCCGTCGACGCCACCCTGGTGCGGGGGATCATGGTCCCGGCGCTGATGCGCCTGCTCGGGCGCGCCAACTGGTGGGCACCGGGTCCGGTCCAGGGCTGGGTCGCCCGGCTCGGCCTCTATGAGCCCGTGCGACGCATGCGGCGCGAGACCGCCTGAGCCGCCGGCAACACCGGGTCCCCTAAGGGGGTGGGTCGGGAGCGGATAATTCACCTGTGCTGGCGGCCTCCCACGAGACCATCGAGCGACGCTCCATGCTCCGGCGTCTCGACGATCTGCTCGAGGCCCTGGAACAGTTGAACCTCCGTGAGAGCACCGAGCTCACCGAGCGGGTCCGCAACTCCCTGGTGGCTCACGGCATCCCCTTCGAGGAGGGGACTGAGATCCGGGTTCTGATCGAGCGGGTCTGGCGCAAACAGGAGGGCCACATGCTCAGCCCCCGTCAGGACCGCCGCAAGCAGCGCAACCGCCGCGGCGGCGGGCACCGGCCGTCAGGGCACGACGTGATCGAGAGCATCATCCGCCAGGGGAGCCAGCACCGCGACTGACGCCGCCATCTGCCAGGCTACACTCAGCCCATGCTCACTCCTGAGTTAGCGGCCCTCTTCCCCACCCGGCTGGCGGCTGTGGTCCGCTGGCACGACGAGGCCCAGGCCTGGAGTGCCGCCCGCACCGCCGCCGAGGCGGGAGTGGGCTCGGTCGAGATCACGGCCGGCAGCGCTGGCGCCTTCGGGCTGGTTGAGCGCTTGCGTGCCCAGGACAGCGGCTGCGTGGTTGGGGCGGGCACCGTCACCAGCGCCGCCATCGCCCGCCAGGCAATCGCGGCGGGGGCGCAGTATCTGGTCAGTCCGCACCTCGTCCCTGCCGTGGCCCAGGTGGCAGGCGAGTCGGGGATACCGATGGTGATGGGTGCCCTGACCCCGACCGAGATCGTCCAGGCGCTGGAGCTGGGCGCACGACTGGTGAAGGTGTTCCCGGCAGCCCCGGTCGGGGGGCCCGGCTACATCCGCGCCCTGAGGGGTCCGATGCCCCAGGCGCCTCTGTGGGTGAGCGGGGGAGTTCTCATCGAGGATGCGGCCCGCTACCGAGAGGCGGGGGCTGACGTGATCGGACTCACCGCCGACCTCTTCCGTCCCGACCTCTTGGCCGCCGAGGACTGGGAAGGCGTGGCCGTGCTCTGTCGGATGGCCCTGGCTGCGGTCGGGGCCATCCCGGCAGCCACGGCTGGGGCCAACTGGTAGGGCCGCTGCCCAGCCCGTGGCTCGGCCTCGATCTCGCGAGAGGCGTGGCCCGCGACCCGGACTGGCCCCACCATCCGGCGGCGGCGTCCCGGTAACCGTCAGGTGGGAGCGCAGCCGCCCGCTGCCCGCCCACTGCCGAGACGCCTCCGGTCACCACATCGCCGACTCGGGGATCTCAGGATCTGGGACCAGTCCCTCGCCAAGGGCGGCCATCACCTCTCCGATCACGTAGATCGACCCCAGCGACACCACGAGCCCCTGCGGTCCCGCCAGCTTCCGGGCTTCGGCTAGCGCCGGGGGGACCTCGGGGATCACGCGGCCCGGCCCTGGCCAGCCGGTGCGGAGGGAGTCAGCCGGGGCGGCCCGGGCACTCTCGGCGCGCGTGAAGACCGTCTCGCTGAACCCGACTTGGCTGAGCAGGCGGAGCATGCCGCGGTGGTCATGGTCATCCATCGAGCCGAAGAGGAGCACCCCTCTGCGCCCTCGGAGCCGCTCTTCCAGCTCGGGCAGTACCGCCGCCACGGCATCAGGATTGTGGGCGGCGTCCACGAGCACCGGTGGGGCACTCGCTAGCAGCTGGAGGCGCCCCGGCCACCGCACCGATGCCAGACCCTGGCGAAGCGCCGCCTCCGTGATTGGAATCCCGGCCTGGCCGAGCGCATCGCAGATGGCAACCGCCAGGGCCGCATTGTCGGCCTGGTGCCGGCCGCTCAACGCCACCCGCAACCGCTGCCACAGCCCCAGCGGGGTGCGCACATTGATAGTCCCATGCTCGGATGGTCGCCAGGTGATCTCAGAATCCAGCTCCCACAGGCAAGCACCAGCTCGGGCGGCCGCTCGCTCGATCACCCGGCGCGCCTCGCCGCGAGCGCCGCTCAGTACCCACTGGCCGGGCTTGATGATCCCCGCCTTCTCCCCGGCTATGGCGGCCAGGGTGGTCCCCAGCTGGTCCTGGTGGTCGAGGCCGATGCTGACGATGGCGCTGACCCCGCCGTCCCACACGTTGCTGGCATCGAGGCGACCGCCGAGACCCACCTCGCAAACCACCAGGTCCGAGCGGTGCCGACGGGCGGCGAGGAAACCCATGGCGGTGAGCAGTTCGTGGTGAGTCGGCCGCCCCGAACCGGGGCCGAGTCGCCCCGCGGCATCGGCGACGGCGTTGGCAAGGGTGGCGAACTCCCCTTCGCTAACCGGTCGGGCGCCCAGCTGGATTCGCTCCCGGTAGCTGGTCAAATGGGGCTTGGTGAGCAGCACCACCCGGTGCCCGGCCTGCCGGCCCGCCTCCGCCACCATGGCGCAGACCGAGCCCTTGCCATTGGTCCCGGCCACCAGCACCCCTCGCAGCCCCTCGTGGGGGTTTCCCAGTTCGGCAAGCAGGGCTCGCGTGGTGTCGAGGCCGAGGCGCATGCCACTCTGGCTGGTCTCCGCCAGCCGGACCAGGGAGTCCCGGTAGGCCATGCGTGGCATTCTGCGGCCATGACTTCCGGCGTCCGCACTTGCCCGATCGTTCTCGCGGTGGGACTCATTGCGGCCCTCAGCGCCTGCAGCTCCACCCCCGCGCCGCAGCGCGAGCCCACTCCAAGGGCCACGCCCACCCCCGCGCTGGGTCTGCTAGGACTGGGCGGCGAGGTGGGGCAGGCCTTCTCCCTGGGGCCGCCCTACGTCGCTGGCAAGCGCCTCGAGCTCGGAGTCCGGCAGGTGTACGCGGTGAAGGTGCCTGCCACCGCGGCGGCAGCGGTTACCGCCCTGGCCGCGGCCCTTGAGGTCCCGGGCCCGCCGCTGGAGACGGGTGCCGGCTGGGCCTACAACCTGAGCTCGACGACGGGCTACCAGCTCACGACCGACGCTGGCCTCGACAGCTTCAACTTCCACCCCAACCATCCGGTGGACGAGACCGGGGCCACCCCGACGGTGGGTGCGGCGGAGCAGTTCGCGTCCCATTTCCTCAGCGCCGACCGCCTCCCCGCCGGAGGGGGCCTGGAGGCGCTCCCGGATCAGAGCACCTACCACGCCGCCGACCGGACCGTCTTCTTCCAGTGGACCCTGCACGGCGCGCCGGTCGTCAATGTCGAGGGCTCGCCGGAGGAGATCTCGGCGGACGTGGCGGCGGGCGGTTCCGGGGCGCTGAGCCTGGTGGGGATCTCCGGGGCGGTCCCCTACCCCGCTCTGGGCAACTTCGCCCCCTACGCCGCCATGCCCCTGAGGCAGGTGGTTGCCAGTCTCAAGTCGGGGGCGATCGACCCGGGCTCCTACCTGCTGGACGCCCAGGGGCAGCCCTTTCCCAGCCCCTCGCTGAGCGCGAGCCCAACCCAGCTCGAGCGCGTCTACCTTGCCTACGTGGACAGCTTCGGGTTCGCGGTCCCGGTCTACGTCTTCACCGCCTCCGGCGCCGGCGGCCCCGGCCAGTTCGTCACCTGCGCCCCGGTGCGCAGCGAGTGCGTGCCGCTGCGCCTCGCCGCCAGCCCCAGCCCGACGGCGAGCGGCTGAGCCCCCTCAGCGGGTCGGCACCAGCTCCTTGAGGGCCCCCATCAGCTGCACCACCGAGTCGCGGGCGTCACCGAAGAGCATCAGGGTTTTGGGGTTGTAGTAGAGCTCGTTCTCGATCCCCGCGAACCCCGGGTTCATGCTCCGTTTCAGCACCACCACGTGCTCCGCCTGGTCGACGTTGAGAATCGGCATGCCGTAGATGGGGCTGGAGGGAGTGTTGCGAGCGGCGGGGTTGGTGACGTCGTTGGCCCCGATCACCACCGCCACGTCGGTGCGGGCGAAATCCGGGTTGATGTCGTCCATCTCATACAGCTGGGTGTAGGGCACGTCGGCCTCGGCCAGGAGCACGTTCATGTGGCCGGGCATCCGCCCGGCGACCGGGTGGATTGCATACTTGACCTGCACGCCCCGCTTCTCTAGCTGGCTCGCCAGCTCACGGACGTCGTGCTGGGCCTTGGCCACCGCCATTCCGTAGCCGGGCACGAAGATCACCTGGCGAGCGTAGCCCAGCAGCATCGCGACGTCCTCGGCGCCGACGCTGTGAACGGTGCGGTCCACGCCTTCCCCGTCCCCGACGGCCGCCGCCTGACTTCCGAAGCCGCTGAAGAGGACGTTGGCCAGCGACCGGTTCATGGCCCGGCTCATCAGCTGGGTGAGGATGGTGCCCGACGCGCCCACCAGTGCTCCAGCCACGATCAGCACCTCGTTGCCGAGCACGAAGCCACTGATGGCGGCGGCCAACCCCGTGAAAGAGTTGAGCAGGGAGATGATCACCGGCATGTCGGCGCCTCCTACGGGCAGGACGAAGGCGACGCCGAAGGCCAACACGAGCAGCTCGAAGAGCCCCAGCAGCCAGGGGTTGGAGTGGGCCGCGATGACGATCACCCCAAGGGCCAGAATCAGGGCGAGCAGGGCGGCGTTGGCCCAGCGCTGGCGGGGGAAGGTGATCGGGGTGCCCCGCATCACGCCCTGCAGCTTGCTGAAGGCGATCAGGCTGCCCGAGAAGCTGACCGTCCCGATCAGGCAGGCGATCATGATGGGCACGCTGCGCTGCGGGTTGAGGGTGGCCTGCGAGGCGCTGAGCTGAGCCGCGCGGCGGATGAACTCCCCGGCGCCGATGAGCGCGGCCGCTCCGCCGCCCATCCCGTTGAAGAGGGCCACCATCTGAGGCATGGCGGTCATGCGCACCGCCCGAGCGGCGCCCGTCCCCACCACTGCTCCCACCGCCAGCGCCGGCAGCACCGCTTCCCAGGGCAGGGTCCCGAGGCCGACGAAGGTGACGATGAGCGCCAGGAGCATGCCCACCGCCGCCAGCCAGTTGCCCCGCCGCGCCGTGGCGGCGGAACCGAGCAGGCGGATGCCGAAGATGAAGAGCACGACCGCGCCCAGATAGGCGAGGGCCACCAGCTGGGGGAAGTGCCTCACGGCTTGCGGTCGCGGCCGGTGTCGGGCCGCCGCTTGAACATCTGCAGCATCCGGTCGGTGACGACGAAGCCGCCCACCACGTTGATCGTGCCCAGCAGCACGGCGAGGAAGGCGATGACCGTGCCCAGGGTGCCGTGCACCCCGGCCGCCACCACCAGCGCCCCCACCAGGACGATGCCGTGGATGGCGTTGGTCCCCGACATCAGCGGGGTGTGGAGGGTGGCCGGGACCTTGGAGATCAGCTCGAAGCCGATGAAGACCGCCAGCACGAAGATGAACAGCCCGATCAGCAGGGTGCCGCCGTAGCTCATCCGCTCCTCCCCAGCACGACCTCGCCTGACCTGGTGACGCAGGTGGCGGCGACGACGGGGTCCTCGAGGTCGACCAGCAGCTGGCCGTCGCGGATCAGGGTGGCAGCGAAGCGTGTCACGTTGCGGGAGAAGAGCTGGCTCGCGTGGTGGGCGACCCTCGAGGGCACGTTCAGAGGGCCGAGCACCAGCACTCCCTGGCGCTCCAACTCGGAGCCAGGGCGCGTGAGCTGGCAGTTGCCGCCCGCCTCGGCGGCGAGGTCCACGATCACCGAGCCGGGGCGCATCCTGCCGACCGCCGCTCTGGTCACCAAGGTCGGGGCGGGGCGCCCGGGGATGAGCGCCGTGCAGATGACGACGTCTGCCTGGCCCACCTCCTCGGCCAGCGCCTCCTGTTCGCGGCGCTGTGCCTGCCTGCTGACCTCCTTGGCGTAGCCCCCCGCGGCCTCGCCCGCCTCCACAGCCTGCTCCAGCTCGACGAACCCGGCTCCGAGGCTCTCGACCTGCTCGCGCACCGCCGGGCGGACGTCGAAGGCGCGCACCACCGCTCCGAGACGGCGGGCGGTGGCGATCGCCTGCAGCCCTGCCACCCCAGCTCCGAGCACGAGCACCCGGGCGGGGGTGATGGTCCCGGCGGCGGTCATCATCAGCGGGAAGAGCTTGGGCAGCCGGGAGGCGGCCAGGATCACCGCGTAGTAGCCCGCGACGGTGCTCATCGAGGAGAGCACATCCATGTCCTGCGCCCGGCTGATGCGCGGCATCAGCTCCAGGCTGAAGGCGGTGACACCCCTTGCGGCCAGCGCCCGCAGCAGCTCGGGACGCTCCCGGGGCTGCAGCAGGCCGACCAGCAAGCAGCCGGCCGGGAGGCTCGCGATCTCCGAGACGCCCCCAGGCTCCAGTTGCGGGGCGCGCACCTGGAGCACCAGCTCCGCCTGGCTGAGCGCCCGGCGTCTCCCCCCGACCAGAACCGCCCCCGCCTCCGCATAGGCCGGGTCGGAAAAGAAGGCGGCCGCCCCGGCTCCCTTCTCCACCACCACCTCGGCGCCCAGAGCTCGCAACCGCGCCACGGACTCGGGAACCACCGCCACCCGGAGTTCGCCGGGGACCGATTCCTTCGGGATGGCGACACGCATCGGCCGACTCTAGCCGGTCGGGATCGAGTAGCCAACTGCCCGCCCGGAGCCGGGCTCCGTCATCCTAGGCCGAATGCCGGGGATCGAACCCTACCTGCGCCGGATGCTGCGTGACTGGCAGCCACTCGTGGTCGCCAACCGCCCACCGATCGACATCCTGGCTCAGGGGGAGGGTGTGGAGCGGATCGTGCGCGGCGGCGGCGGGCTGGTGACCGCGATGTCGGCGCTGGCCCGGGTGAGCGGGGCCACCTGGGTGGCGGTGGCTCGGGGCGCGGCCGAGCGGGACCTGGCCGCCGAGGCGGACGCCGACGGCGTGCTGGAGGTCGTGACCGAGGACCAGCAGCGTTTCCGGGTCTCCTATATCGACCCCGACCCCACCGCCTACGACCTCTACTACAACGAGATCAGCAACCCGCTGCTGTGGTTCATCCAGCACTACCTCTGGGACCTGGGCCGCGAGCCCATCCTCGACTCGCGCACCGAGCATGCCTGGCGGGACGGCTACGTCCGCATCAACGAGGAGTTCGCCGAGCGGGTCGTCTGCCTGGCGCAGCGCGGGCCGGGCCGCCCTTTGGTGATGAGCCAGGACTACCACCTCTATCTGCTGCCGGGCATGGTCCGCCAGCGCATGCCCGAGGTTCACCTGCAGCACTACATCCACATCCCCTGGCCCACCCCCCAGTACTGGAAGGTGCTGCCGCGGCACATGCGCGACGCGGTGCTGTCCGGGCTGCTGGGTGCCGACGTGGTGGGGGTGCAGACGAGCCTGGACGCCCGCAACTTCCTGCTTACCTGCGAGGAGAACATGGGCCTGGCGGTGGACCACCGTCAGTCGACGGTGTTCTACGAGGGGCGCAGCGTCTGGATCCGCCCCTACCCCATCTCCATCGACGTCCGCGGCCTCACCGAGCTGGCGCAGCACCCCGAGGTGTTGCGTCAGGAGGAGCTGCTCGCCGCCTGGCGCCCCGAGTTCCTGATTCTGCGGGTCGACCGCACCGACCTGAGCAAGAACATCGTCCGGGGATTCCTAGCCTACGAGCGGCTGCTGGAGTCCCATCCCGAGCTCCGCGGCCGGGTGATCTTTTGGGCCATGCTCCAGCGGAGCCGCCAGAACATCGACGCCTATCGCTCCTATCTGGGCGCCCTGGTGTCGGCCGCTGCCCACGTCAACCGCCGCTTCCAGACCGGCACCTGGATGCCGATCCGGCTTGAGGTCGAGGAGAACATCCACAAGGCGGTCGCCGCCTACAAGACCTACGACGCGCTGCTGGTCAACCCCATCTACGACGGTATGAACCTGGTCGCCAAGGAGGGCGTGATCTGCAACACGAAGGATGGGGTGCTGGTGTTGAGCGAGAACGCGGGCAGCCACGAGGAGCTGGGACCCGACGCCCTCACCATCAACCCCTTCGACATCGACCAGACGGCGGAGGCCCTGCACACCGCTCTCACCATGCCGAGGCGGGACCGCTCCACCAGGGCCCGCCATCTGCGCCAGACGGTGCGAAAGAACGACATCGTGCGCTGGATCACGAGCCAGCTCCAGGACCTCACCGAGCTGGCCCACTGATCAGGCGGCCCGGGCGAGCTCCTCGACCACCGTCTCCAGAAGCGCCGCCCACTCCTGGGGGCCGCTGAGGCTGAGGTCCGCCTCCGCCTGCAGCCCCGGAGGGGTCTCGGGGCTCAGCACCGCCAGCCCCAGGGCCAGCTCCAGTTCGGGGCGGCGGGCGTGGAGTTGCACCATGGCCGGGAGGTCACCGAAATCGTCGCCGGCAAAGACGCATCCCCGGGGGCTGAGCCGCTCCAGGAGCTGCACCAGGGCGGTCCCCTTGTCGCCGGCGTGGCGGTCACGCAGCTCCAGGACCTGGCGGCCGCGCAAAAGACCCAGCCCCTCGCGCTGGGAGACCTCCTCCAGCAGCCGTCGCACCTCGGCCCCCACCCGGTGGCGGTCCTGGGAGTTGCGGTAGTGGACAGCAACACCCAGGGCCTTGCCCTCCACCTCGACCCCCGGCCAAGCCTCCGTCACGAGCCTGAGCTCGGCGGCCACCCGCTGCAAGCGCGGTGACTGGCCGGCCACGGTGCGGGGCAGCAGGCCGCGGCCACCGCCCTCGCGCCAGGGCTCCAGCCCGTAGCTGCCCAGCAGGAGCACCCCTGGCAGGGGGCACTGCTTGGAGAGGTTGGCCAGGTCGCGGCCGCTGATCACCGCGACCGAGGTGAAGCGGGCCAGCTCGGTCAGCGCCATCGCCGCCTCGGGCAAGGGACGGGCGCGACGCGGGTCGCGCACCACCGGGGCCAGAGTGCCGTCGAAGTCGGTGGCCACCAGCAGGCTACCCCTACGGGCGAGTCGCACCAGCGGCGCCGCCAGCTGGCGCAGGCTCCCGGGCGGCGGTCCGGCCACCTCCTGATCATAGGCGGCGACTGAGCTCCCGCCACGATCCGGTACGCTGCCGTGATGGTCAGGACGCAGTCGCCTCCGGAGACCGTCTCCGAACTGGTCAAGGAGGTCAGCGAGGACGTCCGCCAGCTGGTCGCTGACGAGGTGGCGCTGGCCAAGGCGGAGCTGAAGGCGACTGCCTTCCGCGGACTGCGGCTTGCAGCGGGTGCCGTCCTGGCGCTGGTGGGCCTGGCCGTGATGGCGCTCTTCGCCCTGATCACCCTGGTGGAGTGGCGGCCCAATCACGCCTTGGTGGCCGGCCTGATCGCCGCGGTTGGGCTGCTGCTGGCCTTTGGCGGCGGTCTGGTGATCTGGCTCAACCGGCGCCTGCTCCCTCTCCCGGAGACCCGCGCCAGCCTAGTGGAGGATCTCGATTGGCTACGGGGACTGAGCAGGCGCGGGCGGCGGTAGCCGCCACCCGGGAGCGCATGGGCGCCAGCCTGGACCGGCTGGAGGTCAGGCTGCGCCACGACCTTGACCCCAGGGTCCGGCTGCGGCGCGATGGCCTGCGCGTGGCGGCGGGGGTGGCGGTGGTGGCGCTGGTGCTGGTCGCCTCCCGGGTGCGCGCAAGCCGCCGTCGTCGTTTGGCACCGGTACCGGAGGCTGACTGGATCGCGAGCATGCCCGAGTCCTGGCGCTTGCGCCTCGAGGAGTTGCTGGTGGAGGCGGCCCAGGGCGGCGGGATGCCCGACTCTGTACCCAAACCGGCCAGGCGAGGGCAACGCCGCTCACTGACCCAGGGGCTGGCGGTTCGGGGCGCCAAGCTTGCCGCCCCGTTGGTGATCTCCGCCCTGGGAGAAAGGTTGGCGCGCCGCCAGGGCGAGGCGCCTACTTAGCCCTCTTAGAAGCGCTCACTCGTAGCGCAGCACCTCCAGGGGCCGCACGCGCACTGGTCCCCACGCCACCAGGGCCGCCGTCCCCACCGCCACCAGGATCGCCCCCACCACGATCGCCAGCGCGAGCGGGGTGGGCAACCCCAGGCTCACCTTGAGCACCAGGTGGCCGAGGGGGAGGAGGACCAGAGCGATGGCCGTCATGCCACCGGTTGCCCCGAGCCAGGCCACCGTGGCCGTCTCCGCCAGCACCTGGCTGTAGACGGATCGGTTGCTCAGCCCCACTGCCTTCTGAACCCCGATCTCCCGGCGGCGTTCGAGCAGCGACAGCGCGACGGAGTTGGCGACGATCACGATGCCGGCCAGGAGCGCCAGTGAGGCGATGGCGGTGAGGAACAGAACGGCGTTGTTGAGGAACTGGTCGATGATCAGGGTGAAGTCGGCCAGGTTGACGACGATCGCCGCGGGCGCCGCCTTGCGCAGCCGGGTGGAGGCGCCAGAGGCGCGGTTGGGTGCGAACTTCATCTCCACCACCTCGAAGGTGGCGCTCCCCCCGACCGCCGTGGTGGTGGAGGTCACCGAGAGGATCGGGGCGATCACCGTGCTGAGGGCGATCCCCTTGCCCTTGGTCACGATGGGGATGTAGAAGCCCACCACCTTGAGGGGCACCGTCGCCGCGTGCAGCGTCCGGCTCCCGGCGACGGTGAGGGTGTCGCCCAGGCGGAGGTGGTAAGGGGCCTGGCGCAGGCCGGCGCTGAGCAGAACCCCGTTGTCGGCGGCGTCGGAGGCGCGCAGTTGACGGCCGTGGGTCACATCCACGTCTGGCACCACTCCCTGGGCGACGGGGAAGCCCTGGAGCCCGTCGAGGAGGGACGCGACGCTGCGGAAGCGCCGGCCGCCGCCAGTACCGCCGGAGCCGGCCTCGGTCAGCGGGGTGCCGTTGATGGTGAGGGGTGTGGCCCCGCAGCCGACCGTCACCTGCTGCGCCTTTGGCTTGAGCTGCGAAGCCTCTCGCAGGAGCGGGCCGGCCTTGCCCTGGGGCGCGACCGCCACCACGTTGTAGGTGGTGGCCTTGGTGATGAAGTTGTCCAGGTCGCCGCGAATGTCGGTGCCCAGGACCAGGATCAGGCCCACGGCGAAGACGCCGACAAAGAGCGCCACCGCGGTGGCGGCGGTGCGGCTGCGCTGCCGCGAGGAGTTGCGCAGCGAGAGCCGCACCACCGAGCGCGCCCGGGGCGGCAGGTACACGACGACGAATCCGAGCAGGGCGGCCGCGATCAATAGGGCTCCGACCACTCGCAGGCTGGGCAGCAGCGCGATCCCAATCGAGATCAGGAGCGCCACCCCGACCAGGGCGGCGTAAGAGGGGCTGAGCCGCTCGGGAACGGGCAGCCGGCCGATCACCGCCAGGATCCCGCTGAAGATCAGGGTGAGCACCCCGAGTGCAATGCCTGTGCCCACGACCAGCCATAGCGCCAGCCACACCGACCCGAGGATGGCGGCGCTGAGCAGCCAGAAGAGAGCCGCCACCAACCCGAGCAGCGCCAGGCTGGAGCCGATCACCCCTGCGGAGAGCGAGCCGGGCATGTCGCGCAGCACCGCTACCGGGCGGACCCGGCTGAGGCGGACGATGGGCAGGATGGCGAAGATCCAGGTGGTCGCCACCCCGATCCCCACCCCGGCCAGGATCACCTCCCAACTGATCAGGAAGTTGATCTGGACGCTGGCGATGTTCTCCACCAACCCGCGGACGGCATAGGAGAGCCCGATGCCGGCCGCCGCCCCGGCCACGCCGCCCAGCAGGCCGAGGAGGCCCGCCTCGAGCCCGAAGAGCGTGTAGAGGTCGCGGCGGCGGTAGCCGGTGGTCTTCAGCATGGCGATCTCAAGCCGCCGGCGAGCCAGGCTCACCTGCATGGCGTTGACGATGCCGATCCCGCCGATCAAGAGGGCGGCCAAACCAGCCACCGAGAGGAACTGGGTGAGCTGCTGACTGGCCTGCTTGTCGGAGTTCAGCGCCTGCTTCACCGTCGAGACCGTGGCCAGGGGGAGCTTGTCGCGGAGCTCGGTGGCCACCGAGTCGGCCTGCGCCGCGCTCTTGGTGGTGAGGTAGACGGCGCCGTAGGACGGTGGGCTGCTGCCGGTGAGGGCACGGCGCAGGGTGCTGGTGGAGACCAGCACGTCGTTGCTGAGCCCGGCGGGCGGGGAGCCGGAGAGGGTGCCACCCACCACCCAATGGACCAGCCCGCGGGCGGTGGGTACGTTGAGCCCCACCTTCTGGCCGGCGTTGGCCCCCAGTAGCGAGGCGACCGAGCCCGACAGCACCATCGTCCCCGGGCGGCTCACCAATTGGCGGAAGCTCCCGAGGGCGGCGGACCGCATTCCCAGGCTCCCCGCCAACGGGAAGGATTGCGGATTGACGGCGTCGATGGTGAGGTCAACCCCCTGGCCGTCCTTGCGCAGCGCGACCGCCGTCTCCTCCTGGACCGCGGTGTAGCGGGTGA
>JBOHUK010000097.1:0-3745 GCA_050734395.1 Candidatus Dormibacteria bacterium
CCCGATCCGGTCCAGGAGGTGGTAGCCGAGGGCGGAGGCCAGTCCCGCCCCCCCGTCCGTCGAGGCACTGCCACCCAGGCCCACCAAGATCTCCTCGGCCCCCTGCTCAGCGGCGATCTCGAGCAGCTGCCCGAGCCCCCGGGTGCCGGCGCGGGCGGCGGTGGCCGGGTCCGGCCGGGGCACCAGGGCGAGGCCGCTCACCGAGGCCAGCTCGATCACCGCCGTCCGCCCCTCGCCCAGCCAGCCCACCTCCGCCTCCACCTCCTGGCCAAGCGGCCCGGACGCACGGTGCTTGGTGCGCCTCCCGCTCGCCGCGGTCAGCACCTCGACGAATCCGTCGCCTCCGTCTGCCAGCGGCACCAGTTCGCTGCTCCCACCCCACGCCGCTCGCATCACGCCGCGCTCGATGGCGGCCGCCGCCAGAGTGGCGCTGAGGGTGCCCTTGAAGCTGTTGGGGGCCACCAAGACCGAGCCCGTGACCGTCCCGGGGCTGGCGTCGTTGCCGTTCAAGGTGTACAGATGTAACCGATGGTGGCCGACGACCTCGCTCGCCGCGGCCCCGGGCGCAATAGACGCGCCCGGGCGAAGCTCGCCCTGCGGCCCCTACTCTGAGATGCCCTAACCGCCATGGCCAAGCTCATGACCCGTCTCGCTGCCAAGCTGCGGCGGCCGCCTCCGACTTTGGGGCGGTTCGAGCGCTGGCGGCGGCTCAGCATCCGCCGCCGAATGCTGGTGGCGATGCTGGCGGTTTCCGTCATCCCGCTGGCCATATTCGCCTCGGCCAGCCTCTTCGCCCTCTCGGGCCTCAACAGCGGGGCGCTGCAGCACGCCCGGGGTGAGCTGGAGTCGTCGCAGGGGCTGCACCTCTCCGACCTGGTGCAGAGCAAGGCCGAGATCATCGACAACGAGCTGGAGTCGATCCAAAGCCAGCTGGCGCTGGTGGCCCAGTCCGCCGCAGCCGCGCTGGCCGACCCACCCCCCTCGCCCGTCCCGTCTGCTGAGTCCTCCGGGATCTCGGTATTCGGCCCCGGCGCCCAGGACCCCACCAGTTCCGCCGAGGTGCGCGCCCTCAGCTCGCTCGGCAGCCAGCTGGGGTTGATCTTCAACCTCCACACCGAGGTGAACAGCGTCTGGATCCAGCTGCCCCAGAGCGGCCTGGTGGCGGTTGCCCCGATCGGGGTGATCAGGCCGGCCGACCAGGCCAACTATCGCGAGCTCCTCCCGCCCGAGCAGTTCTACCGCGAGGCGCTGGTCCGCCAGGAGGCGGCGGTGCATAACCCGGACTCCCACTGGAGCCGCCTTGAGCCGCCCCCGGACCAGGACCAGGTATGGACCGCGGTCTACAGCAACCCGATCGTGGGGGCCTCCACGGTGAGCGAGATCACCGCCGGCAGCACTCTGAACGGCGCTCCCTTTCGGATCGGGGCGGACATCACTGTCCGCCACATCATCAGCCAGTTCCTCGCCGGCCCTCCGGGCAGCGCCCAAGGAAGCTACGCGTTCCTCGTCAGCAGCGACGGCAACCTGCTGAGCGTGGGCGCGGGCGGGGCGGCGGACCTGGGGCTCAACACCAAGCATCACAAGGTCCAGACGGTCAATCTGGTCTCGGAGCGAAGCCCCTGGAGCCAGGTCGGGGAGCCGATGCTGCTGGGCGCCCGCGGGTCGCGGACGATCTCGCTCAACGGCCAGCCGGTGGATGTCTTCTTCAGCCCCTTGCCCGCCAGCCAGTGGAGCCTCGGGGTGGCCCTACCCGTCTCCGGGCTGGACGCTCCCGTCGTCGCCTTCGCCCAGAAGATCAGCCAGGGAATCGTCGGCGTCACCGCCCTGCTGGTCCCGGTGCTGCTGGTGCTCGCCCTGCTGGTGGTGGGGGTCACCAACGTCCTCTCCCGCCGGCTGCTGCGCCCGCTGTCGGCCCTGACCGTGGCCTCGGGCCGGATCGCCAAGGGGGACCTGCAGACCCCGGTCCCCACCTCGGCGGAGGCCCAGGACGAGATCGGCAACCTGGAGGGGGCTCTGGAGGAGATGCGCCACCGCCTCTCTCACCAGCGCGACCAGATCGAGGGGGCGCAGCAGGAGCTGGAACATCGGGTCGAGGCCCGGACCGTTGAGTTGCAACAGCGCAATCAGGAGCTGAGCGCCCTCAACCTGCTCTCGACGGAGATGAGCCGCTCTTTGGTCGTGACCGAGGTGGCACGGACGGCCGCCCTGCAACTACACGATCTCCTGGGCGGTGACGGGGTCGCGGTCTACCTTCTCGATCGGATGGCTCCACATGGCCTGAGGCTCGTCGGTCGCGCTCCCGAGGCGCCTACGGATGAGGGATTCAGCCTCGACCTCGGAACGGTGGGAAGCGTCGGGGCGGAGCCGGTGCAGGCCCAGGGGCTCGTGGCGGTGCCGCTCGCCGCCGCTGGGACCGAGGTCGGCGTGCTGGCGCTGCGCCAGCGGCGCCAGCTGCAGCCGCGACACCTGGAGCTGCTCAAGGTGGTGGGCGGTCAGCTGGCGCTGGCCTTGCGCAACGCCCAGCTGTTCGTCGACACCCAGGAGATGGCCACCATCAACGAGCGCAACCGGATCGCCCGCGAGATCCACGACACCCTCGCCCAGGGGCTCGCCGGGATCATCATCCAGTTGGAGGCCGCCGGGGCTTGGCTGGAAAAGGAGCCCGCCAAGTCGCAGCAGGCGCTGGGGAACGCTTCGGCGTTGGCACGCTCCAGCCTGCAGGAGGCACGCCGCTCGGTCTGGGACCTCCGCCCCGAGGTGCTGCAACGAGGCGGGTTGGCAGGGGCGCTGCGCGAGGAGCTCGCCCGCACCCAGGCGCAGACCGGGGTGAGGACTTCGGTGCGGCTGCGGGGCCTGCGCCAGCTGAGCCTGTCCGCCCCCACCGAGGTCTCCGTCTTCCGGATCGTCCAGGAGGCGGTCGCCAACTCTCTCCACCACGGGGGTCCCAGCCGACTGGCGGTGGAAGTGGCGCGCGACGATGGGCACCTGCGGGTCACCGTCACCGACAACGGGTGCGGCTTCGACACCCGAACGCCGGGACGCTCCGGGGCCTTCGGGATCACCTCGATGCAGGAGCGGGCCAGCGCCTGCGGGGGCAGCGTCGCCGTGGTCAGCGCACCCGGCCAGGGGACGGTCGTGACCCTGGATGTGCCATACCCTGAAGTGCCGGCCCCGGAGGCGCCGCGGTGATCCGGGTGCTGGTGGCCGACGACCACCCGGTGGTGCGCCAGGGGCTCTGTGCCATGCTGGACAGCGAGCCGGACCTCGAGGTGGTGGCCGATGCTGCCGACGGCACCGAGGCCGTGGCCCGCACCCTGGAGACCGAGCCCGATGTCGTGCTGATGGACGTCCAGATGGCCGGGGTGGACGGGATCGAGGCCCTGCGGCGCATCCGCCAGCGCCTTCCCGAGGCGAAGGTCGTGATGCTGACCACCTTCGGCCATGAGAACTACGTGGTGCCGAGCCTCAAGGCGGGGGCTCGGGGCTACCTCCTCAAAGACGTGAGCCGGGCCGAGCTGATTGGGTCGATCCGCCGGGTGGCGGCGGGGGAGTCGTTGCTGGAGGGCTCCGAGGTGGCCAGGAGGGCGCCGCTGAGCCAGCGCGAACTCCAGGTCCTGAACTGCATGGCGACGGAGATGTCCAACCGCCAGATCGCCCAGAAGCTCTTTTTGAGCGAGAACACGGTCAAGACCCACGTCAGCCACATCCTCAACAAGTTGGGGGCGGCAGACCGGGCGAGCGCGGT
>JBOHUK010000098.1:0-8401 GCA_050734395.1 Candidatus Dormibacteria bacterium
CGCCTGGCCGGGGACCACGCGGTGACGGTGGTGCTGGCGGATGGCGGCGAGCGGAGCCTGTCGGCGCCGGTGATCCTGCTGGCGACCGGCTCGCACCCCTACCGCCCCCCGGACATCCCCTTCTCGGATCCCGACGTCCACGACTCCGAGACCGTCCTGGATCTCGCGCGCCTGCCCGAGCGGATGATGGTGGTGGGTGGGGGACCGGTGGGGTCCGAGTACGCCTCGATCTTCTCCGCCCTCGGGGTGCAGATCACGCTGGTGGACCGTGGCCAGCGGCTGCTGCCGCTCCTTGACGCCGAGCTGTCCGAGGCCCTTGCCCAGACCCTGGTCGCCTCGGGGGTCCGGCTCTTGATGGGCGCGCAGATGGACTCGGTGGGCCGGGACGAGCAGGGCCTGGCGGTGGTGGTGGACGGCGAACTCCTGCGCCCGCAGGTGGTGGTCCACGCGGTGGGACGGGCGGGCAACATCGAGGGACTCAACCTGGAGCGGGCCGGGGTGGAAGCGGACCAACGCGGCCGGATCAAGGTAGGCCCGGACTTCCAGACGACCGCCCCCGGGATCTACGCCGCCGGGGACATCATCGGCCCGCCGGGGCTAGCCTCGGTGGCCATGGAGCAGGCGCGGGTGGCGATGTGCCGCGCCTTCGACATCCACTTCAAGGAGGCCGTGGACCCGGTCGTGCCCACCGGGATCTACACCCTGCCGGAGACCTCGATGGTGGGACTCACCGAGCAGGCGGCGCTGGCGGCGGGAGAGGAGGTGGAGTGCGGCCGCGCCCTCTTCTCGGCCAACGCCCGCGCCCGCATCGCCGGCTCCACCGACGGGCTGCTCAAGCTGGTCTTCCGGGTCCGGGACCGCCGGCTGCTCGGCGCCCACATCCTGGGGGAGGAGGCCAACGAGCTGATCCATGTCGCCCAGGCGGTGCTGCACCAGGGCGGGACGGTCAACGAGTTCATCGACACCACCTTCAACTTCCCGACCCGGGCGGACGCCTACAAGTACGCCGCCTACGACGGCCTGCAGAACCTCGACGAGCGCCTGGCCCGCGAGGCGGCGACCGCCACGTCCTAGAGCCGCGGGTGCGCGGCGCCGGCCCGGCTTTTGACCCCCACCCGTGATCTGGGTATACTCTGCGGAGCCTGGCCTGGCCAGGCGTTTTTGTCTGGAGCTTCCATAGTGCCGGCGACCATCATCACCCTGCAGTGCGGCGAGTGCCGCGAACGCAACTACACGACCCAGAAGAACAAGCGCAACGACCCCGACCGTCTCGAGCTGCGCAAGTACTGCCGGCGCTGCCGCCGGCACACGTCGCACCGCGAGACCAAGTAGGCGTCGAGCTCGAAGGGGCGTAGCTCAGCTGGTAGAGCAGCGGTCTCCAAAACCGCAGGTCGCGCGTTCGAATCGTGCCGCCCCTGCAGAGACCAAGGACAGCCGAGATGGATCAGGATCTAGGCCGCGGCGCCCGGGAGGACCGGACCGAGTCCGGTGAGGGCGGCGGCTACCTAAGAGAAGTTTGGAGCGAACTACGAAAGACCGTATGGCCGACCTGGCCGGAACTGCGACAGATGACCGGGGTGGTGATCGTCACGGTGGTGCTGCTGGGCGCCTTCCTGGGAGTGCTGGACTACGGCTTCACCTCGGCGCTGAAGCCGCTCTACACGACCCAGCCGGCGGCCACTGCCACTGGCACCCCGACCCCCTCCGCCTCAGCGACGCCCAGCCCATCGGCCAGCCCGACGCCGAGCCCCTCGGCTTCGGCCAGCCCCTAGGGCGCACAATCGGATGATTGGGAGCCCCGAAGTGAGCGCCACCGAAGCCCACGCCGAACCCGCCCACTGGTACGTGATCCACGCGTACTCCGGCCATGAGGAGAAGGTCAAGGCCAACCTCCTCAAGCGGGTCGAGTCGATGGACATGCACGATCAGATCTTCGAGGTCATGGTCCCGACCGAGGACGTCCTCGAGATCAAGGACGGGCAGCGCCGCCACGTGGCGAAGCGGATCTTCCCGGGCTACATCCTGGTGCAGATGGTGATGTCGGACGAGTCCTGGTACGTGGTCCGCAACACCCCCGGGGTGACCAGCTTCGTGGGCTCTGGCAGCCGCCCGGTGCCGCTGCAGGAGTCGGAGGTGCGTTCCATCCAGCGCACCATCGATCCCACGACCGGGCCGGCTAAGGTCACGGTCGAGTTCAAGCTGGGCGACTCGGTGCGGGTGGTGGACGGCCCCTTCACCGACTTCCATGGCAAGGTCAGCGAGATCAACGCCGACAAGGGCAAGCTCAAGGTGATGGTGAACATGTTCGGCCGGGAGACACCAGTCGAGCTCGACCTGCTTCAGGTCGAGCGGCTGCGCTAGGCGGAGTCGTGGGCAAGAAGAAGGTGAAGGCGGTGCTGCGCCTCAACTTGGAGGCGGGCAAAGCCACCCCGGCCTACCCGATCGGCCCGGCTCTCGGGCAGCACCAGGTCAACATCATGGAGTTCTGCCGCGCCTACAACGAGCAGACCCAGTCCCAGGAGGGGCTGGTGATTCCTGCCCAGATCACCATCTACGAGGACCGCAGCTTCACCTTCGTCACCCGCACCCCGCCGGCGGCGGACCTGATCAAGCGGGCGGCGGGCATCGAGAAGGGCTCGGCCAAGCCTCCCCGGGAGGAGGCGGGCACGATCGGCCGGGAGCAGGTGCTGGAGATCGCCCGCACAAAGCTCGAGGACCTCAACGCCAGCGATCTGGAGGCGGCCGCCCGGATGGTGGAGGGCACCGCCCGGTCGATGGGAGTCCAGGTTCAGGACTGACCGAGTTAGTGGGAGGACGCCGCGCGCGTCCGCAGGCACCACAGGAGGGATCGCCATGACCCAGGCCCACGGCAAGAAGTACCGGGCCGCACTCCAGCTGCTGGAGGAAGAGCAGCACTACGAGCCCCGCGAGGCGGTGCGCCTGGTCAAGCAGGTGAACACCTCGCGGTTCCCGGGCACGGTCGAGCTCCACGCCCGCCTGGGTGTGGATCCCCGCCACGCCGACCAGATGGTGCGCAGCAGCGTGGTGCTGCCCCACGGCACCGGCAAGGTCCGCCGGATCGTGGTGTTCGCCCAGGGGGAGAAGGAGCGCGAGGCCCGCGAGGCCGGCGTTGAGCAGGTGGGTGGGGAGGACCTGGTCAAGCGGGTGCAAGAGGGCTTCCTGGACTTCGACGTAGCGCTGGCCACCCCCGACCTGATGGGGTCGGTGGGACGGCTGGGCAAGGTGCTCGGCCCGCGCGGGCTGATGCCGAATCCCAAGGCCGGGACCGTGACCTTTGACATCGCCCGCGCCGTGCGCGAGGTGCAGGCGGGACGGGTGGAGTTCCGGGTCGACCGCTTTGGCATCGTGCACGCCCCGGTGGGCAAGACCAGCTTCGAGGAGGACGAACTCTTCCAGAACCTGGCCGCGCTGATGGAGGCGATCGTCAAGGCCAAGCCCCAGGCCGCCAAGGGCACCTACATCCGCGCCTGCTACCTGGCCCCGTCGATGGGTCCGAGCGTGCGCCTGGACCCGGCGGCGGCCGCCCGACTCAGCGCCGCCTGAGCGGTAACCCTATACTCCCACTCGACCAAGACCCCAGACCGCGGGGGCAGCCGCTGCTCAAACCCCAACCCCGCGCAGGCCGACGGTCGGAGCCGCGCTAGAAGCGCCTGGCTGCCGCCGCGTCCGGGTCGGGGGTGAGAGACCCGGAGGTGAGCCGACGATGACCGAAGCCACGGTGCGGGGCGCCGCCACCATCCCTGAGGCCAAGCAGGCAGCGGTCGCCGAGCTGGCCGAGAAGCTGGGTCGGATGCGCAGCGCGGTGCTCAGCGACTACCGCGGCCTGACCGTGGCCGACCTCCAGGGCTTGCGAGCCTCGTTGCGCCAGGCGGGGGTGGAGTACCTGGTACTGAAGAACACCCTGGCGCGCCGGGCAACGACCGAGGCCGGGGTGGAGACCCTCAACGAGCAGCTGACTGGCCCCTGCGCTTTGGCGATCAGCTACGAGGACATCTCAGCGCCCGCCCGCCTCCTGGTGGAGTACGCGCGGGTCAACCGGCGCCCGGAGATGGTCAAGGGTGGCATCGCGGAGGGGCGCCGGCTCGATCCCGCCGAGGTGCGCCAGCTGGCGGAGCTGCCCTCACGGGAGGTGCTGCTGGCGCAGTTGCTGGGTGTGCTTGAGGCGCCGGTGGCGCAGCTGGTGGGCCTGCTCCAGGCGCCGGTCCAGGACCTGGTGGGCCTGCTGGAGGCCAAGGCCCAGGAAGCCGCAGCCGCATAGAAGTCAAGGATTGAGTCGGGAAAGGAGGCAGAGCGTGGCCAAGGTGTCGGTGGACGACTTCGTCGAAGCGCTGGGGGAGTGGACGGTGCTCGACCTCGTCCAGGCGAAGAAGGCGATCGAGGAGAAGTACGGCATCACCGCGGCCGCCCCGGTGGCGGTGGCGGCGGGGCCGAGCGCGCCCGCGGGCGCCGAGGCGGTGGCTGAGGAGCAGACCGAGTTCTCGGTCGTGCTGACCGCGGCCGGGGACCAGAAGATCGCCGTCATCAAGGCGGTGCGCGAGATCACCGGGCTGGGTCTCAAGGAGGCCAAGGACGTGGTCGACGGCGCTCCCAAGGCGGTCAAGGAGGGGGTCTCCCGCGAGGAGGCGGATGCGGTGGCCAAGAAGCTTCAGGAGGCGGGCGCCAGCGCCGAGGTGAAGTAGCAAGGGCGGGGGTTCGCGAGCTAGCGGGCGCGGTTCGGGGCGCCTGTTTGGCCGCGTTTGGCATGGGCGCCGGTGTGGTAGGATTGCGGTCCCGCCACCTGTGAAGTTCGCCGTACTTGCGCGCCTGCCTGGAGAACTTTAGCCCATGCCCTCAGTTCGTGCTGCCCTGCCTGCTGCGCCCTCGCGTCTGAGCTACGGCTCGATTCCCGAGATGCTGGAGGTGGGCGACCTGATCGAGACCCAGCTGAACTCCTTCCGCTGGTTTGTCGAGGAGGGTCTCCGCGAGCTCTTCGACGAGATCAACCCGATCACCGACTACACCGGCAAGAACTACGAGCTGCGATTCCTCGACTACAGCTTCGGGGAGCCCAAGTTCGACCAGGAGGAGTGCCGCAACCGCGACATGACCTTCGCCGCCCCGCTGCGGATCATGACCCGTCTGCACATCCGCACCGGGGAGAACGCCGGGGAGATCAAGGAGTCGGAGGTCTATCTGGGCGACTTCCCGATGATGACCGAGCAGGGCACCTTCTTGGTCAACGGCACCGAGCGAGTGGTGGTCAGCCAGCTGGTGCGCTCCCCCGGGGTTTACTTCACCGCCGGTCCCGAGCACCCGGTCACCGGTAGGCCGCTCTACGCCGTCAAGTTCATCCCTAACCGGGGAGCCTGGCTCGAGATCGAGACCTCCAATAAGGACCTGCTCACCGCCAAGATCGACCGCAAGCGCAAGTTCCAGGCGACCACCCTAATCCGCGCCCTGGGGTACCCCAGCGATGACGACATCCGCCACTTCTTCGCCGACGTCGACAGCGACCCTGAGCACAAGTACATCGACGCCACCTTGGAGAAGGACCCGAGCCACGACGTCAACGAGGCGCTGATCGAGCTCTACCGCAAGATCCGCCCCGGCGACCCGCCGACGGTGGAGAACGCCCGCAACCTGTTGCAGGCGCTGTTCTTCAACCCGCGCCGCTTCGACCTGGGGCGCGTGGGGCGCTTCAAGCTGGACAAGCGCCTGGGCATCCCTGAGCTCGAGGCGCGGCGCCGGGCCGAGGATCGGGACCTGCGGGTGCTGGCCCACGAGGACTTCATCAACATCATTCGCCGCCTGATCCAGCTCAACAACGGCCAAGGCGAGCCGGACGACATTGACCACCTGGGCAACCGGCGGGTCCGCGCGGTGGGGGAGCTGCTGCAAAACCAATTCCGCACCGGGCTTTTGCGGATGGAGCGGATCATCAAAGAGCGGATGACCATCTGCGACGCCACCACGGTCACGGCGGCCTCGTTGATCAACGCCCGCCCGGTGGTGGCGGCGATCAAGGAGTTCTTTGGGTCGAGCCAGCTCTCCCAGTTCATGGACCAGACCAACCCGCTCTCCGAACTCACCCATAAGCGCCGCCTGTCGGCGCTCGGCCCGGGTGGCCTCTCCAGGGAGCGCGCGGGAATGGTCGTCCGAGATGTCCACCACAGCCACTACGGCCGGATCTGCCCGATCGAGACCCCTGAGGGCCCCAACATCGGGCTGATGGGCTCACTGGCGACCTTCGCTCGCGTGAACGACTTCGGCTTCATCGAGACCCCCTTCCGGCGCGTTCACCGCCAGCTGGAGCTGGGCGCCGACCGGCAGCTGCTCGAGGGCCGGGTGCTGTCCGCGGCCCAAGGCGGGCTGCGGTCGGGCACCAGGCTGGACGCGGCCGCGATCAAGAAGCTGGAAAAGGCAAAGGTGGAGCGGGTCGATGTCGTGCCCTGGGTGAGCCGCGAGATTCAGTTCCTCTCCGCCGACGAGGAGGACAAGTACACGGTCGCCCAGGCCAACGCGCCGGTCTCCGAGTCCGGCGAGTTCGAGGTCCCGCACACCCCGGCGCGCACCCGGCACACCTTCAAGGACGTGCCGGTCACCGAGGTGGACTGGATCGACGTCTCGCCCACGCAGACGGTCTCGGTGGCGACGGCGATGATCCCGTTCCTGGAGCACGATGACGCCAACCGGGCCCTGATGGGGTCCAACATGCAGCGCCAGGCCGTGCCGCTGGTCGCGACCGACTCCCCAGTCGTGGGCACCGGCATGGAGGTCTACGCCGCCAAGGACTCCGGTGAGCTCATCCTCGCCCCGGCGGCGGGGACGGTGCTTGGGGTGAACGTGCCTTTGCGCGACGTCAATGCGGACTCGGTGCAGATCGTGCGCAGCGGCCAGGACAGCGGTCTGGGGATCCTCTTCCGGCCCGATGGCAAGGGACCCGACGTCTGGTACGGAGTGCACAAGTTCGTGCGCAGCAACCAGGGGACCTGCCTGAGCCAGCGGGTGGTGGTCAGTGCCGGCGACCACGTGAGCCGGGGGACGGTGCTCGCTGATGGCCCCTCCACCGACCAGGGTGAGCTGGCCCTGGGGCGCAACGTGCTGGTCGCCTTCATGCCCTGGGAGGGCTACAACTACGAGGACGCCATCCTGATCAGTGAGTCCGTGGTCCGGGAGGACAAGTACACCTCGATCCATATTGAGGAGTTCGAGGTCGAGGTCCGGGAGACCAAGCTCGGCCCCGAGGACGTCACTCGCGACCTGCCCAACATCGGCGAGGAGAGCCTGCGCAACCTCGACGAGCGCGGGGTGGTGTACATCGGCGCCGAGGTGGCCCCCGGCGACATCCTGGTGGGCAAAACCACTCCCAAAGGCGAGTCAGAGCTCTCCGCCGAGGAGCGGCTGCTGCGGGCGATCTTCGGCGAGAAGGCCAAGGAGGTCCGCGACAGCTCCCTGCGGGTGCCCCACGGCGAGCGCGGGGTGGTGGTGGACGTCAAGCACTTCAGCCGTTCCAACAAGGACGAGCTGCCTGCCGGCGTGAACGAGCTGATCCGCATCTATGTCGCCCAGAAGCGCAAGATCTCCCAGGGCGACAAGATGGCCGGCCGCCACGGCAACAAGGGCGTTATCGCCCGGATCCTGCCCATCGAGGACCTGCCCTTCCTGCCGGACGGCACGCCGGTGGAGCTGGTCCTCAACCCGCTCGGGGTTCCCAGCCGCATGAACCTGGGCCAGGTGCTGGAAACGCATCTCGGTTGGGCTGCTCAGGCACTTGGGATCAAGGTGGCCACCCCGGTCTTCGACGGTGCCTCCGAGGCTCAGATCGAGAACGAACTGGAGCGGGCGGGCCTGCCCCGCGACGGCAAGGTCGTTCTCCGCGACGGGCGGTCCGGCGACACATTCGACCAGCCGATCACGGTCGGGGTCATCTACATGATGAAGTTGGTGCACCTGGTCGAGGACAAGATCCACGCCCGCAGCACCGGTCCCTACAGCCTGGTCACCCAGCAGCCACTCGGAGGCAAGGCCCAGTTCGGCGGCCAGCGGTTTGGGGAGATGGAGGTCTGGGCGCTCGAGGCCTACGGAGCGAGCCACATCCTCCAGGAGATCCTCACCATCAAGTCGGACGACATCGTCGGGCGGGTGAAGGCCTACGAGGCCATCGTCAAGGGCGACAACACGCTCGACGCCGGCATCCCCGAGTCCTTCCGGGTGCTGGTCAAGGAGCTCGAGGGCCTAGCTCTCGGCGTGGAGATCATGTCCGACAACGAGGAGCAGATCGTGTTCACGGAGGATGACATGCCCGACATGCCCCTGGGCTTGGGAATCAACCTGGAACGCGATGAGCGCGACGACGTCGAGGACATCGGCAGGTAGTAGTGCTCCAAAGCTCCGCATCCCT
>JBOHUK010000099.1:0-7199 GCA_050734395.1 Candidatus Dormibacteria bacterium
CGCTTCACCGCCCTCGGCCAGGGGTTCGAGTGGAAGACCTATGCCCACGATCAGCCCCCGGACCTGCCCTCGCGCCTGCGGGCGCTCGGCTTCGTACCCGAGGCGACCGAGAACGTCGCCATCGGCCTGGTCGCGGAGCAGGCACTGGCCCCGATCAGCCTGCCTGAGGGAGTGACGCTGCGAGCCGCGACCTCGCTCGCCGACCTCCACCGCCTGGCCCAGCTGCTGACCATGGTGTTCGGAGAGCCCCGGGAGTCCCTGGCGGAGGTGTTCTGGGCCGAGATGGAGGCCAACCCCGCGGACGTGGTGGTCCTGCTGGTTGAGGCGCAGGGCGAGGTGGTCGGAGGGGCGCGGGTCGAGCTCTGCCCGGGTACCGAGTTCGCCACCCTCTGGTCGGGCGCCACCCATCCGGCCTGGCGCGGCCGCGGCCTCTACAAGGCGATGGTTCGGCACCGCGCCCGGCTGGCCCAGGCGCGCGGGCTGCGCTACCTGGAGGTGGACGCGCTGGAGGCGAGCCGGGTCATCCTGGAGCGCCTCGGATTCCGGACCGTCACCACCACCACCCCCTACAACTGGACCCCTCCCGCTCCGGTGCGGGAAAGAGAGGCCCAGCCGCTCTCAGCGACCCGCAGCTCGCGGCTTCGGCGTCAGAGGACGTAGCGGCGCAGGTCCTCGTCGCCGACCAGCGCTCCCAGCTTGGTCCGCACGAAGTCGCGGTCCACCGTGACCGCCTGGTCTTGGTACTCCTCCGCCGCGAAGGAGACGTCCTGGAGCACCGTCTCCATCACCGTGAAGAGTCGCCGCGCCCCGATGTTCTCGTCCCGCTGGTTGACCAGGAAGGCCTGGTGGGCCAGCTCGTCGACCCCGTCCTGGGTGAACTCCAGCTTCACCCCCTCGGTGGCCAGCAGCACCCGGGACTGGGTCGTCAGGGAGTTGCGCGGCTCGGTGAGGATCTGGGCCAGCTCGGCCTCACCCAGCCCGCGCAGCTCCACCCGGATGGGGAAGCGCCCCTGGAACTCGGGGATGAGGTCCGAGGGTCGGCTGGAGGTGAAGGCGCCCGCGGCCACGAAGAGGATGTGGTCGGTGTGGACCTGGCCGTAGCGGGTGTTGACGGTGGAGCCCTCGATGATGGGCAGGAGGTCGCGCTGCACACCCGCCCCGCTCACGTCCGGGCCGTGGGTCTCGACCGCCGTCTGCGCGATCTTGTCCACCTCGTCGATGAAGACGATCCCACTCTCCTCCACCATCCGGATGGCGTCGTCGTAGACCCGGTCGGCGTCGATCAGCCGGTCGGTCTCCTCCTGGGCCAGGAGGTGGCGGGCGTCCGCCACCGTCATGCGCTTGAGCCGCTTGCGAGGCGGGGCCAGCTGGCTGAAGAAGTCCGAGAGCGACCAGCCCAGCTCCTCGTAGCCCGACCCGGAGAAGACCTCGACCGGCGGTGAGTAGCTCTCCTCCACCTCGATCTCGATCTGGCGCTCGTCCAGCTTGCGCGCCTGCAACTGGCGCAGCAGCCGCCGGCGCCGGCTGCGCTCGCGCCGCTGGGCCAGCTGCTGGGCTTGGCGGTCCTCGGCCACCCGGGCGACGGGCTCGGCCGGCTCGGTCTCGGCGGCGTCCGGTGCCGGCTCGCGGTCGGACTCGATCAGCCGGTCGACGATACGGTCGTGGGCGCGCTGGCGGGCCTCGCCCTCGACATCGACCATGCGCTGGCTCTGGACCTGGCTGATGGTCTGCTCGAGCAGGTCGCGGATGATCGACTCCACGTCCCGGCCGACGTAGCCCACCTCGGTGAACTTGGTCGCCTCCACCTTGATGAAGGGGGAGCTGGTGAGCTGTGCCATGCGCCTGGCGATCTCGGTTTTGCCCACCCCGGTCGGGCCGATGAGCAGGATGTTGGCGGGCACGATGTCCTGGCGCTCCTCGGCCGGCACCTGCATCCGCCGGAAGCGGTTGCGCAACCCGACCGCCATGGCCCGCTTGGCATCGGCCTGGCCGACGATGTAGCGGTCCAGGCCCTCGACGATCTCGGCGGGCCTAAGCTCCGGCTGCAAGCGCCTCTCCTACGGGCTGGTCGGCGATGGTCTCCACTGAGATCTCGGTGTTGGTGTAGATGCAGAGCGAAGCGGCGATCTCCAGAGCGCGCCGGGCCACCTCGGCGGCGGGTAGGTCGGTGTGCTGCACCAAGGCCCGGGCGGCGGCGTGCGCGTAGGGGCCGCCGCTGCCGATCGCCCCGATGCCGTCGTCGGGCTCGATGACGTCGCCGTCGCCGCTCAGCAGCAGCATCTGGCCGTGTCCCGCCACCACCAGCATGGCGTCCAGGTGACGCAGGTAACGATCGGTCCGCCACTCCTTGCCCAGCCCCACCGCCGCCCGCAGCAGGTTGCCCTGGTGCTGATCTAGGTGCCGCTCGAACTTGTCGAACAAGGTGAAGGCGTCCGCCACCGAGCCGGCGAACCCCACCACCACCTGGTCGTGGTGGATGCGCCGCAGCTTGTTGGCCTGGTGCTTCATCACCACGTCCCCGACCGTGACCTGGCCGTCCCCGGCCACGGCGATCTCCGTGCCCCGGCGCACCGCCAGGATGGTCGTGGCGTGCAGCCCGGCCCCGGACAGCGAACTCACAGGGTTGCGATTCTAACTCGGCCCAGATCCAGCCCCCTCGACTTCCAGATCAGACGCCCGCAGCGAGGCGAGCGCGGCCACCGCCACCAGCACCCAGCTCACGAGGCCCAGCGCCACCCAGGCGGCCCCCAGGTCGTGGAGGGCGCGGGCCCCCAGGGCCTGGCCCAGGCCGAGGGTGCAGGCGCCGTACATCCCGACCGGGAAGACGGTCGCCCAGCGCAGCCCATGGAAGTGCCAGCGCGGGCGGCGCAGCTCTGCTCCCACCAGGAGCGCCATCAGCAGGCTGCAGGCGCACCAGGGCAAGAGCACCGCCAGCACCAGGGGGTCGCCCGGGCGCAGCTGTCCCCCCGCCACCCACCGGACCCGGTAGAGATCGCCCGCCACCAGGGTGGCGATCGCCAGGGCGCCACCGGCGACCCAGTGGTCGCCCCGGCCCGCGTGCAACTGCCGCCAGTCGAAGTCGCGAACCACGAAGACGTAGGCGCACAGGCCGAGCAGCCAGAGCGCCACCCCGGCGTAGAGCAGCCCGGACCAGCGGGTCGCGGCCGCCAGCTCGGCGAGCACGCCCCCCACCCCCTCGAGCGCCACCGTCAGGAGGAATGAGGTGCCCTCGGTTGGCCTGGCCCAGCTGGCCAGCACCGGGTGCGCGACTCCGAGCAGCAGCGCCGCTGCCAAGGCGGCCAGCCCCGACCCCACGGCATCTAGGTGGAGCGCCAGCGCGTTCACCCCCAGGACGGCCGTGGCCGCGACCCAGCTGAGCGAGACGGGAGAGCGCATCTCAGCCCCGAGCCCCATCCGGTCACCGGCCAGCCGGAGGGGCACCGAAACCACCAGGCAGATCCAGATCGCACCCGCCAGCGCCAACCAGGCGTCGGCCACCGGGTCCCACCGCAGCAGCCGCGCTCCGTAGGCGACGATCCCGGTCGCCATGACCATGGCCCCGGTGGCCGCGGGCAGGCGGACCGAGGGGAACTCCACTAAGGAGATGCTAGTAACCGCCCCCGGCGCGTCCCAAGTCGCGCGTCAGCTGGCGAGCGGCTGGTGGCTGCGGCGCGATCGAGCCGGCGCTCGCCGTCCCGGCTCCGACCGCTTCCCTCCGTCCGGCCCCGCCTCCCGGGGCGGCCGGTAGCGGCAGCGGGGGTAGCCGGAGCAGGAGACAAAGGGCCCGAACCGCCCGCTGCGCTTGACCAACTCCTTGCCGCACTGCGGGCACTGCTCCCCGGTGGGCTCGGCTGTGGCGGAGCGGGCCGGGCTCTCGGCACCCGACTCGCTGCGGATGAACCTGCACCCGGGATAGCCCGAGCAGCCCACGAAGGGCCCCCGCCGGCCGCTGCGCTTGACCAGCGGCTTGCCGCATTGGGGGCAGGCCTCGCCGATCTCCTCCGCCGGGACGCGGTCCTGCTTGCCCTGGATGTAGTCGCACTCCGGGTAGCGGCTGCAGCCCACGAAGTCTCCGAACCGGCCGCTGCGGACCACCAGGTCCGCCTGGCACAGCGGGCACTGCCCGCCGGCAGGTGTGGCCTGGACCCGGACTCGGGGCATCGAGTCCTGGGCCTCCTCCAGCACCTTGGCGAAGGGCTGGTACCAGGAGTGGACGACGGGCACCCAGGGCCGCTCGCCGGCCTCGATCTGGTCCAGCTGGCTCTCCAGCTGGGCGGTGAACCCGACGTCCACCACCGAGGGGAACTGGGAGGTGAGCGCCTCGTTGACCGCGAGCCCCAGCGGGGTGGGATGCAGCCGCCGCTCCTGCTGGACCACGTAGCGGCGGGTCTGGATCACCTCGGTCATGGTGGCGTAGGTGCTGGGGCGGCCGATCCCGCGCTCCTCCAGCTCCTTGACCAGGGTGGCTTCGGTGTAGCGGGGCGGCGGCTGGCTGAAGTGCTGCTCAGGGAGCAGGTCCACCAAATCGGGCCGGTCGCCTTGGGCCAGCTCGGGCAGGACCTGGTCCTCGCGCCGCTCCTGGCCCAGGACGCGCAGGAAGCCGTCGAAGGCGAGCCGGCTGCCGGTGGCCCGGAAGCGGTGTTCGCCGGCCTCCAGCTCCACCCGGGTGGCGTCCGACTCGGAGGGGCTCATCTGGCTGGCCACGAAGCGCCGCCAGATCAGGCGGTAGAGGCGCAACTGGTCCGCGCTCAGGTACTGGGCCAGCTGCTCCGGGTCGCGCTCGACCGAGGTTGGCCGCACCGCCTCGTGGGCGTCCTGGCTCGCGACCACCTGCTTGCCGCCCGAGCGGGCCTGGCCGTCGCCGCCCTGGTACGGGCTCCCGAACTGCTGGCCGACGTACTCCCGGGCCTGGTCCACCGCCAGCTGGCTGAGCCGCACCGAGTCGGTGCGCATGTAGGTGACGAGCCCGGTCGGGCCGAGTGGGCCCAACTCCACCCCCTCGTACAGCTGTTGGGCAACGCGCATGGTGCGGCTCGGGCTGAAGTGCAGCTGCGAGGAGGCCTCCTGCTGCATGGTGCTGGTGATGAAGGGAAGCGGAGGGTTGCGCCGCACCCGCCGGCGCTCCACCGCCTTGACCACGAAGGGGAGCTGGCGCACGTCCGCCATCACATGCCGGGCGCTGGCCTCGTCGGGGAGCGCCGGCTCGCGCTCCTCCTCCTCTTCCTCCTGGGCAGGGCGCCGGCCCCGTCGCTTGGGCTCCGGGCCGGTTCCCTGGTAGCGGGCGGTGAACTCCTCCCGGGCTGCGGTGCGCAGCTTCGCCTCCAAGGACCAGCTCTCCTTGGGCGTGAAGGCGTCGATCTCCTGCTCGCGGTCGCAGACCAGCCGCAGCGCCACCGACTGCACCCGCCCCGCCGAGAGGCCCTTGCGAATCTTGCGCCAGAGCAGCGGGCTCAGCTTGTAGCCCAAGAGCCGGTCGATCACCCGCCGCGCCTGCTGGGCGTCAACCAGACGCTGGTCGATCTTGCGTGGTTGGGTGAGCGCCGTCTCCACCGCCGGCTTGGTGACTTCGCGAAAGACGATCCGCTCGGGGTCTTCGAGCCCCAGCTGGCGAGCGATGTGCCAGGCGATCGCCTCGCCCTCGCGGTCCGGGTCCGCCGCCAGCAGCACCCGCTTCGACTTGCGCGCCGCGCTCTTGAGATCGCGGAGCGAGGCCTCTTTGCCCTTGATCACCGTGTAGTCGGGCTCGTAGCCGTGCTCGACGTCGATGCCCAGCTTGGACTGGGGCAGATCGACCACATGGCCCATCGAGGCCTTGACCTGGTAGTCGCTGCCCAGGAACTTGCTCAGCGTCCGGGCCTTGCTGGGCGACTCGACGATGATCAGGTTGGAGGCGGGCATTGAGGTTCGGGCACTTCCTTGCTGGGGCCGGAGCCTGGCGATTCTAGAGCAAGAGCCTTCCCAGCCAAGCCCGCTCTCACACCTGCCCCAGCCGCGCCCCCAACTAAACTGGCGGGGTCCACCGCCGAGGGAGCTTCGACTCTTGCCCAGCCCACTCGCCGACAAGTACGAGACGGTGGAGATCGTCGAGCGCCGGGACTTCGGACCCGACCTCTGGGCGATCCGGGTGCGCCACCCCGCTCCCTTCGAGTTCCGTCCCGGGCAGTACGCCACCCTCGGCGTGGAACTCGAGGACAAGCCGCTGGAGCGCCCCTACTCGATCGTGTCCTCGCCCGAGGAGGAAGAGCTCGAGTTCTTCGTCGAGCTCATCCCGGGCGGGGCGCTCACCCCCCACCTCTACAAGCTGGGAGTGGGAGATTCGATGCTGATGCGCAAGAGGCCCAAGGGATTGTTTCTGCGCACCGGCCTGGACCCGGGACGGATCCACCTCTTCCTGGCCACGGTCACCGGTATCGCCCCCTTCGCCAGCATCCTGCGCTCGCTGCTGCGCCAGCACCGGCGGGGTGAGGGCGAGCCACCGCCGATAACCCTGGTGCAGGGCGCCAGCTTCTCCCATGAGTTCGGCTACGCGCAGGAGATGAGCCGGCTGACCCAGGAGCTGCCGCGCTTCCAGTACGTACCCACCGTCAGCCGACCCTGGGGGGACTCGGGCTGGGAGGGCGAGACCGGCCGGGCCGAGGACGTGCTGCGCAAGTACGCCGACTCCTGTGGCGTGCGCCCGGGCCGGGGCCTCGTCTACCTCTGCGGCCACCCCGGGATGATCTCCACCGGCCGGGCGGTCATGCTCAGAGCGGGCCTGCCCGACCAGGACATCCTTGAGGAGCAGTACTGGCCGGAGGGCAAGGCGCCGACGGGAGCGTCCGAGTAGGCCAACCCCTCCGAGCGTTTCCTTCCGGCTGCTGCTGCAGCGGGAACCACCGGCGGGCGGTCAGCGACGGCCACTCTCGATGCTGCGGAAGTCGAGCCACAGCGCCCAGGGAAGGATGGAGCCGACCTCCAAGAGGCGGGCTTGCGCCCACGGGTCCTGGGCGAGACGCTGCCGGATTTCGTTCTCGTCGGTGGCTTCGACGAGGTGCAGCGTCTTCCGGTGGTCGCCGATCGGGCCGCCGAACAGGATGAAGCCAGCCTCGACGAGCCCGTCCATAAAGGCCGCGTGTTCGTCCCAGCCCTTCTGCTCACGGGCACCGATGGACTGGTCCCAGGCTGGGCCGTGATCTAGCGTCAATGCGAAGTTCGCCATC
>JBOHUK010000100.1:0-3989 GCA_050734395.1 Candidatus Dormibacteria bacterium
TGCCCGGGGTGGGGCCGTACGCCGCCGCGCACATCATGCTCACTTCTCTGGGTCGCTACCACATGCTGGTGCTGGACTCCTGGACCCGGCCCACCTACCAGCGGCTCATCGGCCGAGCAGCCTCTGATACCGCGATCAGACGCCGCTTTGCTCGCTTCGGCGTATTCCGGGGCCTGGCGTTCTGGCTGTACCTGACGCGCGACTGGATGGAGGACTCGGTGTAGTTCCCACAGAGGGTCGAAGGTGCTGCCGAGGCGCTGGAGCGCTTCTGGTTCTGCCCCTAGCCGCAAGTTCGGCGCCAAGGTCACGAACAACGCGGTAACGGATAGGTGGTATAAGGCAGCGGGTTTGGCAATGCGGGAGGGGCGATGGGCATTTGGTCGGGCGGTCGGTTGCTGCGGCCTGGGCACCGGGGCCGCCGGCGCTCGGGGGCCGCGCTTCTGGCGATCGCCACCGGGGCCCTGGCCCTCGCGGGGCTGGGGCTGTTCTCCACCGCCGCCGCGGTGTCTCTCGATCCCGTCCCGGTGACCCCGTATCAGGGTTTCAACGCCGCCCTAACCCGAGCGCCCTACCTGACCGACCTCACCCAGACGTCGGTCGAGGTCAACTGGGCGATGACGCCGTCCCCGGCGGGCAGCGTCTCGTGGGGCCCGCTGGGAAGCTGCACCGCGAACACCATCCAGGCGCTCTCGTCGCTTCCCCTCTCCTACCCCGCGGCCGGAACCCCGCCGAGCGTCACCGGCCGGGAGTTCTCGGTGGGCTCGGTGCACGAGTATCAGAACTCGGCGGAGTTGACCGGGCTCGCCCCGAACACCACCTACTGCTACCGCGTCTATAGCGCTGGCTCCCCGCCGATCGACCTCCTGGGCAGCAATGTCTCGCCCAGCTTCACCACCCTGACGTCGGTGAGCAACTCCTCGACCACCCCGGTGACCTTCGACGTGCTGGGAGACACCGGCGACACCAACTCCGGCACCGGGGTGCCTTTCCCCAACTACCTGAACCCTGACCAGGCCGCGATCGACCAATTAATCGGCACCTCGGGCGCCCAGTTCGCGGTGGTGGCCGGGGACATGTCCTATTCCGGTGGCACCCAGTCCGACTTTGGGGACCTCCAGCAGACGGGCAGCGAGGTGAGCAACATCTTTGGGCCGTCCTACTGGCCCCAGACCGGGGGGATGCCCCTCTTCTACGCTGACGGGAACCACGGCCAGAACGCCACTGCCCTGCACAACTGGCCCGAGAGCGCGACCGCCGCCGCCTCCGACGGGGTCTATGCCGACCTCTCCTACCCGAGCATCGACGGCACCAGCGCCGCCACGTATCCCCAAGGCTGGTATGCGTTTTCGGACGGTGACGTCCGTGTCTACGTACTTGACAGCGCCTGGGCCGACGGCAACGTCGGGAGCGCGACCGGCTCGGAGTGCCCGGCGGAGGGAGCCGGCCCGGCGAAGGATTGCGCCATGTACCAGGTGGACGCGGCCGCCCACTGGACCCAGACTTCGCCGGAGTACCAGTGGTTGGAGCAGGACCTGGCCAGCCACCCAGGCAGCATCAAGTTCGCGATCTTCCACTTCCCGCTGCGCTCCGACAACCCCAACGAGACATCAGATGTCTACCTTCAGGACAGTGCCGCCAATCCCCAGGCGCCGCAGAGCCTGGAGGCGCTCCTCGCAGCCAACGGAGTGGCCATGGCATTCGACGCCCACGCCCACACCTACCAGCGGATCGCCCCGGACGCGCCGGGACAGCTGCTCAGCTACCTGACCGGCGGCGGCGGCGGAGTGCTGGAGCCGGTGACCGGGGGCCAGGCCTGCACCTCGCTGCTCGCCAACTCCAGCATCTACGCCATTGGCTGGAGTCCCAGCACCTCCAAGGGCAGCGCCTGTGGCGCTCCCACCCCGCAGTCGGCGGCCCAGGTCTACAACTTCCTCAAAGTCACGGTAGTCGGCGACCAGGTCACGGTGACACCGATCAACGCCACCGGACAGGCCTTCGACCAGCAGACCTACACCATCGGCGCCGGGCCGACGCCCACCCCGACCCCCACAGCCACCCCGACCCCCACGGCTCCCGCCGGCGGCTGGACCATCCAGAGCTATTCGGCAACCGAGACCGCCGCCGGCACCAGCCTCAGCATCCAAGTTCCCGTCGCCACCGCCGCGGGCGACCGGCTGGCGATCGTGGCCGGTCTGCGAATCGGTGCCACCGGGAAGATCTCGAGCATCACCGACTCCGCCGGCAACAGCTGGACCAACCGGAGGGTCGTCTACACATCCGGGGTGACCAACCGTTCGGAGTACTGGGAGACGGTGGACTCACTGCCCTTGGCCGCCAGGAGCACCGTGACCATCACCTTCAGTACCACGGTGTTGGCCGCGGCTGACCTCCTGGTGATCTCCGGCGACGATCAGAGCACGGCTCCGGTGATCGCCACCGCCAGTGACCCCTCGGGAGCCGCGGCGACCGCCTCCGCCGGCCCCGTCACACCCCACGCGGCGACTGACCTCCAGATCGGCTGGATCCAGACTCCGAGTCTCTACACGGCGGACGGCAGCCCGATCCCTCTGTTCACCGCCGGCAGCGGGACCACGGCTGGGTGGATCGCCTCCGCCAGCGGCTCCCAGTACGTCTCGCTCGACGTGTCCTTCCAGGCGCCGAACACGGCGGCGGCGCAGTCCTACGGGGCGACCTTCACTAAATCGCCGCCCTGGTCTTCGGGCATCGCCTCAGTTCGAGGGTAGGCCGGGTCAGGAGACCAACTCGGCGGCTGGACGGCATCCCTCGACCATCGCCGAATGCCCCCACCGACGTAGCCGAGCACGGGCCGCCTCAGGGGAAGCGGAGACTCGACGGCGAGGGCCGCCGCACGGTGGCGGCGGCGCCCAGCCATGCCGCCACCAGCAGCAGCGCGAGGAGCGCGCCCGCAAGGAGCAGTACCGGCAGCCAGGGCAGCGCCAGGTCCAGTGGCGGAGCCCCGCTGCCACCGGGGTACATGGGCAAGGACCGCAGGGTCAGGGCGGCACCAGCCTGCCCAGCCGCCAGACCCAGGACCAGGGCGGGCAGCACCAGCAGGAGTTGCTCCCAGGCCAGGGCGCGAACCAAAGTGCGTCGGGCCAGCCCGGCCACCACCAGGCTGGCCAGCTCCGCCTGCCGCCCCCGCGCCGCCATCGCTAGCCCCACCAGCAGACCTAGCAGGGCCAGGGCAGCTGCTCCGGCGGCGGCGACCAGCATGAACCGGTAGGCCAGTGCCAGACCGCCGCGGTCGTAGGCAGCCAGCCGGGGACCCGGGGTGGCGCTGCCGAGCACCCGGATGCCCTGGGCGCGCAGCGAGTCGAGCACGCTGGGTGGCGTCCCGGCCGCCAGCCAGACGTAGTCGCTGGCGGCCTGGGGCTGGGACACCTCCGACTCGGTGGCCACCGCCAAGTTGATGAGGAACCCGTACTGGCCGAGACTGGGCAGCGCGTGCACCACCACCCGTGTCTGGGCCAGGAGTTCCGAGCCGTCGAAGTCGGTGATCCCAGCGGCGCCGGGGTCCCCGACCTGGCTGGATGCGGTCACCACCGCCGGCACCACCGCGGGCGGGGGACCGGGGTCGACGTAGGGCGCCACCAGTTGGGAGGTGCTGTCAGAGAAGTCGAGCTTGAGCACGGAGCCGGTCCCAGCGACCTTCACCGCGGATGAGCTGGGCGCCCAGTAGGCGGCGGAGCGAGAGTGAGGCATCACCTCGTGCCAGCCACCGCCGCGGAGCACCTGAATGGAGCTCACCGCCAGCGAGTAGCGCGCCTGCTGCGGGCCGCCCGGGGACGGGGACCAGTACGGCACCAGTTGCGTCACCAGGCAGCCACCGCGGCAGTCCGGCGGCAACCCCGCCGTGTAGGTGTGCTCTCCCTCTCGGAGCTGCCCGAAGTCGGCCACTGCGGGGAAGTTGCCGCCGTCCTCCAGGCTAAATTGAAGGATCGGGGGCGAGGCCAGGGCTCCGCGGAGGT
>JBOHUK010000101.1:0-1248 GCA_050734395.1 Candidatus Dormibacteria bacterium
GCCGTCCGGGCCTGCGTCAGGACAAAGACGACGATTAGCAAGCAGGCGGCGGCCAGGGTGGCGAGGGTCTGGATCGAGGTCCAGCTGTTGGTTGAAGCGTTGGTGAGCCCGTAGACCAAGAGCGCCATGCCGGCAGTGATGAGCAGAGCTCCCCGCCAGTCGAGCCGGCTGCGGATCGCCTCCGACTCCCTGAGCGCCCGGGGGGCCAGGAACAGCACCAGGGCGGCGATCGGCACATTGACGAACAGCACCCAGCGCCAGGAGGCCAGGTCGGTCAAAAGACCTCCCGCCAGCAGGCCCACCGCCCCGCCGGCGCCGGACATGGCCGCGTACACCCCCATGGCCCGGTTCCGGGCACCGCCCTCCTCAAAGTTGGTGGCGATCAGCGAGAGTGCGGTCGGCGAGGCGATCGCCCCCCCCACTCCCTGGGCCGCGCGGGTGACGATCAACCAGATGCTGCTGGTGGCGAACCCACCCAGCAGCGAGGCGATCGCAAACAGGCCGATGCCCACCATGAACATGCGGCGACGCCCGAAGAGGTCGCCGGTGCGCCCCCCGAAGATGAGCAGGCCGCCGAAGGTGACGGAGTAGGCGGTCGTCACCCAGACCAGGTCGCCGGGGACGATGTGCAGCGCCCTCTGGATGGAGGGCAGCGCCACATTGACGATGGTGGCGTCCAGCACCACCATCAGCTGGGCGGCGGAGATGACCAGCAGCGCCAGTCCCTGATGCCGGCCGCCGCCCTTGGCGACGGCCCCCGATGCGGCGGCCGATGCCGCCCGGCTCACGTCAACGCCCAAGGTTCTGCCTCCCGCCTGACCGCAAAGCCGACGAAGTGTCTCCCTGCTGCTGAGGACCCGGGGGCGGCAGGGGATGTGACAGGGGTGCCGGCTCCTCGGGGAGCCGAGCCGCCGGCGCGGCCGTGGCCGCCGGCAGCAGCAGGCCTTCAATGATGCGAGCGGCGAACTGGCGCCCGGGGAGCTGGTGGCTGGTGACCAGGCGGTGCATCATCAGGGCCGGGATCACGCTGGTGAGCAGGTCGATGTCCTTGCCCGGGGCCATCTCCCCACGCTCGACGGCCCGGGTGAAGACCTGGGCCAGGGCGGCCCGCCGCGGGGCCACGAACCGCCTCAGGAACACCCGCGCCAGCGCCGGGTCGTGGGCCATCGCCGAAACCAGCCCCTGCATGACCCCCAGGTCGCGCCGACCGGCGCTGCCGGTGATGGCCGCGGAGCGGCAGACCCCCTC
>JBOHUK010000102.1:0-9733 GCA_050734395.1 Candidatus Dormibacteria bacterium
TGGCGAGTATCGCAGCCCCCCTCCGGGGTGCCCGGATGCCATTGATCAGCTGCACCGAGGTGGGCGTGGCCTTTGGGGACCGCCAGATCTTCTCCGGCCTGGACCTGCAGGTCGAGCCGGGAGACCGGCTGGGGGTGGTGGGGCCCAACGGCGAGGGCAAGTCCAGCCTGCTGGCCCTCCTCTCCGGCGAGCTCGCCGCCAACCAGGGCCGGGTGGAGCGGCAGCGGCGGCTGCTGGTCGCGCACCTGCCCCAGGAGTCACCACCGCCCGCGGCCACCACCGTGCTGGGCGAAGCCATGGCGAGCCGGGCGGACCTGGCCCGGCTGCGGGACGAAATGGGCAGCCTCGAGCGTGGGATGGCAGCGCCCGGGCCGGACACCCAGGCGCTGCTCGCCCGCTACGGGGAATGCCAGACCGCCTACGAGGGCCTGGGCGGTTACGAGCTCGAGTCCCGGGCGCGGGCGGTGCTGGGGGGCCTGGGCCTGACCGAGCCGGACCAGGCGCGGCCCCCAGACCAGCTCAGCGTCGGCCAGGTCCGCCGCCTCGACCTGGCCAAGCTGCTGCTGCAGCAGGCGGACCTGCTCCTCCTCGACGAGCCCACCAACCACCTGGATCTGGGCGCGATCGAGTGGCTGGAGGCTCACCTGCTGCAGACCGCCCCCACCCTGTGCCTGGTGGCTCACGACCGGCGCCTCCTGGAGCGGGTCTGCAACCGCATCCTGGAGCTGGAGGCGGGTCTGGTCGAGGTCTACCTGGGCGGCTACCAGAGCTTCCACCGCCAGCGCCGGGAGCGCCGCCTGCGCTGGCGCCGCGCCTTCGAGGCGCAGCAGGCGCACATCAGCCACCAGGAGGACTACATCCGGCGCTACAAAGCTGGCCAGCGCGCCCGCCAGGCACGGGGGCGGCAGACGCTGCTGGACCGACTGGAGCGCGTCCCCGAGCCCCCCGAGCTGCGCCGGATGCACCTGCGCCTGCAGGCGGCGCCGAGCGCCCGGCTGGCGCTCCGGACCGAGGCCCTCAGCTGTGGCCGCCACGGTGAGCCCCTGTTGCGGGTCCGGGACCTGGAGGTGGCCCGGGGCGAGCGGCTGGCGATCGTCGGGCCCAACGGCACCGGCAAGACCACGCTGCTGCACACCCTGGCCGGGGAGCTGGAGCCGGTCGCCGGCCGGGTCCTCCCCGGGGCCCGAGCCCGGATCCGCCTCTACCGCCAGGACTTCGCTGACCTCGAGCCCGAGCGGACGGTCCTCGAGAGCCTGCTCGACGACCACCCGGCCAGCCCTGCCGAGCGCGCGCGCACCGTGCTCGGGGCGATGCTCTTCAGCGGCGAGCGCGCCCTGGCCCGGGTGGGCGAGCTCTCGGGGGGCGAGAAGGCGCGGGTGGCCCTGGCGCGGCTGGGCATGGACGACGCCAACCTGCTCCTCCTGGACGAGCCCACCAATCACCTGGACATCGCCTCCCAGGAGGTCCTGGAGGAGGCTTTGCGCCAGTACCCGGGCGCGGTGGTGCTGGTCTCCCACGACCGCGCCTTCGTCGACGCTGTGGCCACCTCGGTGCTCGAGGTGCACGGCGACGAACTGGTGGGGCGGCGCACGGCCGCACCGCCCAGGCTGGCTCCCAAGCGGAGCCGCCCCGCCCCGCCCCATCGCCCACCCGCGACCGCCGGCGCCCGCCAGCTCGAGTCGGAGATCCAGGCGCTGGAGCGTGAGCGGCTGCAGCTGGAGGAGCGTCTGGGCGACCCCAGCACCTTCTCGGACTCCGACCACGGCCGCGTGGAGGGCGAGCGGCTGGCGCAGGTCGCCCAGCGCCTGGAGGCGGCCTACGCCAGCTGGCTGGAGCTGGAGGCCAGCACCGAGCGGTAGACCTCGGCCACCTGAGGGCGCAGGGCGGACCAAGCGAAGCGCTGCTCCACCGCCTCCCGGGCCGCCTGGGACTGCTCCCGCCAGAAGGCCGGGTCCGAGAGCAAGCGCCGCACCGCCTGGGCGAGCTCCGCGGGCCGGTCTGGAGGGACGAGGGTCACCCCCCCGCCGCGCAGGTCGGTGAGACCGGGCACGTCGTGGGCCACGACCGGGGTGCCCGCCGCCATGCCCTCGAGCGCGACGATGCCAAAGCCCTCGAAGCGCGACGGCACCACCAGCACCCGAGCCTGCCGGTACGCCTGGGCCAGGTCGTCCTCGGAGACCCGCCCCCGCACCAGCAGCCGGCCCTGGAACTCCTTGGCCATCGACTGGGCGGGACGGCGCAGGGGGCCGTCGCCACAGATCTCGGCCCGCAGCTCTGGGAACTCGCCCTGGAGCGCCCGGAAGAGAGCCACGAAGTGCTGCACCCCCTTGATCGGCACGAGCCGGCCGACGAAGAGCAGCGAGTCCCGCTGCGCCCGTTCGGGGCCAGCCGCCAGCCAGCGCCCCTCGATCCCGGGCGGGATGACCGAGACCCGCCCCGGCGCCACCCCGTAGTCCTTGACCAGGGAGCTGGCGGTCGAGGGCGAGATCGCGATCACGTGCTCGGCGAAGCGGTAGGCGCGGGCCTCGATGCTGCCCAGCGGCCGGGAGGCCAGCCGCCGCCCGTGGGCGGTGCGGTAGGTGTGGTTGGCGGTGAAGACCAGGGGCGCCCCCGAGGGGTGGCGGAAGAGCAGCACCCCGCCCGGACCGCCCATCGCGTGCCAGAGGTCGGGCTGGAGGGCACTGGCCGCCTCCGGCAGGCGGCGGCGCAGCCAGAGCGAGTAGTCGAGCGGCGCCCGCCGGGTGCGTTTGGGAATGCGCACCCCTGTCCCCCAGGGGCCGCGGCGCGGGCTGAGCACCTCGACCTGGAAGCCGGCCTGCGGCATCTCCTGCTCCAGGGACTCCACGATCCGCCCCTGCCCCCCGATCGGCGGGGCGTCGTCGTAGGAGACCAGCGCCACCTTCGGGCTCATGCTCCCCTCACCTCTGACAGTCGGCGCACCACACCGTGGACCGGCCCCCGATCCGGCTCTGGCGCAGAGTAGCGCCGCAGACGGTGCAGGGCAGGCCGCCGCGCCCGTAGACCCGCAGCTGCTCGTAGGCCTCCCCCCGCGCGCCGAACCCGTCCCGGTAGTCGGAGAAGGACGTCCCCCGGCGGCGAACGGCCCGGCGAAGCACCCGGGGCAGCGCCCGAACCAGGCATCCCAGCTCCGCCTCGGTCAGCGAAACCCCGCGGCGGGCGGGACGGACCTTGGCCTCGAAGCAGGCCTCGTCGGCGTAGATGTTGCCGCACCCGGCCACCACCCGCTGGTCCAGGAGCGCCGCCTTGACCGGGCGGCTGGTGCGCCGCAGGGCGGCGGCGAAGCCGCTCTTGGCGAAGTTGCGGCTGAGCGGCTCCGGTCCGAGTTCGGGCAGGACCCGCAGCCGGCGCAGGCTCCGCGGTCGCCCCAGCAGCACCCGACCGAAGCGCCGGGGGTCGCGGTAGCGCAGCTCCCCCGCCCCGGGCACCTTCACCACCAGGTGGGTGTGCGGCCGCAACGGCGCCCCCATCGGCTCCAGGGTCAGGGTCCCCGACATGCCCAGGTGGACCACGAGGTGGTCGCCTCCCTCCAGGACCACGTGGATGAACTTCCCGCGCCGGCGCAGACCGTGGATCCGCTCCCCCTCGACCCGGCCGCGCAGGGCTTCCGGCCCTGGGAAGCGCAGGACCGATTCCCTGAGCAGTTCCAGGCCTTCGATTCGAAGGCCAGTCAAGTGAGGTCGGAGATCGCGCACGATGGTCTCCACCTCGGGGAGCTCCGGCAAGCTCGCCTCAGCCCGGCTCGCGCCCCAGCGGGCTGAGATCCCTCCAGTTGGCGCCCAACTTGAGGTCCACCACCAAGGGCACCCCCAGCTCCAGAGCTCCGGCCATGCCCTGGGCCGCCAGCTCGCCGACCTGCCGCGCCTCATCGGCCGGGGCCTCGAACAGCAGCTCGTCGTGGACCTGCAGCAGCATCCGGGCCTGCAGGCCCGAGGCGGCGAGCGCCTGCGCGGTGCGGATCATGCCCAGCTTCATGATGTCGGCGGCCGACCCCTGGACCGGCATGTTGATCGCCATCCGCTCCGTGGCCTCCCGCACCTGGCGATTGGTGGAGTTGATCTCGGGCAGGTAGCGTCGCCGCCCCAGCATCGTGCTGACGTAGCCGTCGCGCCGGGCCTCAGCGCGCACCGAGTCCAGGTAGCCGCGGACCCCGGCGTAGGTGGCGAAATAACGCTTGATGAAGTCGTCCGCGATATCGGTGGGGATGCCCAGGTCACGAGAGAGCCCGAAGCTGGAGAGCCCGTAGAGGATGCCGAAGTTCACCACCTTGGCCATCCGGCGCTGCTCAGCGCTCACCTGGTCGCGGCCCACCGAGAAGACCTGGGCCGCGGTATCGGCGTGGACGTCGTCATCGCGGGCGAAGGCGTCGCTTAGCTGCGGGTCGTGGCTCAGGTGGGCCAGGACCCGCAGCTCGATCTGCGAGTAGTCGGCGGAGACCATCACCCAGCCGGGCTCGGGGATGAACGCCGCCCGGATCCGGCGGCCCAGCTCGGTGCGAATGGGGATGTTCTGCAGGTTGGGGTCGCTGGACGAGAGCCGCCCGGTCGCCGCCACCGCCTGGTTGAAGCTGGTGTGCACCCGCCCGTCCTCGGGATCGATCAGTAGCGGCAGAGCGTCGACGTAGGTGCTCTTCAGCTTGGTGAGCTGGCGCCACTCCAGCACCAGGGGCACGATGGGGTGCTCCTCCCGCAGGGCCTCCAGCACCTGGGCGTCGGTGGAGCGACCGGTCTTGGTGCGCCGCGAGCTCTTCAGCCCCAGCTGGTCATAGAGCAGGGCCGCCAGCTGCGGTGGCGATCCGGGACTGAAGGCCTGTCCAGCTATCTGGAACATGCCCGTCTCAAGGGTGATGATCTGCCCCTGCATCTGAGCGGAGATCTCCTCCAGCTGGGAGCCATCCAGTCTCACCCCCACCTGCTCCATGTCGGCCAGGATCTGCAGCACCGGCAGCTCCAGGTCACGCAGCAGCTCGCGCCCCCGGACCTGCTCCAGCCGCCGCTCGAGCTGAGGGCGGACGGCGGCGGAGCAGGCGGCCTCGCCCCCGTAGAGCTGCGCGCCTTCGGCCTGTGTGAGCTGTGATGGGAGCCGAACAGCGGCGCCGCGGCCCAGGTACACCTCAGGCTCGGGCGCGGGCGGACCGCCCCACTCCCGGGAGAGCGCGGCCAGGCTCGGGGTGCGGCTGCGCGAGTCGGCGAGGTATGCCGCGAGCACACAGTCGAAGTCGACTCCTTCCAGCTTGGCACCGGCGCCCCGCAGCGCCAGCAACACCTCCTTGGCCTGGTAGCTCGCCTTGGGCACCTCCGGGTCGGCGAGCAGCTCGAGCAGGGGGCCGAGCTGGCTCCAGGCCAGCGACGGCGGGTCGAGGCTGCGCAGCGGCAGGTACCAGCTCGAGCCCTGCCGGTCCGCCAGGGCAAGCCCTGCCAGCCGGCCCTTGCGCGCCGGTCCGTCGGTCGCCACCTCGATCGTCAGAGCCCCGCTGGCGCGCAGGGCCTCCACCATGGCCCGCAGCTCTAAGTCGCTGGTTACCAGCGTCGCCGGCTCCGCCCGCGGCCGGTCGGAGTCTGTTCCGCTGACCGGGGTTCCCGCCGGCGCCGGCAGCCTGCGCACCAGGCTGGGCATGCCCAGCTCCTCGAGCAGGTTGGCCGCCGCCTCGCGGTCATAGTCCCGCAACCGGCAGCTGGCAAGGTCCAGGGTCACCCCGGGCACCTGGCGCACGATGGTGGTGAGCCGTTTCCCGAGCCGCGCCTGCTCCTCGTGTGCTTCTAGGTTGCTGCGGACCCGGCCCAGCGGCATTCGCTCGCGGGCGGCCAGGATCCCCTCCAGGTCCCCGTACTCCTGGATCAGGCTGGTCGCGGTCTTGTCGCCGATGCCCGGCACCCCGGGGATGTTGTCGCTGTGGTCACCCCGCAGCGCCTTGAAGTCGACGATCCGCTCCGGCCCGAAGCCGAAGCGCGCCTGCACCGCGGCCAGGTCGTAGGTGACCGGGTCGCCGCCACGGCCGGTGAACTGCACAACCGTGTTCTCGTCGACCAGCTGCAGCAGGTCGACATCCCCCGAGAGGACCACCGTCCGGCAGCCGGCGGCCGAGGCCTGGGTCGCGAGAGTGCCCATGACGTCGTCCGCCTCGTACTCGGGGACGACCGCGACTGTGATGTTGAGCCGCTCGGTGATGCGCTGGCAGACAGGCACCTGCGCGACCAGCTCCTCGGGGGTGGGGGCGCGGGTCGCCTTGTACTCGGCGAACTCACGGTCGCGGAAAGTCGGCCCCGGGGGGTCGAAGGCGGATACGGCGCAGTCAAAACCCTGCTCCAGGGCCAGCAGCACCTGCGAGGTGTACCCGTAGGCGACTCGGATGGGTTCACCCCGGCGGTTGGTCATCTCCGGCAGTGCGTGGTAGGCGCGGAAGGCGAGCCCGTGGGCGTCGATCAGGAGTAGCCGCGCCCCGTCACTCGCCTCCCCAGCCATCACGCCGATTATCCCGGCCGACAACTGACTGCTCCACTCACCGGTCTGCCCTGCTTGCGCCGTAGACTGGGCCAAACGCTGGATCAGGCAGAGGGCTGGCAGGTGAGCGTGGCTGGCTGCAGGGGGGTGCTGGTTGACCTGACGCCCCTGGAGCCTCGCCACGACCCGGGCTAGGCGCTCGTAACCATGAAGGGCCCGGCCACCCTGCGTGACGTGGCCAAGGCCGCCGGGGTCCACCCGGGGACCGCCTCCCGGGCGCTCAACCCTGACCGCCGCCACCTGGTCCGATCGGGCACCGCCGAGCGGGTTCTAGAGGCGGCCCAGGCCCTCGACTTCCAGCCGGACCTCGCCGCCCGCAGCCTCAAGACCAGGCGCTCCTACGCCATCGGGGTGCTGATTCCCGACCTCAACAACCCCCTGTTCCCACCCATCGTGCGGGGGATCGAGGATGCTCTCAATCCGGCAGGCTACGTCGCCTTGCTGGGCAACACCGACAACGACGACGCACGGGAGCGGCGGATCTTCGACAGCATGCGCTCCCGCAACGTCGATGGCTTCATCTTCGCGACCGCCCGCCACCGCCACCCGCTCATCGACCGCGCCCGGCGCGAGCAGCTGCCTGTGGTCTTGGTCAACCGGGTCCTGGAGGGAAGCGGCATCCCCTCAGCGTCGGTCGATGACCAAGTCGGGGTGGGCCTGGCCGTCGAGCACCTGGCCGAGCTTGGCCACAGCCGCATCCTGCACCTGGCCGGGCCTCAGGACCTGTCTACCGGGCGCGGCCGGCTGCGGGGCTTCAGAGCGGGGATGCGCCACGCCGGACTGGCGGTGGACCCCGACTTGGTCGTGGTCGCGGGGGGCTTCAGCCAGAAGGAGGGAGCGCGCTGCCTGGGCGAGGTCTTGGAGCGCGGAGTGGAGTTCACGGCCGTCGTTGCCGGCAACGACCTGCTGGCCCTGGGCTGCTACAGCGCGCTCAACCGCTTCGGCCTCGACTGTCCCCGTGACATCTCGGTCGTGGGGTTCAACGACATGCCCTTCATCGACCAGCTGCGGCCGCCGCTGACCTCGGTGCACATCCCCCACTACCACATGGGCGCCGAGGCGGGCCGGCTGGTGCTGGCCCAGCTGGCGGAGGAACCCAGCTCACCGCCCGCCGTCTACCTCCCGCCGCAGCTGGCGGTGCGGGGCTCGACCGCCCATGCCCCCGCCGGGCGCCTGGTCGCCACCCCCGCCTGATCCCCCGCCGTCCGCGTTTCAGTGCAGGTGCTCGCACATCCAGTCGGCGCTGCGCAGCCGATGTCGGTAGGGGATGTTGGTGCAGACGTGGTTGCCGTCCTCGAACATCAGCAGCTCGACCTCGCCCGGCGCCTCATCCGCCAGCCGCTGCGCCTGCTGCCAGGGGATCATCCGGTCCTGCTTGCCAAAGATGATCTGCAGCGGCAGCCGGAGGTTCCCGGTGCGCCCCTCCAGGGTGAAGGTCGAGGCCAGCTCCCGGGCCTGCGCCTGGGTGGCAGAACCGGTGCGCACCCGGAATGCCTCTCGGCTCAGCTCCGACAGCCCCGGCCAGCACTCGCCCCAGTCGTAGGGGCCCGCCTGGTCGATGCAGGCTCGCAGGCGCTCCTCAGAACTGGCCAGCCGGGCCGCGTAGTACCCGCCCAGGCTCACCCCCCAGACCCCAATCCGCCGAGCATCAATCCCGGGCTGCTCGCAGAGGGCGTCCAGCAAGGCCGCCCCCGGCACCTCCCAGTCGGGCCGGGCCCGCAACTCATACTCGGCCTCCCCCTGCCCGGGACCGTCCACTGCGAAGGTGGCCATCCCCCGCGCCAGGAAGAGCTGCTCGGTCGAGCGGAACTCCTCCTTGGTCGAGTCGAGCCCGGCGATGAGCAGCACCGCGGGGTGCGGGCCCTCGCCTGCGGGCAGGCGCAGGATGCCGACCATCTGTCCCTGCTCGAAGGGGATCTCGACCCTCCGGCCCGGTGGGTCCAGGTGGGGCAGCGCGCGGTTTAGGCAGTCCACGGCGCGCAGGTGGGCCGCGCGCATCTGGTCGAGATCCTCGACGAAGACGAACTTGGCGAAGTGGTAGTAGACCGCGGCCCGGCTCAGGTGGACGCCGGCGGAGCGGTTGCGGCCCTGGCCCAGGGCATCCTGCCCCAACTGCTCGTGCTCGGAAGCCGCCTCACACCAGACCGCGCACCACTGCGACCAGCTGCTCACCGAGGCGACGACCCGGCGGAAGTCGCTGGGGTCCACGCCGTTGAGGGTGAAGCGCGGCCCCCAGTGCTCCAGCGCGGCCCGCACCCGGGGGTCGCCCGGCTCGGCCGCCCCCCTATCCATCGGTGCCGGGAAGGAAGGTGGTCAGCGCGGTCGGCGTGTACGAGGGATGGGTACGGGCGAGGCGGGTCTTGGCCCCCTCCAGGAAGCCCTGGGCCACGGTGCTGGCGGTCAGGGCCTCGATGAACTCCGGCCCCTCGATCCGATAGAGCGAGCAGGCCTCGAGGGTGCGGACGGTGGCGGTGCGCGGCACCCGCTCCAGCAGGCCGATTTCGCCGAAGTAGCTCCCCGACTCCATCTCCCTGAGCTTCTGCTCCACCTGGCCCTCGCCCTTGGCGGTCACCAGCACCCGCCCCGAGCGCAGGACGTAGAAGGCATCGGCGGGGTCGCCTTCTTGGATGAGGACCTGGTCTGGTGGCACCTCCAACTCGGTGGCGGCGGCGGCGAGCCGCTCCAAGGCCGCCCTGGAGCCAGCGGCGAAGATGCCGAGATGCCCGAGCAACGCCACCTTGGGCGCCAACTCCGCCACCCGCCGCACCGCCACCCGGTCCATGCGGTAAAGCCAGGGATAGGCGCAGGCGGCCAGCGCCGGTATGGCCAGACCGGCCAACAGCAAGCTTGGGTGGAGTCCCAGGTGAGTGACGGCCAGGGCGCCCAGCACCGAGCCCAGGGAGATGGCCGCCAGCACCAGGGCGAAGAAGACCCCGAATACCCGGGCCACCATCTGCTTGGCCACCGAACGCTGCATCGCGGTGATCGCGAGGACGTCGACGACCAGTGTCCCGCCACCCCGGATCACCTCCAGCACGAAAGCCAGCGCGGGGGTGTGGACCACGAGGAGGACGGCGGTGGGGACGCAGTACACCGCCATCCCCACAGTGATGATCGCCCCCAGGCGCGGCCTGGAAGCCAACTGGTTGATGACCAGGGCGCCGAGCACACCTCCCAGGCCGCACCCGGCCAGCAGGTAGCCATAGCCGGTGGC
>JBOHUK010000103.1:0-5462 GCA_050734395.1 Candidatus Dormibacteria bacterium
CAGGTACTCGATGCCGCCCAGCGCCTCGGCCTCGAAGCCGAAGCCGAAGGTTCCCGACGCCACCGCCACCGGGTTCTTCCAGCGCAGCCCCCGCCCCAGGTCCACCGCCGGGTCGAATGCGGCCCCCGCGCTCACTGCAGGTGCGCCGGCTGGCGGAGCAGCCGCTCCCAGTCGGGCTCCTCCCCCCGCAACACCGGTCCCTGGCGGCAGCACAGCCCGGGCGGACCCTCGCCGCCCATGGTGGCGAGGGGGATGGCGCAGCCCAGGCAGGTGCCGAACCCGCAGCCCATGGGCGCCTCGATCGACACCTCGAGCTCGGCCGGGTCGGGGCTAGTTGAGAGGATCCCGGCTACCGCCGCCAACAGCGGGTTGGGCCCGCAGGCATAGACGCGCTCGACCCCCCTGACCAGGGGCGCCAGCGCGTCGGTGACCATGCCTCTTAAGCCCGCACTGCCGTCCTCGGTCACCGCCTGCGCCAGCTTCAGCCCCGGCGGCAGCAGGTCGGCGGGGTAGAGGCCCGCCGCGGATCTGGCACCGTTGAGCCACACCACCTCCTCTCCCGCCGCCAGCAGCCGCTCCATCAGCAGCGGGACGGGGGCGGCGCCCAGGCCACCCGCCACCAGCAGCGACCGCCCGGGCCGCTCCGGGAGGGTGAAGCCCCGACCCAGCGGACCCAGGATCCGGGCCATCTGCCCCGGCAGGAATCGACGCAGCCGCCGGCTGCCCTGGCCTATCGCCGCCAGATAGAAGGAGACCGTGCCTCCTTGGGGGTCTGCCCGGCTGAAGGAGTAGGGGCGGCGCAGAAGCGGCACCAGCTCCTCTGCCACCAGGATCTGGGCGAACTCCCCCGGGCGGGCCCGGGCGGCGAGCTGGGGCGCCGAGAATTGGATCTCAAAGAGGTCCCTCTCCAGATCGCGCACCCGGGCGCAGGTGGCCTCCTCGTCGAGGGCGCGAGCCAGCTCGCTGGCGCTGGGTGGGCTCTTGGGGCGGGGAGGGGCTGCGCTCAACGGCGGCGCCGCCTCGGCGGACCGGAGCGGTGTTCTCCGATGGTGGCGAAGCGGGGAGCGCGACCGTCGTCGTGGCTTCCCAGGGCCGCGACCAGGGCGGCGGCGGTCTGCAGCGAGGTGAGACAGGGAATGCCCCGCTGCACCGCGGCCTGGCGGATCTGATAGCCATCCCGGACCTGGGACGGCCCCGAGCCGGCGCCGTCCCCAGTCCCTCGGGAGATGGTGTTGATCACCAAGGCGACCTGGCCGCCCACGGTGATGTCGACCACGTTGGGCCGGCCCTCGTGCAGCTTGGCCACCTCCGCCACGCTCACCCCCGCCTGGCGCAGGGCCGCCGCCGTCCCCGGGGTGGCGAAGACCTGGAAGCCCAGCTCCGCCAGCCGGGCGGCGATGGGCAGGCCCTCGGGCTTGTCCTGGTCGGCGATGCTCACGAGCGCGCCACCTCTGCGCGGGAGCTCGCCGAGTGCCGCTTCGAAGGCCTTCTCCAGGGCCGGGGCCAGGTCCCGGTCCACCCCGATCACCTCGCCGGTGGAGGTCATCTCCGGGCCGAGCACGGTGTCCACTCGGTCCAGCTTGCGGCTGGAGAACACTGGCGCCTTGACCGCCACCAGCGGCGGCGGGGCCAGCAGCCCCGTGCCCCACCCGCTCTGGCTCAGCGGCTCGCCCAGCATCGCCCCCACCGCCAGGTCCACCATCGGCACCCCGGTCACCTTGCTGAGGAAGGGGACGGTGCGGCTGGCCCGCGGGTTGACCTCGATCACCAGGACCCGGTTGCGGTGTACGACGTACTGAACGTTGACTAGCCCCTTGGTAGCGGTGCCCAGGGCCAGCCGGCGGGTGACTTCGACCAGCTCCTCGACCACGGCGCGGCTCAGCCGCTGGGGCGGGAAGACTGCCATCGAGTCGCCGGAATGGACCCCGGCCCGCTCGATGTGCTCCATCACCCCCGGGACCAGGACCTGGTCGCCGTCGCAGACGGCGTCGACCTCGGCCTCGGCGCCCAGGATGTACTTGTCCACCAGCACCTCGCCCCCGGCGTCACCGGAGGCCCGAAGGGCCACCTCGAGGTACTGGTGCAGCTGCGCTTGGGAGTGGACCACGTCCATGGCCCGACCGCCGAGGACGTACGAGGGGCGGACCAACACCGGGTAGCCGATGCGCTCGGCGATGCGCTCCGCCTCGGCGGGGTCGCGGGTGGCGGCGCCCAGGGGGCGGGCAATGCCCAGGCGCTGGAGCAGGGAGTCGAACCGTCCCCGGTCCTCGGCCAATTCGATGGAGGCGGCGGCCGAGCCCAGCAGCGGGATGCCCAGATGCTGCAGGGGCGCCGCCAGGTTGACCGCGGTCTGCCCGCCGAACTGCACCATCACCCCCCGCGGTTGCTCCGCCCGGCAGATCTCCAGGACGCTCTCCAGGTCCACCGGCTCGAAGTAGAGGCGGGAACTGCAGTCGAAGTCGGTGGAGACCGTCTCCGGGTTGCTGTTGACCAGGACCGCTTCCAGCCCCCGCCGCCGCAGCGCCGCCGCCGCCTGCACCGAGCAGTAGTCGAACTCGATGCCCTGGCCGATGCGGATGGGTCCGGACCCCAGCACCACGACGGGCTCGGGGCCGCCCCGGCGCTCGTCCTCCAGCTCGTAGCTGGAGTAGTAGTAGGGGGTGGCGGCGTCGAACTCGGCGGCGCAGGTGTCGACGCACTTGAAGGTGGGGAGCAGCCCCCACTCATGGCGCCGGGATCGCACTTCCTCCGCGGGAAGCTGGACCAGGCGCCCGACTCCGGAGTCGCTGAGCCCCATCCGCTTGGCCGCCCGCAGCGAGTCGCGGTCCAGGCCCTCGGCCCCGCGCTGCGCCAGCTGCGCCTCCAACCCCGCCAGCTCGCCGAGCCGGTGGCAGAACCAGGGCGGGTAGCCGGTGCGCTGCGCCATCTGGTCCGGGTCCGCTCCCGAGCGCAGCGCTGCCAGCAGCGCCGGCAGCCGGAGGTCGCTCGCCACCTCCAGCCGCTCCTGCGCCTGGCGCAGTTCGGCGGGCTGAGGGGCCACCTGCTCCAGGGAGCGCAGCGCCTTGCTGCAGGCCGCTTGGAAGTTGCGCCCGATGGCCATCACCTCGCCGGTGGACTTCATCTGGGTGCCCAGCCGGCGGTCTCCGCCCGGGAACTTGTCGAAGGGCCAGCGGGGCATCTTGACGACGCAGTAGTCCAGGCTGGGCTCGAAGGCCGCGCAGGTGCGCCCGGTCACCTGGTTGCGGATCTCCCGCAGCCGCCGCCCCACCGCGATCTTGGCCGCCACCCGGGCGATGGGGTAGCCGGTGGCCTTGGAGGCCAGCGCCGAGGAGCGGCTGACCCGCGGGTTGACCTCGATCACGTAGTAGCCGTAGCCGTCCGGAGCCAGGGCGAACTGGACGTTGCAGCCGCCCTCGATGCCCAGGGCGCGGATGATCCGCAGGGCCGCCGAGCGCAGCTGCTGGTGCTCCTTGTCGGTGAGGGTCTGGCTCGGGGCCACCACCACCGAGTCGCCGGTGTGCACCCCCATGGGGTCGAGGTTCTCCATGTTGCACACGCAGATGCAGGTGTCCTCGCCGTCGCGCATCACCTCGTACTCGATCTCGCGCCAGCCCACCAGCGCCTGCTCCACCAGCACCTGGGTGATGGGGCTGGCGCGCAGCCCCTGGGCCACCACCTGCTCCAGCTCGTCCGCGGTGTGGGCCAGCCCGCCGCCGGTGCCGCCCAGGGTGAAGGCGGGGCGGACCACCAGCGGCAGCCCCACCTGCGCTGAGAACTCCAGTGCCTCCTCGAGGGCGTTGACGGTGCGCGACAGTGGCACCGGCTCGCCCAGCTGTTGCATCCGGCGCTTGAAGCGCTCGCGGTCCTCGGCATCGCGCACCGCCTCCAAGGGCGTGCCCAGCACGCGCACCGAGTGGCGCTCCAGCACCCCCTGGTCGTCGAGGGCCACCGCCAGATTGAGCGCAGTCTGGCCGCCCAGCCCCGCCAGGAGCCCGGCAGGCCGCTCCTGGGCGATCACCCGCTCCACCGCCGCCACCGTCAGCGGTTCGAGGTAGACGCGGTCCGCCATCTCCTCGTCGGTCATGATCGTCGCCGGGTTGCTGTTGACCAGCACCACCTCCACCCCCTCTTCGCGCAGGGCGCGGCAGGCCTGGGTGCCGGCGTAGTCGAACTCGGCCGCCTGCCCGATCACGATCGGGCCGGAGCCCAGCACCAGCACCTTGGCCGGGACCGGGGGCGGCTCGGCAGGGGAGCGCAGCTCGACCAGCGGCCCGCCTTGGCCGCGGCAGAGCGCGAGGAACTGATCGAAGAGCCGCTGGCGGTCCTGCGGACCCGGGCTGCCCTCGGGGTGGTACTGCACCGAGATCACGGGCAGGGTCTGGTGGCGCAGCCCCTCCACCGAGCCGTCGTTTAAGTTGCGCTCCGAGACGCGCCAGAGGGACGCCTCGGTCAGGCTCGTCGCGTCGACCTGGAACTCATGGTTCTGAGGAGTGACGAAGACCTCGCCGCTGCTGAGGTCGTGGACCGGGTGGTTGCCGCCGTGGTGGCCGAAGGGCAGCCGGCTGGTGCTGCCCCCGGCCGCCAGGCCCACCAGCTGGTGCCCCAGGCAGATTGCCAGGGTGGGGTAGCGCGGCAGCAGGGCTCGCACCAGCTCCACCTGCTGGGGCAGCCGGGCGGGGTCGCCGGGGCCGTTGCTGAGCACCACCCCCTGGGGGCGGAGCTGGTCGATGTCCTCCAGCGAGGCGGAGTGGGGCAGAAGCCAGACCTCGGCGCCCCGGCTGCGCAGCGAGCGCAGCGTGTTGCGCTTCACCCCGAGGTCCAGGACCACGACCCGGGGCCCGCCGCCGGGGTGGCGCCGCACCCCCTCTCCCGCGCCCCGGCGCAAGGCAGGGTGGAGCGGCTCGTCCCAGACCAGGGCATGAGCGGTCGAGACCTCCGCCACCAGGCCCTGCTCGGAAACCGATGGCGAGCCGCAGGCCAGCTCCTGGAGGCTCGGCGCCTCCAGGGCTCCGGCCAGGGCCAGGACCCCGCGCTGGGTGCCGCGGTCGCGCAGGTGGCGGGTGAGCGCGCGGGTGTCGACCCCGGTGAGTCCGGGCACTCCCTGCTGGCGCAGCCAGGGGGAGAAGGCGAGCTCCGCCTGCCAGTGCGGGGCGGTGGGACTGCATTCGGCGACCAGCATGGCACGGCACCAGGCCCGCCCCGACTCCATGTCGGCTGCTGCCGCGCCCACATTGCCGATCAGCGGATGGGTGAAGGCCACCATCTGACCCGCGTATGAGGGATCGGTGCAGACCTCCTGGTAGCCCGTCATGCAGGTGTTGAACACCACCTCCCCGAGGGCGGCGGTGCCATCCTCAGGCGGAGGGGCGCCGATCCAGGTCCCGGGGAACTGGGCGCCAGATTCCAGCACCAGCAGCCCCGCCCGAGCCCGATCCTCAGCCATCGCCGAGTTCCGGCAGCCG
>JBOHUK010000104.1:0-11217 GCA_050734395.1 Candidatus Dormibacteria bacterium
CGCTGCGAGAGAACCCGGCTCCGAGCCCAGGTGGTCAGGACGGCCCGCTGATCGGGCTCGAGAACGGCGGCGGGAACGGGGTGATTTGGCATGCCCCCATCATCTTCCAACCACCTCTAAAACTGCAACCTATTTCTGACGTGCTGCACTAGCGGCTCGGTAGCGGCCCTTACCTAGAAAGGGGTGTCGTTCCCTGCCCTTTCGTGTGTGACGCCCGCCAGCATTGGCCGGGATTAGGCGGCGGGCGTCTGCAAAGGGAAGTGGCAGGCGGCCAGGTGCTTGGGGCCGAAGGAGCGAAGGGGCGGCTCTTGCTCGGCGCACAGGTCCTGTGCCCGCGGGCAGCGAGTGCGGAAGCGGCAGCCTGAGGGCGGGGTGATCGCGGAGGGCAGCTCGCCGCGGATGGGATTGGCCTCCTTGGAGCGCTCACGGCTCGGGTTGGGCTCGGGGATCGCGTGGATCAGGCCCAGGGTGTAGGGGTGCGCTGGCCTCTCGTAGATCTCCACACTCGGTGCCAGCTCAACCAGCTTGCCAAGGTACATGACCCCGATCCGATCTGAGAGGTACTTGACTACTGAGAGGTCATGGGAGATGACCAGGTAGGTCAGCCCGTGGCTCTCTTGGAGGCTGTTCATCAAGTTGAGGATCTGGGAGCGGATCGAGACGTCGAGGGCGGAGACCGGTTCGTCCGCCACGATCAGCTTGGGATTGAGCGCCAGCGCCCGCGCCAGCCCGATGCGCTGGCGCTGCCCCCCCGAGAACTCGTGGGGGTAGAGGTCGGTGGACTTAGGGCTGAGCCCCACCTCCTGGAGCAGCTGGCGCACCCGGGACGCCTGCTCCTGGCGGGTGCCGATCTTCTGCACCACCAGCGGCTCGCGGATGATGGTTCCCACCCGCATGCGAGGGTTGAGCGACGCGTAGGGATCCTGGAACATCAGCTGCAGGTCCCGCCGCCGCCGCCGGAGTCTGGAGCCACGGAGCTTTGAGATCTCGGTGCCGTCGAAGATGATCGACCCGCCAGTGAGCTTCTCCAGCCCGACGATCAGGCGGCCGATGGTGGTCTTGCCGCAGCCCGACTCTCCCACCAGCCCGAAGGTCTCACCCTTGCCGATGGCGAAGGACACGTCGGAGACCGCTTTGACCGAGCCGATCCTCCGCTGCAGCACCGCGCCGGCCGTGACCGGGAATTCCTTGACCACGTGGCGGAGTTCCACAAACTCTGTGCTCTGCAGTTCCTGGGTGGTTTCGACCTCGCTGACCGCGGTCAACTGATCGACTCCAGCTGCTTGACGCCCCTGGCGACCGGGTTGAAGCAGGCGTAGCTGTGGTTACTTCCCGGTTCGTTGCTTAGCTGGGGCTCCTCCTCGCGGCAGCGGTTGGTCGCATAGCGGCAGCGTGGCTGGAATCTGCACCAAGTCGGCGGGTTGGTGAGGTCCGGGGGCAGGCCCGGGATGCTGTACAGCGCCTGGTCGGTGCGCTGGTCGAGCCGGGGTATGGAGGCCAGCAGCGCCTCGGTGTAGGGGTGGTGCATGTTGTCGAAGAGCTCGACCGTATCGGCCCCTTCGACGATTTTCCCGGCGTACATGACCATCACCCGGTCCGCGCGACCCGCGATCACGCCCATGTCGTGGGTGATCAATAGCACCGCCATGCGCAGCCGCTGCTTGAGGCTGTAGAGGAGCTCCAATATCTGGAGCTGGATGGTGACGTCGAGGGCCGTCGTGGGCTCGTCGGCGATCAGCAGCTTGGGCTCGCAGGCGAGTGCCATGGCGATCATGACCCGTTGCCGCAGGCCGCCGGAGAGCTGGTGGGGATAATCCTTGAGGCGCTCCTTGGGACGGGGCATCCCCACCAGCGCCAGGACCTCCTCAGCCCGCTTCAGAGCCTCGCCCCTGGTGGCCCCGCGGTGGATGCGTACCGACTCGGCGATCTGCAGGCCGACCTGCATGGTCGGGTTGAGCGAGGTCATCGGATCCTGGAAGATCACCGCCACGTCATTGCCCCGCACGCGGCGCATTTCCTTCTCGTGGAGGGGTACCAGGTCCCTGCCGTCGAGCTTGATCGACCCCTCCGCGATGTAGCCGCCAGTGGGCAGCAGACGCATCATCGACATGCCGGTCATGGTCTTGCCGCACCCGGACTCCCCGACCAACCCCAAGGTCTCGCCCGCCTCGATGCTGAGCGACACGCCATCAACCGCCTTGACCACGGCCCGGCGCTGCCGGATGAAGGTCCTGAGGTTGTCTACTTCTAGAAGAGGGGCCACTGGTTCAGGTCTCGATCGGGCCGCGCGCTATGGTCGGCCCATGGGTGCCCGGAGTATAGCGGCCCGGGTGGCGAAGTGACAGCGAGTTCCGGGTGTCCCATTCTCCCCGTGATCCCGGGCCGGATACTGTAGGAGCCAGATGTCCACCGCCTCCCGCTCCCGCAGGCAAGTAATCGGGCGACGGCTGCTGCCGGCGCTGATCAGCCTGGCCATCCTCGGCCTGCTGGTGTTCTATGTGCGCCCGCAGGAACTCGGGCGGGCTTTCTCCCACTTCCACCTCGCTTACCTGCCCATCATCCTCGCCTTGGCAATCGGCTACTACGTGATCAAGGGGTGGCAGTGGCATCTCTTCCTCAAGCCCCTGCGCCTTGACCACGGCCCCCAGGAGACGACGCTCATCTACCTGGCTTCCCAGCCCCTGGCCATCCTCCCGCTCGGGGAGTTGAGCCGGGCCTTCCTGCTGCGGCAGCACACCAAGGTCCGGCTGGGTGAAGTGGCGGCCACGGTGGTGGTCCAGGAGCTCCTATACCCGATCGGACTGATCGCGGCCGCCGTCCCCGGGGCGCGCCGCTTTCCCGGGGCCCAGGCCGCGGTGGTGATCGCTCTCGTAGGGATCGTCGCTATCTCGGTGGTGCTCCTCTGGCCGCGGGCCTTCCGGGTCGCGATCGCCCTGGCCACCCGGGTCCCCTGGGTGCGCCGCTACCAGCACGACCTGGAGGCGCTCCACCACGACGTGATCTTCATCGCCCGCCGGCCCGGCTCACTCGGCCCGGCCGTGATCGGGCTCTTGGCGGCGGCGGTGGCCATTGCCATGTTCTACTTCACGGTTCGCAGCGTGGGCGTCGACCTCGGGGTGTACCAGGCGGCCTTCGTCTACGCCATCTCCCACTTGGTCGGGGGCATCAGCCTGCTGCCTGGCGGTATCGGGGCGTACGAGACCTCCATGACCCTGCTGCTGGCGGCCTTCGGGGTGGCCGTGCCGCTGGCGGCGGCGGTGGCCCTGCTCAGCCGTGCCTTCGATCGCGGGGTGATAACGATCGTGGGGACTGGGGTCTACCTGGCCATCCGCCGGCCCCTGCACCTAGTGGGAGTCACTCTGGCCCCGGACCGGTAGCTGCAAGCAAGGAGGAGGCAGGCGATGAAGGCGATCGTGACCACGCCGGGAAAGACCCAGAGCGTGCGCTTGGAGGAGCTCGCCTCGGCCTCGGGCACCGGTGACGTCCAGGGCGCCGACGGTCGTCCGGCCCCGGCGGTCGAGGTGGAGGTGGTGGAAGTCGGAGTCTGCGGCACCGACTTCGAGATCGCGAACCAGGGGTACGGCGCGGCGCCGCCCGGCCACTCGCAGCTGGTCCTGGGTCACGAGAACCTGGGGCGGGTGGTCAGCGCGCCCAAGGGGGTCGACCTGAACCCGGGCCAACTGGTGGTGGCCACGGTGCGCCGCCCCTGCCCGGAGCGCTGCCCGCCGTGCGCGGCCGGACAGAGCGACGACTGCCTGACCGGCAACTACACCGAACGGGGCATCAAGGGCCGGGACGGCTACATGGCCGAGCGCTACGTGGAATCCGCGGACTACCTCATTCCCCTCCCCAACACGCTGCGCCAGGTGGGGGTTCTGATGGAGCCCAGCAGCATCGTCGAGAAGGGCCTGACCCAGGCCTTCACCATCCAGCGGGCGCGCATGCCCTGGGATCCCACCCAGGCCCTGGTCTGCGGCGCCGGGGCGATCGGGCTCCTGGCGGCGATCTTCCTGCGCCTGCGCGATATCAAGGTGAGCCTGGTGGCCAAGGGGGCAGACGGGTCGCCGGCAGCGGCGGTGGCGGAGGCGATCGGCGCCAGCCTACTGGACGCTGACCAGCACCCTGTCGCTGGGCTCGGTGAGGAGCTGGGTCACCTGGACCTTATCTTCGAGGGGACCGGGGTCTCGGCCGTGGCCATGGCGGCCATCGCCGCGACCGGCCACAACGGGGTCTGCTGCCTGAGCTCGGTCACCGCGGGCTCGCGCACCGTTACCGTCGACTCGGACGCACTCAACCTGGACATGGTGCTAGGCAACAAGCTGGTCTACGGCACGGTGAACGCCAACCGCCGCCACTTCGAGATGGCTGCGCGGATGCTGGGGGCGGCGGCCCGGAAGTGGCCGGGGGTGCTGGAGCGGATCGTCACCCGACGGGTGCCGGTCGCCGACTTCGCCCAGGCTTTCGCCCGCGGGGCCGACGACATCAAGACCGTGATCACCTTCGCGGGCTAGCCAGCCGGGCGCCGGGGGGTCTCTGGCAAACTGGAGTTGGGGGCGCAGGCCGCGGGCGCGGTCCGCCCAGGCGAGGTAGTTTCCATGTTCCCTCAGGCCCGTGGCCGCCACAGCCGTCAGGCGCACTGCGACCTACCGGAAGGTACCTACGAGGAGGAGTTCGGCCGCCACGGCTTCTTCGGGCCCGCCTCCCACCTCTACCACGAGCATGCCCCCACCGAATGGCTGCGCATCGAGGGGCCGCTCCGGCCCAGGGCCTACGACCTGCGCAAGATCGAGGCCACCGACGCCCGCGATCCGGCCGGGGCGGTCACCCCGGTCCTGGGCAACGCCGACGTCCGCATCCAGGTCTCGCGCCGGACCGAGGCCATGCCCCACGCCTACCGCAACGCCGACTGCGACCTCATCTACTTCGTTCACCGCGGCCACGGGCGCCTCGCGACCGACTTCGGCGCCCTCGACTACGAAGCCGGGGACTACCTGGTCCTGCCCCGCGGCACGACTCATCGCGTCTTCCCCGCGGGCGAGGAGAGCTTCCTTCTGGTGATCTCCTCCTCGGACCTGCCCGAGTTCCCGCCGTCGGACCGCATGGGCCAGCACTCCCCCTACGACCGGGCGGTGCTGCGCCTTCCCGAGCTGCCCCAGGAGCCTGGACCGCCTACCGCCCCCGGGGAGTGGGAGCTGGTCATCGAGCGCGAGGGCCGCTGGACCCGCGTGGTCTACCCCTTCGACCCCATCGACACGGTCGGTTGGAAGGGGGACCTGAGCGCCTTCGCGCTGAACGTCCGGGACATCCGCCCGGTCACCTCGGGCCGGTACCATCTGCCCCCTTCGGTGCACACGACGCTGCGCACCCCGGGGTTCGTGCTCTGCACCTTCACCCCCCGGCGGGTTGAGGGCATCGACGACCCGGGCGCCGTGCGGCTGCCCTTCTATCACCGCAACATCGACTACGACGAGGTGCTCTTCTACCACGCCGGCCAGTTCATGAGCCGGGCGGGGATCGACGCCGGGATGCTCACCTGGCACCCGCAGGGGATCCACCACGGGCCCCAGCCCAAGGCGGTGCGGCGTGACCTGGAGCAGACCAAGACACACCACGACGAGGTGGCAGTGATGATCGATGCGGTGCATCCCCTCCAGCCGCTGGCGGGCGCCGGCCCGGCGGAGATCCTGGAGTACGCGGAGTCCTGGATGCCCTACATCGACGACGACTGAGGGAGGGAGCGCGTGCGACTGGCCACAGTCGGGGTGCGCGGCCCCTTGGGCACGGTGGCGCGCGTGGTGGCGGAGACCTCCGACCCGGGGTCGGGAGCGCCCCGGCTCATCGACCTGACCTCGGCCGGCGAGGCCTGGTGGGCGGAGCAGGGCAGCGGCGACCCTGAGGCGTGGGCCCGGGCCACCTTCCCCCCGGACCTGGTGGCCGTGCTCCGCGGCGGCCGGCGCGGTCTGGAGCTGGCGGCGGAGGCGGTGCGGCTCGGAGCCCGGCAGCCCCCCGAGGCACTCGCCCCGGCTTCCCAGGCCCGGATCAGCTGGGGCTCTGCCGAGGTGGAGCGCCTCCCGCTCCTGCGCCCGCCCCTGCTGCGTGACTTCTACGCCTACGAGCAGCACGTGGCGGCTGGTGCCGGCCGCCGCGGTGAGCCCATTCCGGAGGCCTGGTACCGCCGTCCCGTCTACTACAAGGGCAATCCCGCGACCCTGCTAGCCCCGGGAGCCGAGGTGCCCTGGCCCGCCTACACCGACGCCCTGGACTACGAGCTCGAGGTAGCGGTGATCCTGAGGGGCGGTGGGCGCGACCTGGACTTGCAGGCGGCCGCGGAGGCGATCGCGGGTTACTGCGTCTTCTGCGACTTCTCCGCCCGCGACGTCCAGGCCGACGAGATGCGGGTCAGGCTGGGACCGGCCAAGGCCAAGGACTTCGCCTCGGGACTGGGCCCCTGGCTCGTGACCGAGGACGAGATCGCGGACCCCGCCGAGTTGCGCGCGCGCGCCTACCTAAACGGTGAACTTGTGGCAGAGGCCCGGGTGGGGGATGCCCGCTGGAGTTTTGCCGAGATGGTCTCCTACGCCTCGGGGGCCGAGCCCTTGGAGGCGGGCGAAGTGCTGGCGGGCGGGACCGTCGGCGGTGGCAGCGGCCAGGAGCGGGGACGGCTGCTGGAGCCGGGCGACCGGGTCGAGTGTGAGCTTGAAGGTTGCGGGCGCCTGGTGCACGTGGTTGGTCCCCGGCACGGCGGCGGCGGCGGCCTGGTGGCCAAGGCGTCATAGGCGGCAATCTCAGGAAGGCAATACAATCCAGCTTTCCCGCAGCGACCGGGTTCGTCGCCTGCGGTCCTTGGGAGGCAGTCTTTGGCCAGACGACCGATGCGGGGCCGCACCCGGCGCGGCCCGGCGCGCCCCCGGGTCTCCCGGCCCACTCCCATCGAGGAGAAGAAGGAGGAGACCATCGAGCTCGAGGGCACGGTGGTCGAGCCGCTTCCCAACGCCCAGTTCCGGGTGGAGCTGCAGACCGGCCAGGTGGTGCTCGCTTACATCTCCGGCAAGATGCGCAAGCACTACATCCGGACCTTGATCGGGGACAAGGTCAAGGTGGAGTTGAGCCCCTACGATCTGACCCGGGGCCGGATCATCTTCCGCTACCGCTAGCCCTCGCCGGCGAAGAAGGAGGCGGTCCGCTCCAGGCCATCGCGCAGTCCCACCTGTGGGGCCCAGCCCAGCCCCCGTCGCGCCTGCCCGCAGTCCAAGGCGCAGCGGCGCTGCTCTCCCGCCTTGGCGGGCCCGTGGACGGTCTGGGGCAGTGGCGCGGACCTGGGGCCGCGCAGGGCCTCGACCGCCCGGCGCAGGCCGTCCAGCACCTGCAGCACCGAGGTCTCCTCACCCGTCCCCAGGTTGTAGGTGCCCGCTTCCCCTGCCAGCGCCGCGCAGATCGCGGCCACCACATCGTCCACGTAGAGGTAGTCCCGGGTCTGCAGCCCGTCGCCGTTGACCACCGCGGCCTCGCCGGCTAGGAGTCGGCTCGCGAAGATCGCGACCACGCCCGCCTCGCCGTGGGGGTCCTGGCGCGGCCCGTAGACATTGCCGGGGCGCAGGACGGTCATCTTCATGCCGCTGGTGGGGCCGAAGGCGCTCAGGTAATGCTCGGCGGCGGCCTTGGAGGCGCCGTAGGGCGAGGCCGGCCGCAGGGGGTGGTCCTCCTTGGTGGGCAGCTGTTCGGTGTCGCCGTAGACGGCCCCTCCCGAGGACATGAGGACGAAGTGACGGGCGCCAGCACGGGCGGCCGCACCGAGCAGCCTCACCGTGCCCTCGATGTTGACCCGGGCGTCAAAGAGCGGCTCGCGAACCGAGCGGCGCACATCGATCTGCGCCGCCAGGTGGAGGACAACCTCGGGGCGTTCCCTCTCCAGCAAACGCTCAGTCGCCTCGTCGCCGACGTCGGCGAGGAGCAGGCGCGCGCCGGCAGCGACTTGCTCCCGGCGGCCGCTGCTGAGGTCGTCGAGCACCACCACCTCCCCGCCCTCCGCCAGGAGTCGGTCGACCAGGTGGCTGCCGATGAAACCTGCCCCCCCGGTCACCAGCGCCTTCACCGCGGCTAGGTGCCCCGGGAGGGCCGCTCCGGGCCCGCCGGGGAGCGTCGTGCCCCGGGGCGGCCCAGCTTGCGCCGCACCCCCTCGCGGTTGCGCCGCGCCTGGAGCTCCGCCAAGCGGCGCCGCTGGCTCGCCTCCTTGGAGGCGACCGAACTTCCCCGCTCGATCGGGGAGCGCGTGTCCCAGCGGCGCACGTAGAAGGCGGCCTTGAGGGCGGTGTAGGGGACAGCCGTCACCTTGTGCTCGCCGCTCTTGGCGTCGACGATGTCCCACAGCGAGCCGAATCGCTGCAGGGTGGCGGGGTTGATGACATACGCGCGCAGCACCTGGCCATCCAGGAAGTGGAGCGCCACCCTCGGCTTGCCCTTCAATTCGGCGGCGCTAGGAGCCGGTTCCACCTTGGCGGTGTCGATCTGCCGAACCGCGCTGACCGGCACCAGAGCCTGCCGGGCGTTGCCGTCGAGGGTGTGCAGGTCCACATCGAGGAAGGGGTCGTCCATGTGCAGCAGCCCCAGCTCCCCGTAGAGGACCTCGCCGTCCAAGAAGGAGACCACCACCTCGGGCACGCGCTATCCACCTCGCGGGGAGAGACCGTCGCACATGTCATCGGACCGTTCGGTGGGTGTCACCCCATCGCTACCGCCTGCCACCCAACCTCCGCGCGGGGGCGGCTACGGTGGGAGACATCATAGGGCCGGTGCCCCGGGGTGGTCGCGGGAGCCGGCCAGATCCAGGCCGGGACCGGGACCCACTCCGGGTCGGCCGGACCCCCTTCGCCAAGCTGGGGCAGAGACATTGGCCAGCCAAGCCAACGGCCGCCGCCGGGTCCGCCGGCCCTCATTCACCTCCCAGTTCGCCCTGGTGCTGCTGGGCGTGGGACTGGCGACTGCCCTGGCGGCAGGGGCGGTCGCCTGGCTGCAGACCGGCCAGGCCGGGTCCCAGCAGTCGCTGCAGGCGGCCTCCGGCGATTCCCGCCTCGGCCTCGGCCTGGTGACGCTGGAGACGGCGACCGCCTCCGAGCAGCTCGCCTGCGAGGTGGCAGCGCTGCCCGCCACTGCCCAGGGCCTGGCCGCGGGCTCAGCGACCCTGCAGCAGGCGCTACAGGCAGCCGAGCCCTCGCTCGGTGCCGGGCGGCGGGTGCTGGTGGAGGACTCGCAGGGCCGCCTGCTGGCCGAGGTGCCGAGCGGAGGTGCCCCCCTGGCGGCCGGTGCCGCACGCCGGGCGTCGGGCTGCGCCCCGGGCAACAGCTCGGGCTACTTCGTCGCTTCGGGCGGCGGCCTTAGCGGGATGGGGGCGGCGCTCATCCCGGGTGGGAGTGGGGCGGTGGTGCTGGTGGAGACGCCGCTGTCCCCGGCGGTGCTCACCTTCGCCCAACGCTTGGTGGCCAGCCGGGGTGCCGGAGCGCACCTGGCCCTGGTGGCGGGGACACGGTTGGCCGCCCCCGTCCGACTCGGCGACCGCACCTTACCGGCGGGATCCGCCCCGCCCCGGAGCCTGGGGCCGGCCCTGCATTCGCCGCGGGCCAGCCGGGTCAACTTCAACGGCGCCAGCTACGCCGTCGTCGGCCTGCCGCTGCGGGCGGCGGGCGGCGCTGTGGTCGGGCGGCTGCTGCTGGTCGAGTCCACCTTGCGCGTGGGGCCGACCTTCGGGCAGCTCGCCCTCCCGCTCGCCCTGGCCGTCGCCGGGGTACTGCTGCTTGGGATGGTGGTGGTGTTCCTGCTGGTCGAGCACTTCCTCAATCGGCCGCTGCGCCGCCTGGACCTGGCGGTGCAGCGGCTGGCGCAGGACGCCTACGCCACTCCGGTGACGGTTGAGGGGGCGGAGGAGGTCAGCCGCCTGGGGGCCAACTTCGAGATCATGCGGCGGCGGTTGCGCCGCCAACTGCTGATCGCCACCGGGCGCAGCGTGATCGCCTCCACACTCACCGGCAACGCCCCCCTGGAACACACCCTGACCCAGGTGCTGCGCAGCCTCACCGACCTCCTCGAGGCGGACCTGGCGATCATCCTGGTGCGCGCTCAGCCCCAGCTGCCGCGGGGGTTGCTCATCGCCCTCGGGGCCGCGGAGCCGCTTCCCAGCTGGTCCGAGCTGGAGGGCAGCCAAGGCCTGCTCGGCCGGCTGATCCGTGAGCCCCGCTTCCTGGTCCGGACCCACCTGGCGGAGGATGAGCGCGGTCCCGTGGAGTCGCACTTCCAGCTTCAGAACTGCCTGGTCGAGCCACTGCGCAGCGAGGATCGAGACCTGGGACTGCTGCTGCTGGGAAACCGCCGCTCCCCCTACCTGGAGGACGACAATGCCCTCTGCGACGCCGTCGCTGGTCAGATCGTGGTGGCGGTGGAAAAGAATCTGCGCCTGGCGGCCACCCAGCGGGAGGCCACGACCGACGCCATGACCGGCCTCTACAACTACCGGTTCTTGGTCGGGTATCTCGACCAGCAGGTGAACGTCGCAGAGCGGGCGAGCGCCAACCTGTCGGTGCTGATGCTCGACCTTGACCACTTCAAGGCGGTCAACGACACCTATGGGCACCCGGCAGGGGACCGGGTGCTGCGACAGTTCGCCACTCTGATGCTGGACACCATCCGCCGCTCGGATCTCGCCGCCCGCTACGGCGGGGAGGAGTTCGTCGTGGTCATGGCCAATACCGGCAGGGACGACGCTGAGCTGGTCGCGGAGAAGATCCGCGCCGCGGTGGGAGAGACCGAGGTGCGCTTGGAGGATGGTCACGCGGTGCGGGTGACGGTGAGCGTCGGCGGAGTCACGTTCCCCGAAGGCTCCCGTGGGGAGCGCAACCTGCTCGATCTGGCGGACCGCGCGCTCTACAGCGCCAAACGCGGCGGCCGCGACCGGGTCGAGTTCCTGGACCTGGCCGGCGTGGCGGACACGGTGCCGGCCGAGCAGGAGCGCGGCTGACAAGACGGGGGCTCCTCACCCACGTACGATTGGCGCGGAGTGGAGTCGGTGATCGACCTGCGCAGCGATACCGTGACCAAGCCCGGTGCGGGGATGCGCCGGGCGATGGCCGCGGCCGAGGTCGGGGACGACGTCTTCGGTGAGGACCCCACTGTGAACCGGCTGCAAGATGAGGTCGCAGCGCTGCTGGGCAAGGAGGCCGCCCTGTTCTG
>JBOHUK010000105.1:0-9702 GCA_050734395.1 Candidatus Dormibacteria bacterium
GTACCGCTCTCGGATCCGCATGGGCCCTGCCCCCTCACGCCCGATCTCCGACGATCGGCCCTCGGTGTCCTTCCTTGGTGAGGGAACGATCGCCCCAGGGTGTGATCTTGGATGAGGGAATGCGGGCCCTTGACGTCCCGTCCCCCCCTCCGTATCATTTCCAAGGAACGTGCCCTGATTGCAGGGGGGTCCCTCCATTTCAATGTTGGCCAGGCCACTGCCACCCTCGGCCCTCGGGCGCGCGCTCCTGGGAGGGTTCCGGCGCCGGCTGGTCACGGTGGTCGTCGGTGCGACAATCGTAGGTGGGTCGATCTGGCTCATAAGCCAGCAGCCCCCGACCGCATTGGCAGCCAGCTGTGCCGGCGGCGGCTACGGTGGCGGAGGGTCCGGCGGTTATGGTGCCCCGACCGGTACCTGCGGACCCTACGTCCCACTCCCGCCGACCCGGGTGCTGGACACGCGGGACGGAACTGGCGGGACGACCGGCCCCGTGGGTCCGGGCGGCACCGTCACGGTCAGCGGGGCCTCCTTGGTGGCCGCCGGGTTGCCGTCCGTAGGGGGGGCGAGCGCAGTCGTGCTCAACGTGACTGCCACCGATCCAACGTTGGGCAGCTACATCACCGTGTGGCCGGACACCTCGGCCAGGCCGCTCGCCTCCAATCTCAACGTCGCGCCCGGGGAGACGGTCGCCAACTTGGTGGAGGTGGCCCTGGGTACCGACGGTGGGGTCAGCTTCTACAACGCTCAGGGTGATATCCAGATCGTCGCCGACGTCGAGGGATACGTCTCCACCGCCGCGCAGGGCAACGCTGGCCTGTACAATCCCGTCCCTTTGGTACGGGTGCTGGACACCCGTACTGGGAACGGTGGGACAACCGGTCCGATCGGTCCAGGGCAAACGGTCCAGTTCGCGGTCACCGGCGGCACCACGGGCGTACCCGCCAGCGGAGTGGAGGCGGTGGTCTTCAACCTGACGGCCACCGACCCAACCAGCGCTAGCTACATCACCGCCTATCCCGGGGCAACCGCGAAGCCCCTGGCCTCCAACCTCAACTTCACGGCGGGGGAGACGATCGCCAACCGGGTGATACTCAAAGTCGTGAACGGCTACGTCGATCTCTTCAACGACCTCGGGGACGTGCAGCTGGTCGCGGATCTGAACGGCTACTACACCAGCGCCTCGGCGCCAGCCGCCAGTGGCTCCGACTTCAACACGCAGCCGCCGACCCGTTTGGCTGACACGCGCCCGGACAGCGGCCAGCCCTACAGCAACTCCACCCTGGGACCGGGCAGCACCCTAACCATCACGGTGGCAGGCGCCGCGGGCGTGCCGCTGATGACCGCCTCCTCGCCGCCCAGTGCAGTGGTGCTCAACGTCACCGCTGTCGAGCCCACGGCTGGTACCTACATCACCGTCTACCCGACCAGCGCGAGTCGTCCGGTCGTTTCGGACATCAACCTGGGACCGGGCCAGATCCAGCCCAACCTGGTCGTCGTTCAACTCAGCAGTTTGGGTCAGATCAACGTCTTCAACGACCTCGGTGATGTGGACATCGTCGTGGACGTGGAGGGCTGGTACTCGTAGCGGCGCTGTCTCCCGGTGTGCGCCTGGGAAGGGTGGCCCGGTCGACGGCTAAGGGCTGGGTCGGGGGGAAACCCCCTCGGGTGCCTGCGTTCCCAAGTGCCGCCACGGTGCGGGCTGACGGGGTGGCCTGGCCGGTGTGAAGCCACCCCGGGGGCCGAGGCTGAGGTTGGGGCTGTAGGCGGGGTCAGGGTCATCTTCCAGCAATCCCCGGTGTCGCTCCAGGAGGACCGGTGGAAGCTTACTCAACCCCTCCCAGGAGGCGACGCCGGGGGCGGCGAGCAAGCGAGCCGCCGGCGTCCAGACGACCCGCCAGCCCCGACTGCGAGCCTTCAGGCACAAGTCGACCGTGCGCCAATTGGCGTCCAGGCTCGTGTCCAGACCACCGATCTGGGCCAAGACGCTACTGCGCACCACGATTGCACCGGGCACCAGGCTGGCCACGCTCTGCGGTAACCAGGCTCGGCCAAAGTAGCCGCTGTCCAGGCGGGGGGTGCCGTCCCACGGCGCCAGCAGGTCTCCCTCCGCCCCGGTGGTGAGCGGTCCCCGGGTGATAGCACCGCCGCGATCCTCGATTCGCGCTCCGACCACGCCCACCCCGGGGCTGAACAGCAGCGAGGCCATCTCCTTGAGCCAGTCGGCCTCGATCGCCTCCACACCGCAGAGGAGGGCGCAGATGGCGTCAGCCTGGTCGGGGCGTCCGAGCTGGCCCGGGCCCTCGTGGACGACGCCCGCCTGGGTGCTGGTCCCGTCGTCTGCTGTGAAGAAGGGGAATGTCTCTCCGGCCGCCTCCAGGGTCAAAGCGGGATAGTCGGTCAGCAGGCGCAGGCTGGTCAGGGCGTGTTGCTGCAACGCCAGGTCGCGGCCACCCACCAGCACCCGGACCCGGGGTGGTGGATCCGGAAGCCGCCAACGGACCCGCTGCCCACTCCAGCTCCGGTCGGTGCCTACCTGGGCGGGAAGTCGGAGGCGCTGCAGGTGCTCTTGCACGGCACGGCGACTGGCTTCCTCGGCGTATGGCTTGGCGGCGGCTGACCGGGCGGTGGATTCCGAGTGAGCTCGCCAGTGGTAGAGCACGAGCGGCAGGTGCCGGATCTGCTCAACCGGCACTTGCTCCGCGATTCGCAGCACCAAGTCGTAGTCCTGGCTCCCCTCGAATCCCTCGCGAAAGCGGCCCACCGCCAGAACCAGGTCGCGCCGGAAGGCGCCCAGGTGGCTCACGTAGTTCTGCCCAAGTATGAGGTCCGGGTTCCAGGGCGGCTTGAAGTAGGGCTGGATGCGCTGGCTCTGCTCGTTGAGTTTGTCCTCGTCGGAGAAGATGACCGCCGTCTCTGGAAAGCGGTCGACCTCCAGGGCGAGGCAGGCGAGTGCATGCTCCGGCAGGAGGTCGTCATTGTCGAGGAGCACAACGTAGTCTCCGTCCGCGAGTTCGAGGGCGCTGTTGGTGGCGGCAACGATGTGCCCCCTGGCGTGGCGGCTGGTGAGCTTGATGCGCTGATCGCGAAGGCAGTACTCGCTCAGCACTCGGCCCACCGCCGGGTCGGTCGAGGCGTCGTCGGCCAGGCAGAGCTGCCAGTTGTCGTACAGCTGGCCAAGGACCGAGTCCAGGGCCGCTCGCAAGTGTTCCTCAGGCGGATTGAACACCGGCATCAGGACCGAGAAGGCCGTTGGCCTCGGCAGGGCGGAGAGCAGCTGGCGGATTCGCTGGCGGTCGTCGTCGGTCAAGGTGTCGAAGTCGCGGACCCAGTCGCCGTAGCTTTGCTGCCCTGGCTCTGAGGGTGCCATTGGCGCCGGAGCATGGCTTCGCGCCCACAGCGCGCGCGCTCGCGAACTGAGCCGGAAGGTCTTGGTGTTGAGCAGAGCCTTGAGCTCGTCTCGAGCCCCCAGGTGTTGCTGGAGTTCGGCGAAAAGATGGTCGCGGTGGGCCCGCAGGCCTCGCACCTCGCGCTGGCCATCCCAGAGCCGACGCTCGTAGCCTGCCACCACCTGACGCCAGTGCGAGACGGGGTGGAAGAGCACCGCATGCGGGGATACAAAGCCTGCGTCGAAGTCCCAATCCCGGTAGAAGCGGTGGCGAGCGAAGAGGGCAGCCCAATAGTCAGGGGGCCGCACGTTGATGTGCGTCACCTCTTCGAAGTGCTCCGGTGTCGAGGAGAAGAGGACCGCCTTCGAGTGGCGGCAGAGATTGGCCACCGCCTGCTCCGCTTCCTCTGGGCTCACGTGCTCAAGGACCTCGATGCACGCGATCAAGTCGTAGTCCCGCTCCAACTCTGCGGTGATCGAGCCAACCCGGCAATGGCTGGCCGTGTGAGCTGGAATCTGGGCTATAGCCCAGGTCGAGGTGTCCAGTCCCGCTGCATCGACTCCGCGATCTCGGAGGGCCTTGACGAGGAATCCTAGGGCGCAGCCCGCATCGAGTGCCGACTTCGGCTGCAGCTGCGCCACTAGTTCTGTCGCGATTCGCCCGAAGAACCCCTCCCATACTGGCTCCCCCCATTGGTAGGGCGGTGGGGCAGAGCCTTCGGCGGAGCCTATGTAGACGTCGTAGTACTCGGACCCGTAGAGGTCGTTGTGGCTTGCGGTCGAGGGCCCCTGCTCCTGCGTCTCGGGGACCGCTCCGCTCGGGATCTGGCCGCGACTCACCATGCTCTCCGTTGGATGTGGCTCAGGAACGGGTGGCAGTATCGCAGGCCCTGAGGATCCCCCTTGAGCAGCGGCAGAAACGCTGCGCGACTATCGGAGGGTGCCCGGGCCGGGACACCGGCCACCCGTTCAGGAGGCTCTCGGGCCTTTGCTACCCTTCCCCGGTGAGCCGGGTCCTGATCGCCACCAACGAGGTGATCGGGCCGAGGATGGCGGGACCGGCGATCCGCTGCCTCGAGTTGGGGCGCCAGCTCCAGAGCGCAGGGCATCGGGTGACCCTGCTTGGCGCCGCGGGCACTGGGCTCGATTCGGTCGGTCTGGAGATTCTCCCCGGGCCCCGTCCGGCTGAGATCTCAGCGCTAGCGCACAAGCAGGACGCGGTCGTGGTCCAGGGCCTGGCCCTGCGTCTGCATCCCGAGTTGCGCGACCCGGACGTCCCCTTGGTCGTAGACCTCTACGACCCATTTCCTCTCGCCCTGCTGGAGCAGGAGCGGCAACGCTCCATGGCCGACCGCTGGGCGCTCAGTACTGACATTGCTGGAATAGCCCGGGATCTATTGGCCGCCGGGGACTTCTTCATCTGCGCCAGCGAGCGCCAGCGCGACCTCTGGCTTGGGGCCCTGATGGCCTCGGGCAGAGTCAACCCAGCGACGTGGACGGCGGACGACTCGCTGCGCCAGCTACTCGATGTCGTGCCCTTCGGTCTGCCAGAGGGGAAGCCAGAACCTGACCCGTCGGCGCCGCCGCCTTGGCCGCCAGGCATTGCTGCCGACGACCTGGTGTTGCTCTGGGCGGGAGGCATTTACAACTGGTTCGATCCCCTCACACTGATCCGGGCGGTGGCAATGGTGGGACCGCAGTATCCGCGTTTGAAGCTGCTCTTCATGGCGACGGGCCATCCCAACCCGGGTGTGCCCCCTCGCATGTGGATGCCGCGGCGGGCGACTGAATTGGCCAAGGAACTGGGGATCTTGGGCAAGCACGTCTTCTTCAATCGGGAGTGGATCCCCTATGAAACCCGGGGCGACTGGCTGGGCCGTGCCAGTTGCGGAGTTTCCACCCACTTCGACCACGCTGAGACGAGATTCTCCTTCCGCACGCGGGTACTGGACTACCTGTGGGCCGGGCTGCCGGTCATCGCCACTCGTGGTGATGTGCTGGCCGACCTGATCGAGAGTCGAGACTTGGGCTGGACCGTGCCCGCCGGAGATGTGGAGCTGCTGGCCAAGGCCCTGACCCAGCTGGCGGGGGCCAGCCCAGATGCGCGTCAGGAAATTTCCCGGCGGGTGCGGGTGGTGGCGGCCCAGATGACCTGGACGATAGCGGCGCAGCCACTGCTACGCTTCTGCGCCTTGCCACGCCCGGCAGCCGATCTGCCGGGGACTAAAACGATTGCTGCCCCGATGCCGTCGGGCAGGTTGTTGCGAGGTGGGCCACGGCTGGCAAGGAGAGGATTGCAATCGCTACGCCAGAGTGGTGTCCGGGCCACTTTAGCCAGCGCTCAACGATGGTGGCGGCATCGAAGGTCCGGTTGATGGAGCCCCGGGCGGCCGGCCACCAGCAGCTCATGGACGGTGGCTAGCTAGCGTCGGTCAGCTCCAGCTGTCGAAGCAGCCATTCAAGGCCTGGCCCGACTTCGATCCCAGATGCCCGGACCGTCGCGCTCACTCTGGCTGGATCTTGGCGGACCCTCGCCTCCGCGGCCAGATGGACTTGTGCGGCCACAACGCGGAGTCGTGGGTCAGGCTCTATGGCGAAGCGTCGGCGCAACGCATGGTCGAGTGAAGCCAGGGTTGCCTCGGGTCGATAAGTGCGGACGTCGAAGAAGGCTCCTTCCCCCCTAGTTCCGAGAAACTTCCGGTCGGGACGATTCCGACGCCGCTGGACCTGTCGCCGGGACCGCAGCAACCCGGGAAGGCCGACCCAGGCCTCGGCAACTGCCCGTAGGGAGGCGCGGAACTCGTCGGCTGAGCGTGGGCGCAGCAAGGCAGCCAGGCTGCGCCGGAGCGTGATCCTGAGGGCACGGCTGGCCTCCAGGTTCTTCGCCGCTGACCAGACCAGGTTGCGCTGGACCAAGCGGGTCTTGAAGCCGCTTGCCAAGTGGCGAGTAGTGGCGGAGTGAAAATGTAGTACGACAGCCTTTGGAACCGTCCAAAAACTCTCGCCCAGTACCTGTGCCCGCTGCGACCAGTCAACGTCCTCGTAGAACATGAAGTAGCGCCTGTCCAAGAGGCCGACCCTGTCTGGCTCGAAGGCCCGGCGGCGGATAAGCGCGGCGGCGAAGCAGGGGCCCGGTACCTTCTCCTCCAGGTCGTACTGGCCGATGTCCGCCTGCCCCAGGCCCCGTTGCGCTCCGGGACCGTCGGGATGAAGGACCATGCCTACCGAGTCCAGGACAACTCCGGGGTCCGAGAGCAGGATCTTGGGCGCGAATCCGGCGGCTTCGGGACGACGTTTGGCTGCTTCGACCAAACGCGGCAGCGCCCCGCAGCTCAGGCGAGCGTCGGGATTGAGCAGCAGCACCAACTCCCCGCGGCAGAGGGCAAGGCCGGCGTTGGTCGCAGCGGCATAACCCAGGTTGCGCCGCTGCGGCGCATAACGAGCGTGTAGCGCGTAGGCTCCGTGGGTCGCACGTTCGAGCACAGCGCGCGCTGGCTCCTGGTCGCTGTTGTCCACCACCACCAGCTCAAGGCATACCTCAGCTGCCGCCTGCGCTACGGACTGCAGGCATTCCTCCAACAAGACCAGATCGGGTTCGTAAGTCACGACCAGCACACTCACCAGCGGCCGGGTGGTCGCGGACTCGATCTTGCGAGACGCGGCGGTCGATCCGGTCACGCGCCGCCCCCGCTGATGGACCCCGCGTAGCGCACCAGCGCTTCGGGCAGCGGGCCCGCGAGATCTAGCAGGTGCCGGAGCATCTCGGGGCGGGGCAGCACCACCTCGAACTGCTCAACTACCTGGAGGTACTCATATGCTGGCAGCCAGCGCTGGTCTCCGGTCACGGCATAGAGCCGGCCCAGGGCGGCTTTGACTGCGGCCCAGGAGTGGCCATCAGCCGGCCCCGCCGATTGCAACGGAGGCCGGTCAGCGGCTATGCAGAAGAACTCCGCATCGTGTCGCTGGCGCCGCGATTGGACCTCGCGCCGCTCGGCCCTGAGCGAGGTGAGCTGCTGGATATCTCCCAGTGCCTCGAGCGCGGATCGGGATCGCTCACCTGCTGCGGGCAACCGCCTGGTGCCAGCTCGGAGCAGGAACCCGCGGAGGTGCCAGGACTCGAAGTTTTTGATTGCCAGCTTGAGTTGCGCGCTGCGCGATGGCCGCTGGCTCGTGCCTGGGTGCGCGGCCAAGCAGGCCGCACCGGATGCATTGGCCAGGCGCTCCCCGTAGAGGGCGGCACGCAGGCACCAATCGGCATCGCCCAATTGGCCGGCGAATCGGGAGTCGAGTTGCCCGACGCGGTCCGTGGCCCAGGCATCGCTGCGAATCACGGCACACTCAGAGCTCAGGCCCCAGACCGACTCGTCAATGTCGAACTGGCCCAAGTCGACCTCGCCCCGTCCCCGCGGGAACAGCTCGCCCCGCCAGCCATAGTCCACTCCAACGGACGAGATCACGTCAGGGTCTTCGAGGAACCGGATCTTGAGGGCGAATCCGGCCACTTGCGGTCGTCGTAGAGAACAGCCCACCGCGGCACTCACGGCGTCAGCCTCCAGGACGGCTCCCGGGCTGAGAAGCAGGCCGAGGGGCCCTGGGCATCCATGCAGGGCGGCATTGACCGCCGCGGCCCAGCCGGGGTCGCGCTTCAGGTGCAGAACGTCCGTGGGGTGCTTGCTGCTCAATCCGGCTAGAGCTGCTGCCAGGCGGGCCTGGCCTTCCCCGGAGTCGCCGCCCCGCTGCACCAGGACGAGCTCCACGGCTGGGTGGGTCTGCTGCAGAACGGAACGCAGGGACTCGGTGAGGCCCGCCTCTCGGCCTGCCTGGCTGGCCACCACGACGCGCACCAGCTGCCGATCGGACTGGGGTTCAGGCCTTTGAGGCACGGCCCTCGCTGTCATCCACCCATCGCCGACACTATTGGGATGTTAAAGGAGCCAATCCCGGGAGCCTGGGCCACAGGAGGCCCGGGTTGGATCGGCAAGGCCTCGCACTTCACGACGCCGGGGTCGGGTGGACCCGTGGGGAGGGACGGGGTCGGGGTCCCCGCCCGTTCGTCCATCGGCCGGGGGTGCGGCTACAATCCCGACCCGAGGGGCGACTTAGCCAAGTGGTAAGGCAGCGGTCTGCAAAACCGCGATCCCGGGTTCGATTCCCGGAGTCGCCTCCAGCCCGATTCTCCGCCGCCGAACTCGTTCGCCCCGAGCTGGCATGACCCGTACCGCCATCCTGGTTAACCCCCGCCGAGTGGGCAACCTGGGTCAGCTTCGGGGGCGGTTGGCGACACTGGTGGGCGCCAGGGGCTGGCCCGAGCCCCGCTGGATCGAGACGGCTGCCGATGACGACGGTAGCGCTGGCGTGCGAGCCGAAGTTGAGGCGGGCGCGACCCTTGTGTTTGCCTGCGGGGGCGACGGCACCGTCCGGGCGGCAGCGGCAGCCCTGGCGGGAAGTCAGATTGCCTTGGCCTTGCTGCCTGCTGGCACCGGCAACGTCCTCGCGCTCAATCTCGGCATTCCCACCGACTTGGAGGCGGCGATCGAACTCGGCATGTCCGGGGTCCGGCGACGGATCGACCTTGGCCAGGTGGGGCGGCGCACCTTCGCCGTCGCCAGTGGCATCGGCTTCGACGCCCAGATGCTGGCCGCCGCCCCTCAGGGGACCAAGCGTCTGCTCGGATGGCCGGCCTACCTGCTGGCGGCCGTCAGGCACGTGCCGGGCCCCGGGTTCGAGGTCAGCATGGAGCTCGACGGGCAGAGGCTGCCACCCCGGCGGGTGCGTGCCGTCCTGGTCGCCAACGTTGGTCGCCTTCCGGGCGGAATCCGCCTCCTGCCAGAGGCTCTGCCGGATGATGGTCTACTCGATGTCGCCCTGATCGCACCTTCGCGCCTGCGCGACTGGGGCCAGCTGGTCGGCCACGTCCTCACCGGGTCTCCGCTGCGCCAGGGGCTGGAGGTTTTTCAGGCCCGCCAAGTGCTGGTGTCGACCGACGCATCCCAGCTCTGGGAGATCGACGGCGAGCCTGTGGGTCAGACTCAGACGCTCAGAGCAACGGTTCGTCCTGGTGCCCTTTGGGTCTGCGTGCCTCCCGCTGACTAACGTCGGCCGCGGCGGTCAGGGCGGGACGTGGACGGCCCGGGGCGAACTCTCGACCGAGGTTATCCCCATCGCGGCTCCGATCAGGTAGCGGGACCGGAGTGGTCAGTCGTCGTGGCTTTAGGCGCTCCGTGCCTAAGTCCGGCAGCGGGCCAAGTCCTTATACGCGAGAAGAAGATCGCGGCCGGTAGCGACCACGGCCACCGGGGCGAAGATGGCGGGCCAGA
>JBOHUK010000106.1:0-7465 GCA_050734395.1 Candidatus Dormibacteria bacterium
GCCCGCGCTCCGCCGCCCCCAACGCCCCAAGTCCCTGACCGCATCCCAACCTCCGGCTCCTCCGGTGTCATTCCTCGCTGACGGAACGATCACCGGTAGGTGCGATTCCTTCGTGAGGGACGACGGGCGCGGAAGAGCGGGTTGTGCAGCCCCGCCCCGCCGGTCTGCGGCGGGCAACTGCCCCTTCGCTTGCAGCCTTCGGTGAGCGGCCTGGGTCCGGGCCGGCGGCAGCCCTCGGGTGCCAGCTCAGCCGCCCGTTCCCCACGGCCTGGCACCCGCCGCGGTCCGGTGGCCGCATAGCTGAGGCCCTGCCCGGGGTCCTCCGCCGTCCCAGTCGAGGGGCTGTTCTTCTCCACCTTCTTGGCGGCCACGATCCGAGCTGGGCGCCGAGCGCCGAGATGCACATCCAGTTCCGGGACTTCACCGCCAGCTGAGTCGCCGGCAGGGCGGGGACCCTGCTTCGAACCGGTGTCCACCCTCGGGTCGGGCTGAAGGGGCTGTCGCCGCAGCGTGACGCAATCTTGCGCGGCTGGTGCGGAGACTCAAGGACGAGTTGCCAGAATCAACAACCGCCGCCCTCGAGGATCCGGCATCGGTTGCGCCGGCAGGATCCCAGTGGCGCAGCCGGCCGGTGCTAGCCTTCCTGGTCCGCGCCCTGGTGGCGCTCGGCCCGGTTGGCGCCTCGGTGGCTGTGGCCTGGGCTCTGGCCTCCGACCTCGCCCGTCCCGCCGCGACCTACGGCATGGTGGAGTGGTGGGTGGGGATCAGCCTGGTCGGCCTGGCGACGCTGTTCCTCATGCGGCTGCTGGCCCGTCGGCTGCTACCCCTGGCCGCATTGCTGCAGATCTCACTCCTTTTCCCTGACCACGCCCCGGCTCGCTTCCGGCTTGCGCGCCAGGCTCGCCGGCCGCGGCAGGTGCTGGCCGAGTTGGAGCGCCTCGGCCAGCGGCCCGACCGCGGCGATCTGACCGTGGCCCAGAAGGTTCTCGAGCTCACCGCCGCGCTCAGCGTTCACGACCGTCGCACCCGGGGTCACTCGGAACGGGTGAGGGTGTTCACCGACATGCTCACCCGGGAGCTGCACCTGCGCGAGCCCGAGCGGGCCCGGCTGCGCTGGGCGGCACTGCTCCACGACATCGGCAAGCTGAAGGTGCCCGCGACTCTGCTCAACAAGCCCGCCCGGCCCAGCCCGCGCGAGTGGCACGTGCTGCGCCAGCATCCGGAGGAGGGCCGGAGGCTGGTGGCGCCCATCCTTCCCTGGCTCGGCGAGTGGGGACTGGCGGTGGAGCAGCACCATGAGTGGTGGGGCGGGAACGGCTACCCGCACGGGCTGAGCCGGCAGCAGATCTCGCTGGGCGCGCGCATTGTCTCCGCCGCCGACGTCTTCGAGGTCATCACCGCGCCGCGTCCATACCGCCGCCCGGTGAGCGTCGCCGCCGCGCGGCGCGAACTGGTGCGGGCGGCGGGCACGCAGCTCGATCCCCAAGTGGTGCGCGCCTTCCTCAACGTCTCCGTCGGCGAGCTGTGGCCGGTAGTGGGCATGGGGGCGCTGCTCTCCCAGGTCCCCCTCCTGGGCGACGCCCTCGGGCTCTTCGGCCGCTTGGTGCCCGGGGTGGGCGGCCCGGCGGCCGCGGCCGGTGCCGCCGGGGCCATGCTCTTCACCGGCCTCGGCCCCCCAGCCCAGCTTCCCCACCCCCAACGCCCGCAGTCCCCTGGGGCGGCCGTGCCCGAGCCGGCTGCCGCTCTCCCCCCCGGCGGGGCGCCGGTCGTCTCCCAGCCTTCGACTCCCACGCCTGCCAGCGCCCCAACCCCGAGGCCGGCCGGACCGACGGCCGCGCCCACGGCCGCACCGTCCCCCACTCCCTCCCCGCTCCCGACGCCCACCCCGACTCCCACTCCGAGCCAGGGCCAGCTGCTGGGACCGGTCAACCACGTCGTCTCACAGCTGGTGGGGCTGCTCCGTGGCCTCGGCCTTTAGGCCTCGCGCCTAGCAGGCGGGCTTACCCGACTCCCACCGACGAGAGATCCTGCCCTGTCTTGACTGGAGGGGCGTGTCGCCGGCTGGCCCCGCCTTGATCAGGTGTGGAGGCCGCACTCCGTCGTTTCGCTTCCCGCCCACCTTCCCGAGCGGGGGTCCGCACCGGGCGTCACCGGCCGGGTGGTGGGGGCACAGCCGATCGACGCGTACCCGCGCGCCGTCAGGGGGTGGGTGGGCAGGTGGTGCCGGCGCCCGTACTCCTCGACATCGGCATCCGACCAGGCGGCGAGGGGGTTGATCTTCACCATCTCACGCGCCTCATCCCGCTCCACGACCTCGATCCCGGCCCGCGTCGGGGCATCGCAGCGCTTGAGCCCGGTGATCCAGGCGCGCTTGCCCTGCAATGCCAGCCGGAGCGGCTCGACCTTGCGCCACTGACAGCACTGGCTGCTGCCGCAGGGCCATTCGTCAGCTTCCGGTCGCGGTTCGGTGACCGTCAGCTTGAGGCCGTAGCGCTGGCGCACCTGCTCGACGTAGGCCAGAGTCTCGGGGAAGTGGGCTTGCGTATCGAGGAAGATGACCTCAAGCTGGGGGAGGTGGCGGATCGCCAGATCCACGATCACGCAGTCCTGGAAGGAACAGGCGAGCGCCATCGAGTCACCGAATTGCCCTTTGGCCCAGGCCAGGACCGCATCGGCGCCTTCACCTTCGAGCTGGCTGGCCAACGCGGGCAGCGCGAAAGGCGTGGCCGGCGCAGCGGACTCGTGCAACGGTCCTTCTCCTCAGTCTGCGACTGGCGCTCGCGGGCGATAGTTGGCTGATCCGTAAGCTGTAGCCGGATCCTACCCGGGCGCCGCAGATGGGGGAGCGAGGCAGTTGCCCGGCGCCCACCTCAGTCCGCCCCTGTAGGAGGCAGCCCGCTTGGCCGCCAGCGCGATCGCCGAGACCCCGGTAGACCACCTCAAGGTGCTGGAGTCGCACGCCGTCTTCGTGCTCCGCGAGGTGGCCATGGAGTGCGCCCACCCGGCCCTGCTCTTCAGCGGGGGCAAGGACTCGGCGGTCCTGCTCCACCTCGCCGACAAGGCCTTCCGCCCCGCTCCGATCCCCTTTGCCGTCCTCCACGTCGACACCGGCCACAACTTCCCTGAGGCCCTCGCCTTCCGCGACCGCCGGGTGCGCGAGCTTGGCGTGGAGCTCGAGGTAGCCTCGGTCGAGGCGGCGATCGAACAAGGGCGCGTCCCGGACCCGGGGCATGGCGGCTCGCGCAACCGGCTGCAGAGCCGGGTGCTGCTGGATGCCATCGCCCAGCACCAGTTCGACGCCTGCGTCGGCGGCGCCCGGCGCGACGAGGACCGGGCCCGGGCCAAGGAGCGGGTGCTGTCGGTGCGCGGGCCGGCGGGGGGCTGGGACCCTTACGACCAACCTCCGGAACTCTGGAACCTCTACTCGGGCAAGGTCCCTCCCGGGCACCACCTGCGGGTGTTCCCGCTGGCCGACTGGACCGAGGCTGACATCTGGGCCTACATCGCCCGTGAGCGCCTGGAACTCCCCTCTCTCTACTTTGCCCACCGGCGGGAGGTGCTGGCTCGGGACGGCATGCTGCTCGCCCTCAGCCCCTGGTTGATACCCCAGCCTGGCGAGGTGGTGCAGCTGGCCGAGGTCCGGTTCCGCACTGTCGGCGACGCCACCTGCACCGGCGCGGTCCGTTCCGCCGCCGCCAGCGTCGACGAGGTCCTCGAGGAGGTCCTGGTGTCCCGCGTGAGTGAGCGCGGTGCCACCCGGGCCGACGATCGCTTCTCCGACTCGGCGATGGAAGACCGCAAGCGCGAGGGCTACTTCTGAGCCGGGGGCCGGGACGGGATGAGTTGGGGCTGCTGCGCCTGGCCGCGATCGGTGCGGTCGACGACGGCAAGTCGACCCTGATCGGCAGGCTGCTGCACGACTCGGCGCAGCTTCCCGAGGACCAGCTGGAGGCGATCCGGCGCATGGCCGAGGCTCGTGGTCAGCGCGGTCTCGACCTCTCCCTCGCCACCGACGGCTTGCGCGAGGAGCGTGAGCGCGGCATCACCATCGATGTCGCCTATCGCTACGCGCGCAGCGGGCCGCGCAAGGTCGTGATCGCGGACTGTCCAGGCCACTTCGAGTACACCAAGAACATGGCGACCGGCGCCAGCACGGCTGATGCGGCCCTGGTGCTGGTCGACGCCACTCGCGGGTTGCGCCAGCAGACCCGCCGACACTTGGCCATCGCCGCCCTCTTCGGCATCGAGCACTTCGTGTTGGCGGTCAACAAGATGGACCTCCTCGATTGGGACGGGGAGGCCTTCTCCCGGCTCTCCGATGAGGTGTCAGCCCTCCTGCAAAGGCTCGCCGCGCGCCAGATGGCGGTCGTGCCGGTGTCGGCTCTCCACGGTGACAACGTCGTGTCCCGGGGGGGCGCTGCCTGGTACTCGGGGCCCACGGTGGCCGATGCCCTGGCCCGAGTGCCGGTCGGCACCTGGGCGGCGTCACCTGGCGGGCGCGCTCGGCTGCCGGTCCAGCTGGTCCTCGAGGGCGAGGACGGCCCCGCCTACGGGGGGATGCTGGCCGGGGGCAGCCTGCGCCGCGGCGACCGGGTGGTGGTCTTGCCCCGCGGCGTGACCAGCCTGATCGCGCATCTGGAGACGCTGGACGGGGCGCGAGATGAGGCGCACCCAGCCCAGTCGGTCACCGTGCGGCTTGCCCAAGCGATGGATCTGGCTCGTGGCGATGTGATCGCCCATGCCTCCCACCCTCCCCAGGTGCTCGCGGAGGCGCAGGTCACGATCTGCTGGTTTGCCCCTCAGGCGCTGCGCGCCGGGGCACGTTTGCTGATGAAGCAGGCAACCAGCCGCACCGCGGTGCTGGTGAGCGGGGTGGACTCCTGCTTGGACCTCAACCGGGTGGAGCTCGTCGCCGCGGACCAGATTGCGGCCAACGGCATCGGCATAGCCCAGCTCCAGCTGGACCGGCCCGCCGTCGCCGACCCCTACCGTCACAACCGGATGACCGGTGCCTTCGTGCTGGTGCAGCCCGACAGCCAGCGGACGGTGGCCGCGGGGATGTTCGGCCTTCCGGCCATCGCCGACCGGGCTGGGGTCAACCCGTTCCAATCGTGAGCGGGGCGGGTGCCCGCCCTGACTCACAGCTCCCGGTCCCCGGGTTCCGGGCCGAGCGTTGACATTGCGCGGCCCGCGTTCATAAGCTGCGCAACTGTGCGCTTAGCGGACGCATGACAGGTTGGAGGCCGATGGCCGTGGCCAGGGCTGACGCTGGGGGGACCGCCCGATGGCCGAGCTGACCAGCCTCCCGGAGGCCATCCGCGAACTCATCCATGACGGCGACAGCGTGGCGATGGAGGGTTTCACCCACCTCATCCCCTTCGCCGCCGGCCAGGAGGTGATCCGCCAGGGCCGCCGGGAACTGACCCTGATCCGCCTGACGCCGGACCTGATCTATGACCAGATGATCGGGATGGGCTGCGCCCGGGCGCTGGTCTTCTCCTGGGGAGGCAACCCCGGGCTGGGCTCGCTGCACCGCTTCCGCGACGCGGTGGAGCACCAGTGGCCCACCCCGCTGGCGCTGGAGGAGCACAGCCACGCCGGGATGGCGAGCCGCTATGTGGCCGGGGCCGCCGGGCTGCCCTTCGGGGTCCTGCGGGGCTACGTGGGCAGCGATCTCATCCACCAGACCGACACCGTGGCCTTGGTCAGCTGCCCCTTCACCGGAGAGGAGCTGGCGGCGGTGCGGGCGCTGCGTCCCGATGTGGCGGTGATCCACGCCCAGCAGGCGGACCGCCGGGGCAATGTCGCCCTCTGGGGGATCACCGGGGTGCAGAAGGAGGCCGTGCTGGCCTCGGCCCGGTCGCTGGTGACGGTGGAGGAGGTGGTCGACCAGCTCAGCCCCCACCCCGACCGGGTGGTGCTGCCGAGCTGGGCGGTGACCGCGGTGGCGCACGTTCCCGGGGGAGCCCATCCCTCGTACGCGGCTGGCTATTCCACCCGGGACAACGCCTACTACCGGGCCTGGGACGAGATCAGTCGCGACAGGGGGCGCTTCCTCAGCTGGATGGAGCAGCACGTGATGCGCCAGACCCAGGTGCCGGCGTGAGCCTGGTCGGCTCGCCCTCCACCGACGCTCCCCGCCCGCACTCGGGCTACGACGCCGACGAGATCATGACCGTGGTGGCGGCCCGCGCCTTGCGCGACGGCGCCGTCTGCTTTGTGGGCATCGGGGTGCCGTCGATCGCTGCCAATCTGGCCCGCCGGCTCCACGCCCCCAACCTGGTCTTGGTCTACGAGTCGGGCACGATCGGGGCCAAGCCCAGCCGGCCGCCGCTGTCGATAGGCGACGGTGAGCTGGCCGAGACCGCCGACGCCGTGGTCTCGGTTCCGGAGATCTTCCAGTACTGGCTGCAGGCGGGCCGGATCGACGTGGGCTTCCTCGGCGCCGCCCAGATCGACCGCTTCGCCAACCTCAACACCACCGTGGTCGGCTCCTACGCCGCGCCCAAGGTGCGCCTCCCCGGCGCCGGGGGCGCCCCGGAGATCGCGGCCTGCTGCCGCGAGGTGGTGATCGTGATCCGCCAGAGCCGGCGCGCCTTTGTCTCCGAGCTCGACTTCCTCACCTCGGTGGGCCACGGGCGCGGGCATGGCGACCGGGAGCGCGCCGGGCTGCGCGGGCAGGGACCCAGCCTGGTGATCACCGACCTGGGGGTGCTGGCGCCGGATCCCAAGTCGAAGGAGCTCACCCTGGTCCAGCTGCACCCGGGGGTATCGGTGGCGGAGGTGCGGGAGGCCACCTCGTGGGAGCTGCGGGTGGCAGACGAGCTGCGCGAGACCGAGCCGCCAAGCCCCGCGGAGCTGCGGGCGCTGCGAGAGCTGGCCGCCGCCGGGATGCGCCAGTGAGCTCAGAAGCTGAGCCCGGCATCGCTCAGGTCCAGGATCCGCCCTACCTGTACCCGGCGTACGGAAGCGCGGTCGCCCGCGCCCCGCGGCGCCGGCTGGTGCCCCTGCCCGAGGGCACCCCGCGGCCCCGCGGGCCGGTGTACGGGCGTGACCAGGTGCGAGCGGAGGACGCCGATCTGACGGCCCAGCACCCAGGGCCACCCCTGGGCGAGCGGATCGTGGTCCAGGGAAGGCTGCTCGACTCCGACGGGAGGGCGCTCGCAGGGCAGCTGGTCGAGGTCTGGCAGGCCAACGCGGCCGGCCGCTACGCGCATCAGGTGGACCAGCATCCAGCCCCCCTCGACCCCAACTTCAGCGGGGCTGGTCGCTGCCTGACCGACGCTCAGGGCACCTTTCGGTTCCTGACCATCAAGCCCGGCGCCTACCCCTGGAGGAACCGCCCCAACGCCTGGCGTCCAGCCCACATCCACTTCTCGCTGTTCGGCCCCGACTTCGCCGACCGGCTGGTGACCCAGATGTACTTCCCGGGGGATCCGCTGATGGACCAGGACCCGATCTCCCA
>JBOHUK010000107.1:0-1771 GCA_050734395.1 Candidatus Dormibacteria bacterium
GACCGTTACCCGGCCACGGACGGTCGGCGCAGCCTGCACGAGATCCTCGAGGCCGCCTTGGAGCTGGAGCGGGCGAACTCCGGCGAGGGGTTCTGGAACGGCTGGCGCTGGCAGGAGGTCCGGGCCCAGCCCGGGGTGCTGCAGCAGGCGCTCCTGGCCGACCTGATCCGGGTCAACTTCCAGTCCCGCAGCCAGACCTGCTACCTGGCCCAGGACCCGGAGCGGCTGCGGGAGGCGCTGCGGGCCTATAGCCAGGCCCCGGCCAGCACCCCGGCCCCGGAGGACGAGACCGCCAACCCCCGCCTGCCCGAGGGGGCCTTCGACGTGATCGTCGGCCACGAGCCGCTCAAGGAACTGATCCGCCGCTCCCTGTCCAGCCCGCGCCCGGTGCATGTGCTCCTGGCCGGCCCCCCGGGCACCGCCAAGACCCTGTTCTTGAGTGATGTCGCCCAGGTGCCCGGGGCCCGCTACGCCCTGGGCGGGGCCACCTCGCGGGCGGGGCTGCTGGACTACCTTCTGGCCCAGCCCACCTGCCGGGTGCTGGTCTACGACGAGCTCGACAAAGCCCCACCCACCGATCAGGCGGCGCTGCTCTCGATCATGGAGTCGGGCCTGGTCAGCCGGCTCAAGCACGGCAAGGCGGAGTCGGAGCGCCGCCAGATTTGGGTGGTGGCCGGGGCCAACCGCATCGAGCACATGCCGGCCGAGCTCCTCTCCCGATTCGCCATCCGCGAGATCGCCCCCTACAGCGCCCGGGAGTTCCAGCGGGTGGTGGAGGGGGTGCTCACCCGGCGGGAGCAGGTGGACCCCGAGGTGGCCCGGGAGATCGCCCACCGCCTGGCCGGGTTCACCCACGATGTCCGCACTGCGGTCCGGGCCGCCCGGCTCTGCCAGGGCGACCGCCGCCAGATCCCAGAGACTCTGAAACTCCTCGGCATCTTCGCCTAGCCGTGCCCGGGGCGATCGGCGAGGACATCGCCTTCCGGGTGCTGGAGCGGACCGGGGGCCAGTTGGTGCCGATGGCGATCACCGCCCCCAGCAACGTCCCGGCCAATGTCCGGCTGCTGCGCCAGACCAGCCACGTCTGGCTGCGCCAGGCGCGCTCGGTGGCCAGCTCCGACCCCGAGGCGGCCCGCCACGCCTACTTCGCCAGCGACGTCGCCTTCCTGGCCGCCTCCGACCTGGGCGAGCCGAATGTCCATGTGCTGGTGGCCCAGGACGAGCCCGGGGTGGCCGCCGAGGCGGTCGGGGGCACCATCCACGGGATCACCATCTACCGCTGGGGCCAGGACGACGTTTGGCACCTCGACTACCAGACCACCCGGCCCCACGATCAGCCCTTCTGGCCGAGCACCGACAAAGTGAAGGGGGTGGGCACCCTGCTGCTGCAGGCGGCGGCCAAGGAGATGGCCAAGAACAACTGCACCACGGTCGAGCTGGAGACCTTGGACGAGTCGGCGGAGCGATTCTGGCGGGCCCGGGGCTTCACCGGCACCGAGGAGCCGCTCCAGCTAACCTGCTCGCAGCTGCAGGGACTCGCCGCCAACCTGCGGATCCGCCCCCACGACGACCCCGCCCCGGGAGAGTGGGTGGCGGCCGGCCAGAAGAAGAAGCTGGCCGACGTGTCCATGGCCGGGGGGTACTGACCCCTACCCGATGGCGGCGACTGGGCGCTCACGCCGCGGGGAGCGGTCAGGGGCGAGGGGAGCTCAGCTCCCGGTCATCGCCCGGCGGTAGTTCTCCGCCCACTTGGTCCCCTTGCCGCTGACCG
>JBOHUK010000108.1:0-25879 GCA_050734395.1 Candidatus Dormibacteria bacterium
TCGGAACCTGGAGGCTGGATGACCTGCGTCAGATCATGCTGCACGTGGTCGCCGAGACGGCCTGTCACACCGGGCACCTGGACGCGGCGCGAGAGCTCATCGATGGTCGGCAGTGGCTGGTGCTCACCGCCTAGCCGTCGGCGCCCTGCGCGTGAGGGTCCGACTCCCTCTGCTGGCCCCACCTCCTACCGTGACGGTCCCGCGAAGGCAACCGAGGCGGTGATAGCGCGGGACCCGGGCCGTTGAAGAGTTGCGGCAACTGCCTGGCGCTGGTGATCGGTATCTGGCTGGTGATCTACGCCTGGACCGACTCCAGCTGGTTGCTGCGCGCCGTTGAGGTGTTCCTCGTGCTGGCGGCGATGGCCCTGCTGGCGACGGTTACCTCCTGGCGCAAGGCCCGGTCGGGAGTGCGGCCAAGCGGCTCAGACTGAGCCGAACGGCCCGACCGCGACCGGCAGGGGCCCTTTAGGCCCGCACCTATACTCGCCGCCATGCACCTGGCCCGCGTGCTGGTGGGCGACCTGGCCTTCCTGCTCGACATCTACGCGATCTGCATTCTGGTGTGGGCGATTCTGTCCTTCTTCCCCGAGGCCTACAGCAGCCCCCTCGGCCACCTCCTCGAGGACCTGGTGATGCCGGTGATCCGGCCCCTGCGGCGGGTGCTGCCGCTGATCGCCGGGCTGGACTTCTCGCCGCTTCTGGCACTCGTCCTGGTCTACGCCGTGGCCTCGCTCTTGCGGCAGCTCGCAAACGCGGGGTTCATTGACCCCCTGGGCGCCATCGCCACCGTCGTCTTCTACTTCGTCCAGGCCGTGGTGCTGGTGCTTTTGATCCTGCTCCTGATCCGCGTCGTCATCGGCGTCCTCCACGTCGACCCCTGGCACCCCTTGGTCTCCGCCATCCGCCGCCTCACCGACGGGCTGATCGCTCCTATCGAGCGGATGGTGCGGGTCCAGGCCGAGGTGGCGGCGGTGATCGGCCTGGTCGTGGCGATCGTGGCCTACGTGGCTCTGAGCCAGTTCGTGTTCCCGGCCATCCAGTCCGGGCTCGGCCCCACCTGAGAGCGGGCTAGGCGCCCCGCCGGGGCCGCCCCAATCCGCGCAAGGGGGCGGCGGTGCGCACCAGCTCGCGGCTGTAGGAGCCGGGCCCGCACAGGGCCAGAACTGCCGCCTCCAGCTCGGGGGCGGCGTCCACCCGGTACTCGGGGCCGAGATCCAGTTCGTGCTCGCCTTGGTCGTCAAGCACCCGCAACCGGACCGGGGAGGCCCCCGGGTGGTGCCGCAGGACCTCGGCCAGCTGCTCGAGACTGGTGGAGACTTCCGGGGCAACCTTGACGTGGACCACGCTGGACGCCCGCCAGCCGGCCAGCTGGGGAGCGTCGAGTGGCAGGATCTCTTCGGCGATCACCCGGGTTTCCGGCTCCTCCGACGGCCCGGCTTCCGCCGCCTCCTCCCCCTCCCAGGCGGCGCTGGGGCTGCGAGCCTGCCCCCCATTGGGAGGCGGCCGACGTGCTCCGACCTCGGCCCGGCCCCTGACCACGATCACCGAATCGGGCTGCAGCAGCGCGGTCGCGTCCTGGAAAACCGAGGCGAACACCACCACCTCGCACACCCCGGAGAGGTCCTCGAGCTGCACGAAGGCCATGGTCTCGCCGCGGCGGCTCAGCACCCGTCGGCACTCCCTGACCACCCCCCCAACCTGGACCTGGTTGCCGTCGAGCTGCGCCAGCTCCCCAACCCCGGCATCGGTGCGACTGGCCAGCTCCCGAGACAGCCGCTGGAGCGGATGGTCGCTCAGGTAGATGCCGAGCAGCTCCCGCTCCCAGGCGAGCCGTTCGCGGCGCATCTCCTCGCTCACCTCGATGTGGGGCGGCGCCACCACCCCCCAGCTCTCGATCGACCCTGAACCCTCCGCCCCCTCGCCCCCGAAGAGTGAGATCTGCCCCGACTCCCGCTCCCGGGCGATGGCCTCGGCCCGGCGCATGGCGTGGTCCAGCTGGGTGAGCAGCCAGCCCCGGTCGCCGAGGGCGTCGCACGCGCCGCTGCGGATCAGCGCCTCCAGGGCCCGGCGGTTGAGCTCCCGGCCTCGGACCCTGGTGCAGAGGTCCACCAGCGAGGCGAAGGGCCCCGCCTCCCCCCGGGCCGCCACCAGCGCCGCCGCCGCGGCCTCGCCGACGTTCTTGACGTGCTGCAGCCCGAAGCTGATCTCCTGGGAGTCGGCCGACTCCCGATCGGCGCCGGCCACGACACTGAACCCGGGTTGGGAGCGGTTGACTTCCGGCGGGTGGACCGTGATCCCCCTGGCCTGGGCGTCCTGGATCGCCCGCTTGAGCCGCTCCTGGTCGCTGGCCTTGCTGTTGAGCAAGGCGGCCATGTACTCCAGGGGATAGTTCGCCTTGAAGTAGGCGGTCTGGTAGCTGATCAGGCCATATGCCATCGAGTGGGCCTTGTTGAACCCGTAGCCGGCGAAGTAGTCGATGTAGTCGAAGAGCTCGACCGCGGTCTTCTCGGCCACCCCGCGGGCCACGGCGCCCTCGATGAAGCGCCGGCGCTGGGCCGCCATCTTGGCCTTGTCCTTCTTCCCCATGGCCGCCCGGAGCAGGTCGGCCGCCCCCAGGCTGAAGCCGGCGATGGCGGTGGCGATCTGCATCACCTGGTCCTGGTAGAGGATGACCCCGTGGGTCTCCTTGAGGATAGGCTCCAGCTCGGGGAGCATGTAGATGATCGGCTCGTCTCCCCGGCGCCGGCGCATGTAGAGATCGGCGGCGCCGCCCTCGATCGGCCCGGGGCGGATCAGGGCCACCGCCGCCGCCATGTCCTCCAGGGAGTGCGGCTTCATCTCCATGGAGGTCCGCCGCCCGCCCGGCTGCTCCAGCTGGAACACCCCCAGGGTGTCGCCCCGGGCCAGCAGCTCATAGGTCCGGGCGTCGTCCAGCGGGATCGCGTCCAGGTCGGGGCGCTGCCCCCGAGCCTGCTCGATGTTGGCGAGCGTCTCCTCGAGGATCGAGAGGTTGTCGAGCCCGAGGAAGTCGATCTTGAGCAGCCCGATCTTCTGCACGCCGTCCATGTCGAATTGCGTGACCACCGCCTCCCGGTTGGTGGTCGCCCGCTGCAGGGGCACGTAGTCGGTGAGCGCACCCGGGGCGATCACCACCCCGGCGGCGTGGGTGCCGGCGTTGCGGGTGATCCCCTCCAGTCGGCGCGCGGTGTCCACCAGGCGTCGCGCCCACTCCTCAGCGTCGTAGAGCGCCTTGAGCTCCCGCGACTCGCGCAGGGCGCTCTCCAAGGTCACCCCCAGGCGGTTAGGGATGAGCTTGGCCAGCAGGTCCACCTGGGGAAGCGGCACGTCCTGGACCCGGCCCACGTCGCGGACCGCGGCCCGGGCGGCCATGGTGCCGTAGGTGACGATCTGGGCGACCCGGTCCGCCCCGTAGCGGTGGTTGACGTAATCGATGACCCGGGCGCGCCCGGCAACGTCGAAATCGATGTCGATGTCGGGCATGGACACCCGCTCCGGGTTGAGGAAGCGCTCGAAGATCAGGCCGTAGCGGATCGGGTCAATCCCGGTGATGCCCAGGCTGTAGGCGACCAGGCTACCTCCCGACGAACCCCGGCCCGGGCCGATCTTCACCCCCGACTCGCGCCCGGCGCGGATGAAGTCCCAGACGATGAGGAAGTAAGGGGCGAACCCAGTCTGGCGAATCACCCCCAGCTCGTACTCCAGCCGGGTGCGGTACTCCTCGGGCGGCTCCTGCGCGCCCCAGCGCTGCCGCAATCCCTGCGCCGCCACCTCGCCCAGCAGACTCTCGGCGTCCTGCCCGGTCGGGGTGTCGTAGCGCGGCAGCAGCCGCTGGTCCAGGGCGGGCTGGAAGCGGCAGCGGGCCGCGATCTGGGCGCTGTTGGCAACCGCCTCCAGGCAGTAGTCGAACTTGGCCGCCATCTCCTCCGCCGAGGTGAGGTAGTAGCCGGAGCCGGTGAAGCGCAGCCGGCGGGGATCCTCCAGCCGGCTGCCGGTCTGGATGCAGAGCAGGACGTCGTGCGCCTCGGCGTCGGCCTGGTCCACGTAGTGGCAGTCGTTGGTCGCGACGAGCGGGATCCCGGTGGCGCGGGCGATGTCGATCAGTCCCTCGCGGACCTGGCGCTCCTCCTCCATGCCGTGGTCCTGGAGCTCGAGGAAGAAGCCGTCGGGGCCGAGGATCTCCTGGTAGCGGCGGGCCAGCTCCAGGGCCCCCTCGCGATCCGACGCCAGGAGCCGCTGGGGAACCTCGCCGCCGATGCATCCCGAGAGACCGATCAGCCCCCGCGCATGCTCCGCCAGCAGCTCATGGTCGATCCGGGGCTTGTAGTAGAAGCCCTCCAGGTGGGCGCGGCTCACCAGCCGCATCAGGTTGGCGTAGCCCTCCTGGTCCCGGGCGAGCAGCACCAGGTGGAAGGGGTCCCGGTCCGCCCGGCCCTCCTTCTGCAGGTGGGAGCGGGCGGCGACGTAGACCTCGCAGCCGATGATCGGGGTGACGCCAGCCTGGGTGGCGGCTTCGTAGAACTCGATCGCTGCCGCCAGCGCCCCGTGGTCGGTGACGGCCACGGCGGGCTGGCCCAACTCCTTGACCCGCGCCACCAGGGACTTGACCCGGGCGGCGCCGTCGAGCAGGGAGTACTCGGAGTGGTTGTGGAGGTGGACGAACTCGACTGAGGTCATGTCCTGCTGTGAGCCAAGGATGGGTGGGCGCCGCCGGAGCCGCGCCCCAGTATCCCGGATCGCCCGCCGCCCACGGCTCAGTCCCGCCGCAGCAGGGCTACCGACTCGAAGTGATAGGTCTGGGGGAACATGTCGACGAGACGCAGTCGCTCCAGCCGGTACGGGCCCAGGCGACACAGCGTCCCCAAGTCCCGCGCCAGGGCCGAGACCTCACAGCTCAGATAGACGAGGGTTGCCGGCCCGGCCAGGGTGAGCCAGCCCCTCACCTCCGGGCTCAGGCCCGCCCGGGGCGGGTCCAGGACCACCGCTCGAGCGGGAGCGCAGCGGGGCAGCTCCCGCTCCACGGCACCGCAGACGACCTCCACCGAGCCCAGGTGATGCATCTCGGCATGGAGCCGGCAGAGCTGGGCCGACAACGGGTTGGACTCCAGGACGGTGACCCGGGCCGCGAGGTCGCCCAGGCGCAGGCTGAGCATCCCGACCCCGCCGTAGGCGTCGACCACGTGAGCGCCCGGGATCTCGGGCGCGAGCCAGTCCACCACCCCCTCATAGAGGCGGTCCAGGGTTCCCCGGTTCACCTGGACGAAGGACTCGGGGAAGATCCGGAACTCGCGCCCCCGGTACTCCCAGCCGGTGGCCTCGTCGGTGAGGGCGGGGCCCCGCTCCAGCCGGGCGGCGGCCGCCCCGACCGACCAGGGGGCGCCTGCCGGACGGGGCGCGGCGAGCAGCTCCTTGCCCCCGCGCCCCACCGTGAGCTGGAGGGTGCGCGCCCTCGGCCCGGCCTCAGCCACGGCCGCCCCCAGCGCCGGCAGCGAGTCAGTGATCGCGCGGTGGTGAATCAGGCAGTCGTCGATCCCCAGCACCCGCCGGCCGCCGCGGTCGACGAACCCGAGGCCGCTGGCGGCCTTGGTCCGGTGGAACTCGCCCCGCCAGCGGTAGCGCCAGGGCTCCGCCGCCGCCACCGCCTCCACCTCGGGGCCGGCCTGCCCCAGCGCGCGCGCCACGGCGGCGGCGAGGATCGCGACCTTGCTCTGCAGCTGGTAGGGGTAGCTCGCGTGCTGCAGCTGGCAGCCGCCGCAGCGACCGAAATAGGGGCAGGGCGGCTCGACCCGTTCCGAGGAGGGCTCGAGCACCCGCTCCAGGTCGGCGAAGGCGTGGCGGCGGCGGACCGCGGTGACCCGCGCCACCAGGCGCTCCTGGGGCAGGGCGCCGAAGACGAAGATCACCATCCCCCGGTGACGGGCCACCCCCAGCCCGCGGTGGGCCAGCTCCTGGCACTCCAGCTCTATCAGATCTCCGGCTCGCAGCGGGATGCGACCGAGCGGGCCGTCGGGCTCCAAGGTCAGCCGGGAGACTCGGCCAGGCGCTCCCGCAGCAGGCGGTCCACCAGCCGGGGGTTGGCGCGTCCCCGCGACTTCCCCATCACCGTGCCCTTGAGCCGGTCCAGGGCCCGCTCGTTTCCGGCGCGGAAGTCCGCGGCGGCCTTGGACTGCTCTGCGATCGCCTCAGCGATCCAGCGCTCCAGCTCGGCCTGGTCGTCCACCTGGCGGTGGTCTTCGCCTTGGAGCAGCTCCAGCGGCGGCCGCCCGCTGGCGAAGGCCTGCGCCAGCGCCTCTTTGGCCACCTTGGCGGTGAGCGCCTCCCCCGCCAACTCCTTGAGCAAGGCCGCCAGGTCCGAGGCTGAGACCGGGCAGCGCTCCACAGTCAGGGAGGCGGCGTTGCACAGGCCCTGCAGCTCCCCCAGCTGCCACTTGGCCGCCAACCCCGCCTCGGCGCCGGCCGCCACCAGGGCCTCGAAGTAATCCGCCTCGGCGCGGCGCTCGGTCAGCAGACGGGCCGGCTCGGGCGCCAGCCGGTACTGGGTGATGAAGCGCTCGCGCCGCGCCCGCGGGAGCTCGGGGAGCGCTTGGCGCACCTCCTCGACCTCGGTCCGCGAGATCACCAACGGCGGCAGGTCCGGCTCGGGAAAGTAGCGGTACTCCTGGGCCTCCTCCTTGCTGCGCTGGGAGACGGTCCGCTGCTCCAGCTCGCTCCACCCCCTGGTCTCCTGGACCACGCGCCCGCCGGACTCGAGCAGGTCGCGCTGGCGGTGGCTCTCGAAATCCAGGGCGCGCTGCAGGCTGCGAAAGGAGTTCATGTTCTTGATCTCCACCTTCACCCCGAGCGCCTCCTCCCCCTTTGGGCGCAGGGAGATGTTGGCGTCGCAGCGCAGGCTGCCCTCCTCCATATTGCCGTCGTTGACCCCGATGTAGACCAGGGTCTGGCGCAACGTCGTCAGGTAGGCGCGGGCCTCGCTCGAGGTGCGCAGGTCCGGCTCCCCCACGATCTCCATCAGCGGCACCCCGGCCCGGTTGAGGTCCACCAGCGAGAAGGGCGAACTCTGGATCTCCCCGGAGTGGTGCAGGGTGCCCGTGTCCTCCTCGAGGTGGACGCGGGTGACGCCGGCGCGATGGCCGCCCTCCTTGGTCTCGAACTCCAGCCAGCCTCGGACCGATAGCGGCAGGTCGTACTGGGAGATCTGGTAACCCTTGGGGAGGTCCGGGTAGAAGTAGTTCTTGCGGTCGAAGCGCGTGAACTCGGGGATCTCGCAGTTGAGCGCCAGGGCGGTGAGCAGCGTGAGCCTCACCGCCTCCCGGTTCATCACCGGCAGGGTCCCGGGCAGACCCAGGCACACGGGGCAGGTGTTGCTGTTGGGAGGCTTGCCCAAGTACTGGGCGGGGCAGGAGCAGAACATCTTGCTGCTGGTGAGCAGCTGGGCGTGCACCTCGAGGCCGATCACCGCCTCCCACCTCGGGGTGGAGCTCATGGCGCGCTCGCCTCCAAGGGCGGTGACTGCGACCAGATGGCGGCGTTGGCCTCGACCGCACCCGCGACCTGGAAGCAGACCTCCTCGCCCAGGTACGGTCCCAGCACCTGGAGGCCGACCGGCAGCCCTCTTGAGAAGCCCGCCGGCACCGAGATGCCGGCCAGCCCCGCCAGATTGGCGGGCAGGGTGAGGACGTCGGTCGCGTACATGGCGAGGGGGTCGCCGGTGCGCTCGCCCAGCAGGAAGGCGGGGATGGGCGAGGTCGGGGAGATGATCGCGTCCACCTGCTCGAAGGCCCGCGAGAACTCCTGCGCCACCAGGGTGCGCACCTTCTGTGCCCGCAGGTAGTAGGCGTCGTAGTAGCCGCTGCTGAGCGCGTAGGTGCCGAGCGTGATCCGCCGCCGCGCCTCTTCGCCGAAGCCACGATGGCGAGCCGCCTCGTAGGCCTGGCGGATGTCCGCGGCCGCCCCGAAGCCCGGGCCGAAGCGGACCCCGTCCATGCGCGCCAGGTTGCTGGAGACCTCAGCGGGGGTGATGACGTAGTAGGCCGCCAGCGCGTGCTCGGTGGTGGGTAGCTCCACCTCCACCCGCTCGGCGCCCTGCGCCTCCAGCTGCGCCAGGGCGGAGTCGAAGACCGCCTGCACCCCCTGGTCGATGTCCTGGGCCAGGTACTCTCGCGGCACGCCCAGGCGCAGCCCGCCCACCCCGCGCCGGGAGGCGTCGAGCAGGCGCCCAACTGGGGCCTCCAGGCTGGTGCTGTCCCGCGGGTCCCGGCCGGCGATCGCCTCCAGCAGGAGGGCGGCGTCGCCGACGGTCTTGGCGAGCGGCCCGATCTGATCCAGGGAGCTGGCCAGCGCGCAGAGCCCGTAGCGACTCACCCGTCCATAGGTGGGCTTCACCCCCACCACGCCGCAGAAGGAGGCGGGCAGACGGATCGAGCCCCCGGTGTCGCTGCCCAGGGCGCCCGCCACCAGCCGGGCCGCCACCGCCACCGCCGACCCGCCACTGCTGCCCCCCGGCACCCGCCGCAGATCCCAGGGGTTGCGGGTGGTGGCAAAGGCGGAGTTCTCGTTGGAGCTGCCCATGGCGAACTCGTCGCAGTTGAGCTTGCCCAGGCAAATCGCGCCCGCCGCCTCCAGGCGCTCTACCGCCGTGGCGCTGTAGGGGGGGACGAAGCCGCCGAGGATCCGGCTGCCGGCCGTGGTTTCCACCCCCTTGGTGCAGATCACGTCTTTGTAGGCAAGCGGGATCCCACACAGCGGCGAAGTCCCGCCGGGGTCTGCTGCCAGAGCCTGGCCCGCCGCCCGCGCCTGCTCCCGGGCGATCCCCTCGGTGGTGCGCAGAAAGGCGGCCAGCTCCCCGTCTTGGGAGGAGACCCGCTCCAGGGCCGACTCCGTCAGCTCCAGGGGCGAGAACTCGCCGGCCCGCAGCCCCTGGGCCAACTCCTGGATCGTCCGCTCCAGGAGTGTCACTGGATGGCGGGCACTCGCAGAAAGCCGGCCTCGGTCGCGGCCGCGTTGGCCAGGGCCTCGGCCTGGCTCAGGCACTCCCCAATCGCATCCTCTCTAGTGACGTTGCGCAACTCACCGACCTGGGCCGTGGGCGCCAGCTGGGAGAGGTCCAGCTCGGCCATCTTGGCGACGGCGGCGACGATCGTGCGCAGCTGGCCGCCGAGCTGCTCCAGCTCCTCCGGGGTCAGCCCCAGCCGGGCCAGCTGGCTCAGCCGGGCCACCTCGGCGGCGGCCAGCGGCGAGGGGTTGTGGGGATCCGTTGCCTCTGCCGCCACGCAGCCCGGATTATAGAGTTGGCCCGATTCCCGACCTGGAGGAGTCCGCGATCGCCAGCGACACCACCAGCGGTCCCACGGCCGAGGAGCAGGCACTGGAGGCGGCCCTGCTCGCCCTGGGCGCGGCCCGGAGCGCGCGCCGGCTGCTCGACCCCGCCGGGCGCCTGGGAGCGGCGGCAGTGGTGCGGGCACGGCCGCTGCGCGGGGCGCGCCGGGCCAGCAACAAGGCCCAGGCGGCGATTGAGGAAAGCGCGCGCAAGCTCGAGGAGTCGCGGGACCGCTGGGGTGCCCTGGCCCAGGGCCTGCTCACCGACCTCGAGCTGAGCCAGGCCGAGATGGCCAGCCGGAGCGCCCTAGCGACGCTCCCCGGGGCCCTGGACAACCTGCGCGAGGCGCTGCTCAGCCTGCTGGACGCTGCGGCGGCCGCCCCTCGGGGGATCCCTTCTGGATTGGTCGAGGAAGCGCGGGCGCTCCTCGAGCGCCTGCCCACTGCAGGCTAGCTGGCGGCGGGTTCAGCCTCCGGCCGTTCCAGCCAGGCCGCGAAGCCGTCCTCGCTAAGGACCGGCACCCCCAGCCGCTCGGCCGCCTGCAGCTTGGAGCCCGGTGACTCACCCACCACCACGGCGGCGGTCCGCTTGGAGACGCTGCTGGCCGGTGTGCCTCCCAGCTGGCGGATCAAGCCCTCCGCCTCACTCCTGGTCCAGCGGGTCAGGCTGCCGGTGAGCACCAGGCTCTTGCCACTCCAGGGACCAAGCACCCGCTGCGTCGCGCGGGGCTCCAACCCCACCTCCAGGAGCTGGTCGACCAGCTCGCGCCCGCCCTCGCTGGCGAAGAAGTCGGCGACGGCGGCGGCGACGATCGGGCCGATCCCGCTTACCTCGGCCAGCCGGCTGGCCGGCGCCATACGGAGCGCCTCCAATCCACCCAGGTCCTCGGCCAGGAGCTGGGCGGTGCGCTCGCCCACGTGCTCGATGCCGAAGGCATACACGAGGCGGGCGAGGCTCGGGTGGCGTCGCGATTGAATGGCCGCGACCAGCTGGCGGGCGGAGCGGGCGGCGAACTGGGGCAGCGCCTCCACCTGCTCCACCCGGAGCCGGAAGAGATCGCTGGGGGACCGGACCAAGCCGCGGTCGAGAAGGTCCTGGAGCACCGCCGGGCCGCAGCGGTCGATATCCAGGGCGCCCCGGCTGACGAAGTGGAGCAGGCGCTGCAGGCGCTGGGCCGGGCAGAGCGGGTTGAGACAGCGGGTGGCCGCCTCCCCCTCCTCCCGGCGCAGGGGCTGGGAGCAAACCGGGCAGGCCCGGGGCATGCGGAAGGCCCGGGCGCGGCGCCGGCCCGGCTCCGCCACCACCCTCACCACCTCGGGGATCACCTCCCCCGCCTTGCGCACCGCCACCAGGTCCCCGACCCGGATGTCCTTGAGCCGCACTTGGTCCTCGTTGTGCAGGGTGGCGCGCTCGACGGTCGAGCCCGCGACCAGCACCGGCTCCAGCAAGGCCACCGGGGTAGCCACCCCGGTGCGGCCGATGCTGACCTCGATCCCCCGCACCCGGGTCTGGCGCTCCTCGGGGGGGAACTTGAAGGCGACCGCCCACCGCGGGGTGCGACTGTCCCAGCCCAGCTCCTCCTGGAGCGCCAGGCGCTCGACCTTGAGCACCACCCCATCCGTCTCGTAGGCCAGCTGATGGCGCGCCTCGCGCCAGTGCTCGAGGTGGGCGGCAATCTCCGGCGGTGCCTCGAGGCGGCGGCGGTGGGGGTTGACCGGGAACCCGGCCGCCTCCAGCCAGCCCAGCAGCTCCAGCTGCCCCGACAGCTGCCGGGGCCGGGGGTCGCAGGCGTAGAAGAACGCCTCCAGGTGCCGGCCCCGGGTCACCTCGGCGTCCAGCTGGCGCAAGCTGCCGGCCGCGGCGTTGCGGCAGTTGGCGTAGAGCGGCAGGCCCTGCTCCTCGCGGCTGAGGTTGAGCTCCGCCAGCACCGTGCGGGGCATGTAGACCTCGCCGCGGACCTCGAACTCCTCCGGCAGCCCTGGGGCCTGCCCGGGGTCAAGCTGGCGGGGGATGGCACTCAGGGTGCGCACATTGGCCGTGATCTCCTCTCCCTCCTGGCCGTCCCCCCGGGTGGCGCCCCGGACCAGCTCGCCGCCCCGGTAGCTGAGGCTCACCGCCAGCCCGTCGATCTTGAGCTCCGCCTCCAGCACCGGTTGGGATCCCAGCAGCCGTTCCAGGCGTGCCTGGAAGGCGGCCACCTCCTCCAGCGAGAAGGCGTTCTGCAGGGAGTACATCGGCACCAGGTGGCGGACCTTGCGGAAGGGCGTCTGGGCCAGCCCCCCCACCCGCCGGGTGGGCGAGTCCCGGGTCTGCAGCCCGGGGTGGCTCGCCTCCAGGTCCTGCAGTTCGCGGAAGAGCGCGTCGTAGTCGGCGTCAGCGAGCTCCGGAGCGTCCAGCACGAAGTAGAGGTAGATGTGGTGCGCCAGCTCCTCGCGCAGTTGGGCGGCGCGCCGCCGCGCCTCCAGGGGCGGGGCCGGCGACATCGGCTAGGGCTCGAGGCGGCGGAGGATGGCGTCGCTGACGGCGAAGCGCCGGCGTCCCGAGCCCTCGAAGTCGATCACCACCTCCTCGCCTCCCCCGCGGAGCTCACTGGATTGGATCCGCCCGCGGCCGAAGCGGGCGTGCTCAACGAGGTCGCCGGCGTGGAAGCGGGGCTCGCTGGCGACCGCCTGCCCCGGTGCCGTCGCCCGCTCCAGGGCCACCTCCCGGGCGGTGCGCCAGGGGACCGGCTGGGCCCGGGCGGCAACCGGGGTCACGTAGGCAGCCTCGGCCACGCCGGTGCCCCCGCCCCAACGCCGCACCCCGGCCGCGTCGCCCAGGGGCGCCAGGAAGCGCGAGGGGATGGCCGGGGCCGGGCTGCCGTAGAGGTGGCGTCGGAAGCAGTGGCTGAGGTACAGGCGCCGCATGGCCCGGGTCATGCCCACGTACAGCAGGCGACGCTCCTCCTCGATCTCGCTCAGCGTGTCCAGGGAACGGCTGTGCGGCAGCAGCCCCTCCTCGACCCCGGTGACGAAGACGACTGGGAACTCCAGTCCCTTGACCTGGTGGAGGGTGATGAGGGTGACGGCGCGGCTGGAGTCCTCCAGCTCGTCGGTGTCGCCGGCCAGGGCCGCCTGCTCCAGGAAGCGGGGCAGCTCCTCGGCAGCGGGCAGGTCCCCCTGCTCCGCGGCCAGGCCGCGGAGCTCAACCACGTTGGCCCAGCGCTCCTCGCCCTCCGGGGTGCCGTCCCGGAGCAGCTGCTTGTAGCCGGTGCGCTCCAGGACCCGGTCCAGGACCGCCACCAGGGGCCAGGGACCCGCCCATTCCTGCAGCTCCACCATCATCCGGTGAAAGGAGCGCAGCCCGTTCACCGCCGCCCCCCGCAGCCCCACCTCCTGAGGCTCGGGGAGAAGCTCCCAGAACGAGCGGCCCTCCAGCTGGGCGTAGCGCATCAGCTGGGCCAGCGACTGCAGCCCCACCCCGCGCTTGGGCACGTTCACCACCCGCTCGAAGGCCAGGCGGTCGGTGGGGTAGGCGAGCAGGCGCAGGTAGGCGAGCACGTCCTTCACCTCCCGGCGCTGGTAGAAGCGGACTCCGCCCACCAGCCGGTAGGGGATCGCCGCCCGCAGCAGGGTCTCCTCCAGGGCCCGCGACTGGGCGTTGGTGCGGAAGAGCACCGCCATCTCGCCGAAGTCGCACTCACCGAGCTGCTCCAGCCGGCGGGCCTCGGATGCCACCGCCTGGGCCTCCTCCCGTTCGTCGTAAAGCTGGGCCACCACCGTGGCGACCCCCTCGGGGCCATCGGTCCAGAGCTGCTTCTCCAGCCGCTCGGTGTTCTCCTGGATCACCGCCTGGGCGGCGCGCAGGATTGACTTGGTGCTGCGGTAGTTCTGCTCCAGCGGCACGACCAGCGCGTCGGGATAGTCGCGCTGGAACTCCAGGATGTTGCGGATGTCCGCCCCCCGCCAGCTGTAAACCGACTGGTCGGGGTCGCCCACCACCGTCAGGTGCCGGTGCTGCTCGGCCAGCTGCTGCAGGATTAGGTACTGGGCCCGGTTGGTGTCCTGGTACTCGTCCACCAGGACGTGGTCGAAGCGTGCCTGGTAGTGGCTGCGGGCCTCAGGGGAGTCGCGCAGCAGCTGCAGGCTGCAGAAGAGCAGGTCGTCGAAGTCCAGCGCCAGCGCCTGGCCCAGCAGCTCCTGGTAGATGGGGTAGACCGAGGCCACCTGGGACTCGACGAAGCCCACCGCTGCCTCCGCGTAGCGCTCCGGGTCCTTGAGTTCATTCTTGGCGCGGGAGATCTCCCCCACCACCGAGGGCGCACTGGTCCGCTTCTCGTCGACGCCGGCCCGGCGCATCGCCTCCCTCACCAGGGCCTGGCGGTCCACCTCGTCGTAGATCACGAAGTTGCGCGGGATGCCGATCAGCTCCCCGCGCTCTCGCAGCAGGCGGGCGCCGCAGGCGTGAAAGGTGCCCAGCCACATGCCCCGGGGCTCCTCCCCGAGCAGCACCTCCAGGCGGCGGGCCATCTCCCTGGCCGCCTTGTTGGTGAAGGTGACGGCCAGCACCCGCCAGGGCTCGGCCCGGCCCAGCTCGATCAGCCGGGCCACCCGATGGGTCAGGACCCGGGTCTTGCCCGATCCCGCTCCGGCCAGCACCAAGAGCGGCTGATCGGGAGCCTCCACCGCCTGCCGCTGACTGGGGTTCAGGCCGCGCAGCAGCGGCGACTCGGGCCCGGCCGGGCTCTCAGCGAGGGTTGGGCCGGGCGCCTGGCTCAAACCCGCTCCGGCTCGGGCGCAGCCGGGGCGTATAGGTCGGGACGGCGGTCTTCGAACGTGTGGTTGCGCGGGGTCCGCCGCTTGCTGGAACGAGCCCAGCCCAGGTCGACGTCCGCCAATAGCAGGGCCTCGCTGGTCGAGGGCGCCGGCCCGGCGATCATCCAGCCGTCCGGGCCGACCACGCAGCTGCAGCCGACGAAGTCGACGCCCCGCTCGCTGCCGATGCGATCGGCGGCGGCCACGAAGACCTGGTTCTGGGTGGCGGCCCCGACGCAGGCGTAGTCGCCCATGGTCCAGCCACGCTCGTCCAGCGAGCGCCGCCGGAAGTTCGCCACCCAGTTGGTGGGGACGCATATGAGGTCGGCGCCAGCCAGCGCCAGGGCACGCGCTGCCTCCGGGAACCACAGGTCGTAGCAGACCAGCATCCCCACCCTGCCAAAGGGGAGGTCGAAGACTGGGAAGCCCACGTCCCCGGGGCGGAAGTAGGTCTTCTCGTCGAAGAAGAGGTGGGCCTTGCGGTAGACGCCCACCAGACCCTCGGGCCCGAGCAGCGCCGCCGCGTTGTAGCGCCCCTGGTCCCCCCGTTCGGCGAATCCGGCCGCGACAAAGATCCCAAGCTCCGAGCACTCCCGCAGCCAGGCACCGAGCACCGGCGAGCTGCCGGCCGGGAAGGCCGCCGCCTCGGCTTCAGCGTCCGCCTGGAAGGTGTAACCAGAGCTGGCCAGCTCCGGGAGAACCACCAGCTCGGCTCCCGCCTCGCCGGCACGGCGGATCCACTCCGCCCCACACGCCAGGTTGTAGTCCAGGTCTCCGACCCGGGGGGCGTACTGGCAGACGCCGAGCTTGAGCGCGCTGGGGGTCACTGGGACATTCTCCGCCCCGGGGACGGTCAGAAGTCCATGTCCTCCATGCCGTCCATGCCCCCCATCCCGCCCATGCCGTCCATCCCGCCCATGCCCCCCATGCCCCCCATGCCGCCCATACCCCCATCGCCACCACCGGCGGGGAGCGGGGAGGGTGGCTCGGGCAGGTCGGCAACCAGGGCCTGGGTGGTGAGCAGCAATCCCGCCACGGAAGACGCGCTCTGCAGGCTGGTCTTCACCACCTTGGTGGGGTCGAGGATGCCGGCCTCGATCAGGTCCCCGTATTTAAGCGTGGCCACGTCCAGCCCTTCGGTCGGGCCTAGCGCCAGCGTGCGCTCCAGCGCCACCGAACCCTCAAGCCCGGAGTTGGCCGCCAGCTGGCGCACCGGCACCTCGAGCGCCCGCTTGACGATCTGCGCCCCGGTGCGCTCGTCCTCGTCGCCATCGACCGGGATCGCCGCCACCGCGGCCAGCAGGCTCCGGCCGCCACCAGGCAGGATGCCCTCGGCCACCGCCGCCCGGGTTGCCTCCAGCGCGTCCTCGACCTTCTCCTTGCGTTCCTTGAGAGCGGTCTCGGTGGGCGCCCCGATGCGGATCACCGCCACCCCGCCCACGAGCTTGGCCTTGCGCTCCTGCAACTTCTCCCGGTCCCAGTCGGACTCGGTCTGCTCCATCTGCAGGTCGATCTCGCGCACCCGCTCGCGGACGTCGCCCGCCGAGCCACCGCCCTCGACCAGGGTGCAGTCGTCCTTGGTCACGACCACCCGCCGGGCGGTACCCAGCTGCTTGAGGGCGAGCCCCTCCATGGTCATGCCCAGCTCCTCGGACACCACCTCGGCCGCGGTGACCACGGCGATGTCCTGGAGCATGGCGGTGCGCCGATCGCCGAAGCCGGGAGCCTTGACGGCGCAGCTGGCCGCGGACCCTCGCAGCTTGTTGACCACCAGGGTCGCCAGCGCCTCGCCCTCGATGTCCTCGGCGATCACCAGCAACGGCCGGCTGGCCTTGACCGCGAGCTCCATCGCCGGCACCACGTCGCTGGCCGCCGACAGCTTGCGGGGGGTGACCAGGATCAAGGGCCGCTCCAGCACCGCCTCCATCGCCTTCTGGTCGGTGACCAGGTACGCGGAGGCGTAGCCGCGGTCGAATTGCATGCCCTCGACGATCTTTACCTCCGTTTCGATGCCTGACGACTCCTCGACCGTGATCACGCCGTCGGAGGTGACCTTGTCCATGGCGTCGGCGATCATCTCGCCGATCTCGTGGCTCCCGCTCGAGATGGTCGCGACCCGGGCGATGTCGTCGCGGCCAGCCAGCGGCCGGCTGCGCCGCTCCAGGTCTTCGAGCACTGCCTTGGTGGCGCGATCGATCCCCCGCTTCAGCCCGACGGGCGAGGCGCCCGAGGCCAGGTTGCGGACTCCCTCCTCGACCAGGGCTTCGGCCAGCAGCGCGGCGGTGGTGGTGCCGTCACCGGCGGTGTCGTTGGCGCGGCGCGCGGCCTCCGCCAGTAGCTGCGCACCCATGTTCTCGAAGTGGTCCGGCAGCTCGATGTCACGGACGATGGTCGCCCCGTCGCTCGTGATCTGCGGGCTGCCGTACTTCCGATCCAGCACCACTGAGCGGCCCCGGGGACCGAGCGTGGGCCGCACCGCCGCCGCCACCTGGGCGGTGCCGCGCAGCAACGCGGCCCGCGCCTGATCGTCGAACTTCAGCTGCTTGGCTGGCACTGTCTAACTCCTAACTCGGGCTTGGGGCGGGGCCCGCAGCGCGCCCTGGCGCGGCCGCGGGCCCGCGGCGCACTCAGGCCTTGCCGTTCCCCGCGACCACGGCCAGGATGTCCCGCTCCGAGAGGATCAGGTAGTCCTGCTCGTCGATCTTGATCTCAGACCCGGAGTACTTGGCGTAGATGATGCGGTCGCCCACGCTGACGTCCATGGCCACGCGCTGGCCGGTCTGCTCGTTGTACTTGCCGTTGCCGACCGCCTCGACCAGGCCCTCCTGGGGCTTCTCCTTGGCGGTGTCGGGCAGCACGATGCCGCTCTTGGTGGTCTCCTCCCGCTCCAGCGGCTTGACCACCACGCGGTCAGCCAGCGGGCGCAGCTTTAGAGCCATTGCCTACCTCCCTACCTGATTAGCACTCACCTCGCGTGAGTGCTAAGAGTGTAGCCCGCCGACGACCGTGCCCGCAAGTTCCGATGGGCCGCAGGGCCCGGCGTCCGCCAAGGCCCAGAGGCTAGGATCTCGGGGCCCGTGAGTGACGATTCTGGCCGGCCCCCCCAACCCCGAGCGGTGGTCGACTACGACAGCGGCTTCGAGTACGGCAAATTCTGGGACAACCGTGACTACGAGCGCTGGGTGGAGAACCGCCTCCTGGCGCGACTGCTGCCTCACCTCCCCCACGGCGCCTGGTTCGCCGACTTCGGCGGAGGGTTTGGGCGCAACGCCCCTCACTACCCGAGGGGCGCGACCCGGACTCTGCTCATCGACTACTCGGTGCACAACCTGGAGCAGGCGGCGGAGCACCTCGCCGAACCCCTGGCCCAGGGCCGGGTGTACTTGCTGCGCAGCGATCTGGTCCAGCTACCACTGGTGGACCGCGCCGTGGCGTCGGCCATGGTGGTGCGTGTTCTCCACCACCTCACCGACGCCCGGTCCGCCATCTCCGAGATGGCAAGGGTCGTCGGCCAGGCCTGGCTCCTGGACGTGCCCATCAAGCACCACCTCCTGGCCCGACTGCGCTCCCCGGGCCGGGCCGCGCGCGCCGAGTTGCGCAGCCCCGAGCCCCGCGTCGCCGGCAGCACCGAGTACCCCTTCAGCACCTTCCAGCTGGCCTGGGTGCGCGCCCAGCTCCGAGCGGCCGACTTCGAGACCCAGGTGCTGGCCAGCGGCAACAACTTCCGGCGCTGGGACCAGGTGGTGCCCCGCTCCATCATCCCCTGGCTCCGCCCGGTGGTGTATCCCTCCGAGCTGGCGCTGCAGCGCCTGGGCCGCGGCTGGTGGGGTCCCAGCCAGTTCCTACTCGCCCGTCGGCGCGGTTCCGCCGCCGCTCCTGCACACCCTGTTCACCCCGGTGGCGCAGGACCGGGTGGCGTCGCCAGCATCGTGTGTTGTCCGCGCTGCCGCGGTGAGCTCGAGTGGGCGGAAGCCGCCGCCAGCTGCAAGCCGTGTGCCGTCTCATTCCCCCGGCGCGGCCCCTTCTGGGACTTCGTCGAGCCGGTCTGACCCGGCCCGGGCTCCTCAGGCGTAGGCGCGCAGGCCGGGGTCGACGTCAAAGGGACGCGACGAGAAGCCCTGGCGCTGGACCAGAGTCCAGCCGGCCGCCCCGATCATGGCGGCGTTATCGGTGCACAGCTCCGGGGCAGGGATGGTCACATTGGCTCGCCCCTGCAGGCGCTCGATGACCAGCTGGCGCAGGAGCCGGTTGCTGGCGACCCCGCCCGCCAAGACCGCCTGGGTGCAGCCGGTGTGCTCGACCGCCGCCTCCAGCTGCAGGCAGAGTGTCTCCACCGCCGCCAGCCGGAAGCAGGCGGCCACGTCGGCCACCTGCTGCTCATCGAGCTCGCCCAACTCGCGCACCAGGTAGAGCACGGCGGTCTTGAGGCCGCTGAAGGAGAACTCGAAGTGAGGCAGCACCGGTCGGGGCAGAGCGTGGCGGTGGGGGTCTCCCCGTTCAGCCACCCGGTCGATGGCGGGGCCACCGGGGTATCCCAGACCCAGCATCCGGGCCACCTTGTCGAAGGCCTCCCCGACGGCGTCGTCGCGGGTCGCTCCCAGCAGCTCCACGTCGTCGTGGGCCCGGTAGTGGATCAGGTCGGTGTGCCCCCCACTCACGACCAGTGCCACGAACGGGGGCTCGAGCGAGGGATCCTGGATCCGGGCGGCCAGGACGTGCCCGCTCATGTGGTTCACTCCCACGACCGGCAGACCGAGCCCCAGTGCCAGCCCCTGGGCGTAGGCGGCGCCGACCGCCAGCGAGCCCACCAGGCCCGGTCCCCGGGTGACGGCGATGCCGTCCAGGCCCGGACCCACCCCACCGAGGGGCTCGGTCGCGGCCGCGACCGCGGCGGCGATGCGCTCCAGGTGCATGCGCGCCGCCAGCTCGGGCACGACACCGCCGAAGCGGGCGTGCTCGCGGGCCTGCGAGGCGACGATCGAGGTCTCGACCGTGAAGTCGTCGCGGACCAAGGCGGCCGCGGTCTCGTCGCAGGAGCTCTCCAGCGCCAGCAGCCTCACCGCTCGGGGAACGCCTCCAGGGGCGCGGGCCCCAGCCCCTCGGCCTCGATCCGGCCCAGGATGGCGACGAAGTTGCGCTTGAACCAGGGGGCGTGGATCAGGTCGGACCACATCACCAGGGCGTCCTCGCCGTTGTCGGTGTAGTAGCCCCGACGGCGCCCGATCACCTTGAAACCAAAGGATTCGTAGAGGTGGATGGCGGGCTCGTTGGTGGGCCGGACCTCGAGGCTGACGAACTGCGTCCCCAGCTGGTAGGCGCGGTTGACCAGGGCGGCGAAGATCAGCCGCCCCAGACCGCGGCCTTGCTCCTCGGCCCGCACCCCAATCGTGGTGACGTGGGCCTCCTCGCCCACCGCCCACAGCCCGCCGTAGCCGAGCATCCGCCGCTCCTGGTTCCAGAGGCACACGTAGTAGGCGGCGCGGTTGTTGGCGAGCTCGCGCTGGTAGGCGCTCCCCGGCCAGGGAGTGGGGAACACGGCCAGCTCGATGGCGCGGACCTCGGCGATGTCCTCGGCCTGCATCGGCTTGAGCTGCAGGCGCTCCCCGATCAGAACCATCAGCGCTCTCCAATCTGGGCGGGATAGTCCGCGCTGACGTGATCGTAGTCGGTGGCAACCCGGCTGGCGCCCGCCAAAAGCGACCAGGCGGCGGCCCGGTCCAGGCGGGGTTCCAGCCAGCGCGGACCGGGAGGTTGCGACCGCCCCTCCCCTAGGGTTCCGGTGGCGCGCTCAGTTCCCAGCCACTCCGGCGGCCACTCGCCGTTGCGCGCCAGCAGGCCCGGCGGCACCGCCTCCTCCCCACCCAGAACCTGGCCGTAGGTGCCGCCCCGCCCCGCGTCCTGCAGGGCCAGGACCGGGCCTCCCTCCTCCCCCAGCTGGGCCCGGACCAGCTCCAGGCTGCTGGCCAGCAAAAGCGGCAGCGAGCGGCCCTGGGCCACGCCCAATGCGGCGCTGAGCGCCGCCCGGACTCCCATGTAGGACCCTGGCCCGCGGCAGGCCAGCACCCGGAAGATCCCGCCCCGGCCCGCGCGCCGCAGCGCCCCGACCATGCCGGCCAGCAACTGATCCGAACCGCCGTGCGCCTCGTCCACCCACTCGCACCCCCCGCGCCCGTCCGCCAGCAGCACCAGCGGGCTCTGGCGCTGGCTGCCGTCCACGACCAGCACCAACCCAAGGGCCCCGGTCATGGCCTGCCCTGGAAGTGGTCGGGGAGGGAGAGCTCCAGCTGGCGCAGGTTGGGGTCAAGGATCGAGATCCGCACCCAGCCCGAGAACCAATCCCGGGCCGTGCGCTCCGGCCACTCCACCACTGCCGCCCCATCCGCGAGCGCCTCGTCGATACCCAGCTGGCGGAGGTCAACGGGTCCCTCGAGGCGGTACAGGTCAAGGTGGTGCACGGTGACCCGGCCGGGGTGGATCGCGTGCAGCACAAAGGTGGGGCTGCGCACCGCGGACCGGCCGCCGGCCCCGGCAACCACACCCTGCGCCACCACAGTCTTGCCCGCCCCCAGCTCGCCGGCCAGCGCCAGGCAGTCGCCCCCGCGCAGCCGCTGCCCGAGCCAGTGGCCGATGGCCCGGGTCTCAGCCTCGGAGGCGCTGCTGAGCGTCAGGCGCCGCATGTCGTCAGAAGTGGCGGTGCCCGCGCCGCTCGGGCAGGGGCAGCGGCCGGCCGCCCGGCTCCGACAGCAGCGCGATGCCCGGCGGCGCTCTGAGCACCCCCACTTCTGTGAGGGGGGGCAGCCCGGCGTCGGTCCAGCCCCGCACCAGCTCCGACAGCCGGGTAGGACTGACAGCGGCCAGGAGTTCGAAGTCCTCGCCACCAGTCAGGGCCAGTTCCGGCGCCCGGTCCGGGAGCCTATCGAGCAGAGCCAGATCCACCGGCAGGCGCTCGGCCCAGAGCTCGGCGCCGAGCCCGGCCGCCGCGCAGAGCCGCTCCAGGTCGAGCAGGAGCCCGTCGCTGAGATCGGTCATGGCGCTGACGCCCCCCTGGGCCAGGGCCTCCCCCGCCTGCCAGCGCGCAGGGGGGTCGCAGAGCCGCTCCTCCAGCCCGGCGGGGACGCTCTGGCCGGAATCGAGCAGCGCCAGCGCGGCGGCCGCCCCGCCCAGGCTGCCGGTCACGACCAGCGCTTCGCCCGCCTTGCCACCACCCAGCCGCACTGGGGCTCGCCCCTGCACCCTGCCCCAGACGGTGACCGTCAGCGCCAAGGGGCCCGGGGTGGCGCTCAGATCACCACCCGCCAGATAGGCCCGGTCCGCGGCCGCCGCTTCCACCAGGCCAAGCTGGATCGCTGCCAACGCGCGCGCCGATGCCCCGGGAGGGAGCAGGGCCGCCGCCAGCCCCGCCTGCGGCCGTACGCCCATGGCAGCCAGGTCGGAGGCCGCCACCCGCCACGCCTTGCGCCCCAGCCGGTAGGGGCTCTGGAAGTCGCGCCGGAAGTCGACCCCCTCCACCACCGAGTCGACACTCCAGAGCCCGATCCCCCCATCTCCCAGCCCCACCCCGGCGGCGTCATCACCAGGGCCAATGACGCCGTCCCGGCCCCCGGCTCCAGCCAGGTGGACCAGCTCCGCGAGCAGCGCTGACTCCCCCACCTGCTCCAAGGTCGGACCACCCTCCCAGCCCGCTTCTCGCAGGGTGGCTGCCGGTCCGAGCGCGGCGCTCAGCTGGCGCTCATGGCGGGCGGCGCGGGCAGGCCCGCCGTCGGGGTGCTGCCGCCGAAGCCTTCCTTCGCCCGGCGCCCCGCCAATCCCGCCAGGTGCGCCAGGCGCCCGGCACGCACCGCCTCGGCAAACGCCCGGGCCATCCGGGGCGGGTCCGCCGACTGGGAGATGCCGGTGTTGACCAGGACGCCGGCCGCGCCCCACTCCATCACCCGAGCAGCATCCGACGGTGCCCCCAGCCCGGCGTCGACGATCACCGGCACCGGGCAGCGCTCGATGATGGCCCGCAGGTTGAAGGGGTTGAGCACCCCCAGGGTGGACCCGATCGGGGCAGCACCCGGCATGACCGCCACCGCCCCGGCCTCGGCGAGCCGCAGCGCCAGGGCCACGTCGTCGCTGGCGTAGGGCAGGCAGAGCATCCCCTCCGCGGTGAGCTGCCGGGTCGCCTCCAGGGTGGCGATAGGATCGGGTAGCAGGGTCTCGGCGTCGCCGGCGATCTCGATCTTGATGAAATCGGAGAGCTCGGCAGCACGCGCCAGGCGCGCCAGCCGGACCGCCTCCTCGGCGGTGCGAGCCCCGGCCGTGTTGGGCAGCAAGAGGTGGGCCTTGAGGTCAACTTCCTCCAAGTCAGAGCGGCCGTCCCCGTCGAGGTTGAAGCGCCGTACCGCGACCGTGACCATCTCCGCGCCCGAGGCGCTCAGCGAGCTGGCCAGGGTGGCGGAATCCGGGAAGCGGGCGGTGCCGTGGATCAGCCGCGAGCGGAGCCGGGCCGGCCCCAGCTCCAGAGGATCAGCGTCCATCCTGGCTCCCCCCGCCGACGAAGCGCACCACCTCCAGGGCGTCGCCCTCCCGCAGCTGCTGGGCGCGCAGCTGCTCCCCGCGCAGGATGGTCAGGTTGAGCTCCACCACCACCGCTCGGCTGTCGACTCCCAGCCGCTCCAGGAGGTCCGAGACCGTCTCGCCAGGAACCGCCTTGCGGGAGCTGCCGTTCACCTGCAACCACACCCAGGGCGCCTCCGCCCCCAGCTCGGCGCGCAACTCCTCGGCGGCCCCCCGGGGCGAGACGGCGGAGCAGATCGCCCGCACCACCCCGACCAGGTCGGCACCGCAGCGCAGCGCCTCAGCCGCCATCCCCGGACCCAACCCCCCGATGGCCACGACGGGCACCCGGGCGTGAGCGGCGGCCAGCCGCACGTACTCCCATCCCACGGCGGGCCGCCCGGGCTTGCTGGGCGTCTCGCGCACCGGGCCCGCCGAGATGTAGTCCACCGGCTGGTCAACGGTCCGCGCCAGCTGGGCCCGGTCGTGGGTGGACAACCCCACCAGCAGTTCGGGGCCGAGCAGCTCGCGTGCCGCCTGCGGGGGGAGGTCCTCCTGGCCCAGATGCACGCCATCCGCGCCCACCCTGAGCGCCAGCTCCGGGTGGTCGTTGACCAGGAAGAGCGCCCCCTGCTCGTGGGCCGCCTGGCAGCAGCGCCGGGCCACGGCCTCGAGGTCCTTGGCCGCCACCGCCTTGCGGCGGAGCTGGACCACCTCGGCCCCGCCCGCCACCGCCTCCTGCACCAGGCGCGGAAGGTCGGCCTCGGGGGTCGCGTCATCGGTCACCAGGTAGAGACGGGCGGACCGCAGCCGCTCCCGGCGCGCTCCGACCGAGCCCGCCACCAGCGGCCCGTTGCCCAGCTGGGTCATCAGGTCGATTCTATGGCTGGCCGCGAAGTCAGCTCGCCTCCAGCTCAACTCGCGGCACCCGGGGAGAGATCTGGGTCGTCACCTCGTAGTTGATCGTCCCCAGCCGCCGCGCAACCTCCTCGGCGCTGAGCTCCATGCCGTCCTGGCGGCCGATCAGGGTTGCCTGGTCCCCCACGGCCACCGGACCGGCTTCGCTCACGTCAACCATGGTCATGTCCATGGTCACCGCCCCCGCCAGCGGGCACTCCCGGCCACCCAGGAGGACGGATCCCCAGTTGCGTGGGCCGCGACGGAACCCGTCGGCGTAGCCCACCGGCAGGACGGCCAGGCGCCGCGGCCCCGGCGCTTGGTAGGTGTCGCCGTAGCTGACGTAGGTCCCGGCCTCGATCTCGCGCAGCTGCACCACCTGAGCTCGCCAGGACAAGACCGGACGCCGGCGCCGCCCGTCTGGAGTGGTCAGGCCGAGCATCTCCAGCCCAGACCGGACGGCGTCGAGGCGGCTCTCTGGCAGGTGCCTCCAGGCAGCGCTGGCGGCGGCATGACGGACCCAGGGCCGGCCCCCCGGCCCCTCAGCGGCGCGCACCGCCTCGAGGAAGCGCTCCAGCTGGCCCAGGGTCGCCGACTCCTCCTCACCCTTGCGGAAGTGGGTGAAGACCCCCTCCAGCAGCAGCCCAGGGTGCCCCTGGACCCGGTCCGCCAAGTGCGGCAGCGCCTGGGGGTTCACTCCCAGGCGGCTCATGCCACTGTCCACCTTGACGTGCACCGCCAGGGGCGGCGCCCCACCCCCGGTCTGTTCCAGGTCGGGGAGGTGCTCCTCGGCAAAGAGCGTCACCGCCACCCCGGCGTGGGCCGCCTCCATCAGCCGCTGGCCGGGAACATGCCCCAGCACCAGCACCGGGCAGGTGACGCCCAGGGAGCGCAGCTCCAGCGCCTCGTCCAAGGTGGCGGTCGCCAACCGGGCTGCGCCGGCCGCCAGGGCAGCCCCGGCCACGGTCGCCGCCCCGTGTCCGTAGGCCTGGGCCTTGACCACTGGCATCAACCGAACGTGCCCCAGCTCAGCCACCATGTCGGCGACGTTGGCCTCGAGGGCACGCCGGTCCAGCTCCACCCAGGTGGCGCGGGTGGGGCCCGACGGGCGCGGCGCCGTCAGCTCAGCCGCGGGCCTGCCGCTCCAGCGCCCGCCGCACCCACTCCTGGACCTCGACCAGCGCCTCCGCGACCTCGCTGGCCAAGATCCCCGCGCGGCCCCTGGTGCGGGCCAGCTGCTCGCCCGCGGCCCCGTGCAGGAACACGGCCGCGCGCGCGGCCGCGAAGGGGCTCAGGCCCTGCGCCAGCTGGGCGCCCACCAGGCCCGCCAGCACGTCGCCTGTGCCCCCACTGGCCAGGGCGGAGGTGGCGTGCCGGTCTTGATAGAGGGCGCCATCCGCTGCGGCCACCAGCGTGTGCGCCCCCTTGAGCACGACGACCGCCTGCAGCTCACGCGCCAGCCGCCGGGCGGTGCCCTCACGATCCGATTGCACCGCTGCCACGTCCATCCGTGCCAGCCGGCTGGCCTCCAGCGGGTGGGGGGTGAGCACGCTGCCTTGGGGAATGCGGCCCAGCAGGTCGCGGCGGGTGGCGCAGACGTTGAGCGCGTCCGCGTCCAGGACCAGGTGGAATGACCCGCCCGCGGCGGCGGCGAACAATTCGTCCAGCAGCTCCTCGGTGGCTTGGGACTCTCCGAGGCCCGGCCCGCAGACGACCGCCTGGACATGGTCCAAGTCCGGTCTTGCCTGGGCCAGGGCAGCCGAGCCCAGCCTGCCCGCCTGCGCCTCGACCGGCACCCGGATCACCTCGGGCGGCAAAGCCGAGCTCTCCGCACCAACCAGCGCCTTGACCTTGCCGGCGCCGCCGCGCAGCGCACCGACACTGCAGAGGACCGCCGCGCCGGGGAAGTCCGGGCTCCCCGCGATCACCACAACCGTCCCGAAGGTCCCCTTGTGCCCGTCCGGTGGTCTCTCCGGGAGCTCCAGCTCCGCGGGCAGTGTGGATAGCCCCACGGTGCCCAACGCGTGGTGGCGGTCGATCGCCGCCACCGCCAACCCCACTCCGGCATCGTGGGTCAGGCTCAGGCTCAGCCCCGAGACCGGCTCGCCCGAGACCAGGATCTGGGGAGCCCCTCCCGGCCGCTTGCTCACCGCAATCTGGGAGTAGAGCGGGATCGGCAGCCCCAGTCCTCCGTAGAGCTTGCGCACCGCCTCCTTGGCCGCCCATCGCGCCGCCAGCCGCTCCGGCCGGCCCCGGCAGTACTGGGCCTCCTCCTCGCTGAAGTACTTGCTCGTGAACTCGGGCCGCCGCTCGACCA
>JBOHUK010000109.1:0-8399 GCA_050734395.1 Candidatus Dormibacteria bacterium
GGCACGTGGTCTTCAAGGCAGAGTGCTCGGCGGTGACGGCGGAGGCGGTGCAGATTCAGGGAGTCTGGACCGACCCCGCGCTGCGTGGCGAGGGGCGTGCCACGCGGGCCATGGCCGAGCTGTGCCACTCCCTGCTCAAGGACACGGGTACGGTGACCCTGTTCGTCAACGATTTCAACTTAACTGCGATCCACGTGTACGAGCGGGTTGGCTTTTGCCGCATCGGCACCATGCGCTCGGTGCTCTTCTGAGCACGGCCGGCAGGCCAGTATCGGCGGGTGGCGCAAAGGGAACCGACCGCGTTGCAATGCGGGCAAGCTAGGTCACTCGGTCGTCGGGCGCCGAGCCCGTGGCCAATGCGCGCCGCTCACCATCAGCACCACCCCCAACATGATCAGCAGAGCGGCCAGTCCGGCGGCCGGGGTGAGCCCCTGCCCCAGGAAGATCCAGCCCAGCAGCAGTGCCACCGCCGGGTTGACGTAGGCGTAGGTGGCCACCGTCGACGGCGGCAGGTGGCGCAGCGCGTAGACGTAGCAGCTGTAGCCGAGGATCGAGCCCCCCACCACCAGCCAGGCGTAGGCGACCGCCGTGCCCCAGCGCAGGTGGTCGAGGTGCAGGTGAGATCCCTCGCCCAGGACCAGTCCCAGCACCACCATCGCCGCGCCCCCCACCACCATCTCCAGAGCGGCACCGATGAGCGGATGGGCGGGGAGGTCCGCGCGTCTGGCGTAGAGGGACCCCACCGCCCAGAGCACAGCCGCCGCCAGCAACGCGACGGCCGGCAGCCAACTGAGGTGGGCGTGGCTGGCGGGATCCGCTAGCACCGCCACGCCAACCAGGCCCACCCCCACCCCCAACCAGCCGATCAGACCGGGGCTCGGAGAGTTGCGCCGGTACAGACCCAGCAGCGCCATCCAGAGGGGAACTGTGGCGATCACCAGCGCCGCCACCCCCGACGGCACCTCTACCTCGGCGATGCTGAGCAGGCCGTTGCCGCCCAGGAGCAAGAAGAGCCCGACCACCCCCGCCCGAGCCACCTGACCCCAGCTGGGCGACCGGACGGCTCTCTGCCGCCAGGGGCGGCAGGCCGCATAGAGCAGGATGCCGGCCAGCAGGTAGCGGGTCCCGGACATGAGCAGCGGCGGCAGCTGGCCCACCGCCACCTGGATCCCGGCGTAGGTGGAGCCCCACAGGACGTAGACGGCGAGCAGGGCGAGCCCCGCCCGCCGTCTCGAGACTGCGGTGGCTGGTTGGGCGGGCTGGCTCAGCCGACCTGCCGGAGCATCTGCACCGCCACGTTCTCGCGGCGCTCCTGACCGACCGTCGAGGTGCGCCCGTGCCCCGGGTAGATGACCGTGTTCTCCGCCAAGCTGAGCAGCCGCGAGAGCACGCTGACCAGCTGCTTGGAGAGGTCGATGTCGGGCAGATCGGTCCTGCCCAAATCCCCCGCCAGCAGGGTGTCCCCGGTGAAGAGGTGGTTGCCCACCTTGAAGCTCAGGCTGCCAGGGCTGTGGCCGGGGGTGCCCAGCACCTCCACCTCGAAGTCGCCGAAGGCGAGACGGTCACCGTCGTTGAGGTAGCGGTCCGCCGAGCGGAGGTAGGCCTTGGCGTCCAGGAGGCTCAGCGCGGTCTCCCCGCCCGCCTTGGCCTTGACCTCGTCCTTGGCCGAGGCGTGGTTGCGGTGGCCGTGGCTGCACAGGAGGTGGCGGACCTGCAGTCCCTGGCACTCGCCCAGGATCTTCTCCGGCTCGGCGCCGGGGTCGATGACGATCGCCTCCTTGCTGCGCTGGCAGGCGACGACGTAGCAGTTGGTTGGCTGGCTGCCGCTCACCCGGACCTGAGCGATCTGGAGCTTGGGGCGCGGCGGGGCCGTGCTCAGCCGCGGGGCCCGCGCTGGTCGGTGATCTTCTGGCGCAGCGCCTCCAGCTCCTCGAACTCCTCGAGCGCGGGCTTGGGCAGGCGCTGGTACGAGTGGGGGAACTTGGCATGCTGGAGGGCGGCCAGCAGCACCTCCACCTCCTCATCGGAGAGGCGGTAAATGTGGCCCTGATTCTGGGGAGTCGTGGGCAGGGGAGCGATGTGGAGCGGCTCGGGGCGGGGCAGGATCTCCTCAATCGGCCCCGCCGCCACCTCGCGGAGCTCGGGAGGCTGCGGCTCCTGGTCCGAAGGTCGGTCGCGTGTCGGCACCCGGGTGGGCTGGAAGAGCTGCGCGGATCCGGTCAGGCTGGCGCGCTTGAAGGCCATGGCTTAGCTACCCCGTCGGGCCAGCACGGCGTCGGCCAGCTGGCGATAGGCGGTCGCCCCGTCTGACTCCCGGGCGTACTGGAGGATGGACTGCCCCACCAGGGGACATTCGGCGAAGCGGATGCTGTCCCCTACTTGGAAGGGATATACCAGCTCGCCGAAGTGCGACTGGACGTCGGTGAGCACCTCGTTGGCGTGCACCGTACGGCCCTTGTGGATGGTGGGCAGGATGCCGTGGATGCGAAGTTGAGGGTTGAGCTTCACCCGCACCCGCTCGATGGTGCGCTGCAACTGCTCCATCCCCTTCATGCCGAAGTACTCGCACTGGAGCGGGATGATGACGTCCGTCGCGGCGACCAGCGCGTTGATGCACAGCAGTCCCAAGGACGGCGGGCAGTCGATGATGGCGAAGTCGTACTCGGGCAGCAGCGGAGTCAGCTTCTCCAGCAGCACCGACTCCCGCCCAATCTCGGTCACCAGCTGCAGTTCCGCCCCGGCCAGCTCAACGTTGGAGGGCAGGAAGTCCAGACCGACCCCCGGTGAGTGCAGGCGGATGTCCGCGGCGGACACCTGGTGCTCGCACAGCATGTCGTAGACCGTCAGCTTGAGCTCGTCGGGCTGGGACACCCCCATGTTGACGGTCAGGTGGCCCTGGGGGTCCAGGTCCACCGCCAGCACCCGGGAGCCACGCTCGGTGAGGGCGCTGGCGAGGTTGACGGCGGTCGTGGTCTTGCCGACCCCGCCCTTCTGGTTGGCGACGGCCAGGACCTGGACCCGGGGTGGCTTGCGGTGATTGCTGGGCATGCTGCGAAGACCTTATCCGGGTGCGGGTTTTGCTTCTCGTTTGGACCTCGCGGTACCTGCCGCTATCATATGGCGGCCCACCGCGCCTCGGGAGGTCCCGGACGCACTCCGGGCGAAGTCGCCGCGACCCCCAGGGCCGGGGCCTGCGCCCTGCAGCCAGTCACGCCCAGCACTGCAAGACGAGGAGGCCGGCAGTCGTGCCTGACGTCCGCGACCATCCCAAGTCCAAGATCGAGGCCGCCGAGGCCGCCGTCCGGCTGGCGCTGGGCAGCCGCTGGGAGGAGGCGCTCGCCGCCAACGACGAGCTGGCGGAGCGCTTCGGACTGGACGTGGAGACCTCCAACCGCCGCGGCAAGGCGATGCTCGAGCTGGGTCGGCTCCAGGACGCGCAGGGCGCCTACCAGGCGACCCTGGAGCTGGACCCCGCCAACCAGATCGCCCGCCGCCAGTTGGCCAAGATCAACGAGCTGCAACAGGCCAAGGGCCAGGTCGGCCCCACGGCCGCGGCGGTGGACGTCAACGTCTTCACCGAGGAGCCGGGCAAGACCGCGCTCGCCCGCCTCATCCTCACCCCCGGGGTCGACCCGGCGGCGATCACGCCGGGGGACCCGGTGGAGGTGGTGGTCGGGGACGGGACGGTCACGGTGCGGACTCGGCGCGGGGTCGACCTGGGCGGCGTCGAGCCCCGGCTCAGCCAGCGCATCGTCAAGCTCACCAAGGGCGGCAACCAATACGCGGGGGCGGTCACCCACGTCGACCAGGGGGGCGTGCAGGTCATCTTTCGCGAGGTCTATCAGGCTCCGGAGCTGGCCGGCACCGTCTCCTTCCCGGTGCGCAAGGGCCGCGAGCACGAGTACCGCCCGTACGTCCGTGAGCCGCTCGCCGGCCGGGGGCACGAACCGGCGGTGGAGGACGACGAGGACGGGCTGGCCGAGGCGGGCTCAGGAGCCACGGAGGATCTCGAGGAGGGGTTCACCGAGTTCGAGGAGCCAGCCGAGGAGCCGCTGGAGGAGGACGACCCGGACGAGGACGCCCGACCCGAGGACGAGTACTGAGCTGATCCTCGGGGTCGGCCCGCCGGAGATCTGAGCGTGGCGGTGCTACTGAGCCTGCTGGCGTCTTTGGGCTACGGGACCTCGGACTTCCTGGCCGGCACCGCCGGGCGCCGGGGTCAGGCGGCGGCGGTGGCCCTGCTGGCCCAGCCCCTGGGACTGGCAGCGGCGCTGCTGGGCCTGGTCATCTTCCGCTGGGCCGAGCCCACGTTCGCAACTCTGGGCTGGGGGGCGGTAAGCGGGGTGGGCAGCGGCCTGGGCACTCTCTCCCTCTACCGCGGCCTGGCGCGGGGGCGGATGGCGGTGGTGGCGCCGCTCTCGGCCGTGCTCACGGCCGCCATCCCGGCGGTGGCGGGCCTGGCCATGGGCAACCGGCCGGGGGGACTGGCGCTGGTCGGGATCGTGCTCGCCCTGCCGGCGGTCGCCCTGGTCTCGCGCGCCTCGGGCGGAAGCGAAGGAAGCGGCGGGGTCGTGGAGGGGCTGCTGGCGGGGGCCTGCTTCGCCCTGCTCTTCATCGGCCTGGACCGGGCCGGCACCCACTCCGGGACCTGGCCGCTGGTAACCGGCCAGTCGGTCTCGGTGGCGCTGATCGCCCTCAACTGGCTGCGCGGCCAGCGCCCCCCTGGCGGCTGGGGGAGAATCGCCCCCCTGGCGCTGGCGGCGGGAGCGCTCTCGGGCTCCTCAAACATCCTCTTCCTCGAGGCGACCGGCCACGGCCCGTTGGCGGTGGTGGCGGTGCTGGCCTCGCTCTACCCGGCCACCACCGTGCTGCTGGCGCGGGTGGTGCTCCGCGAGCGCTGGACCCGCCTCCAGGGGGTGGGCCTGGCGGTGGCGGTGGCGGCCGTGGTGATGATCAGCGCGTGAGCCCCGGGTCCCGCTGGGTCAGCTTCCAGCCGCCACTACACTAGCCGGGTGGTGATCGGCAGCCTGGTGCTGACCCTGCACCTACCGCAGAGCCAGTCGCTCAAGGCCAAGCGCCAGGTGGTCAGCTCCCTCACCCAGCGGGTGCGCCGCCAGTTCAACGTCGCTGCCGCCGAGGTGGACCGCTTGGACGCCTGGCAGCTGGCGGTGATTGGAGTCGCCTGCGTCAGCAACGACCGCCGCCATGCGGAGGGGATGCTGCAGCGGGTTGCTGACTGGGTGGAGGAGGACGGTGGCCGGGGCGAGGCTCTGCTCACCCGGCAGGACATCGAGCTGATCCAGACATGACCCCGCTGGTAGCGGTGATCCGGATCGGGATCGACCCCGTCTTCCAGCTCGGCCCGCTGACCATCCACTGGTACGGAGTCGGGTACGCCGTGGCGATCCTGGTTGGGCTGCAGGTGGCCCTGCCCTACGCCCAACGCCACGGCATCCCCAGGGCCCGGCTCGGGTGGATCGCGTTCTGGACCATCGTCGCCGGACTTATCGGCGGGCGACTCTTCTACGACCTGCAGTCCGGCGCCGGCTACTACTTCACCCACCCGGCGCAGACCCTGGCGGTCTGGCAGGGGGGAATGGCCTTCTTCGGAGCGATCATCCTGGGCGGGGCGACGCTGCTCCTGCTGGCCTGGCGGGAGCGGGTCAACTTCTGGGTGCTGCTGGACGCGGCGGTGCTGTTCGCCGGGGTGGGCCAGCCCATCGGACGGATCGGCAACGTCATCAACGGCGACATCCTCGGCTACCCGTCCAATCTCCCCTGGGCCACCGCCTACACCAATCCCCACACCTTTGCGCCCCGGCTGGGGGTGGCCTACCAGCCGGTCGCCGCCTACGAGGGCCTGGTCATCCTGGTCGTGCTGGCCTTCCTCATCTGGATGCGCCGCCGGGGGGTGCCGGACGGGTGGATCGGCATCGCCTACGTCGCCATCTATCCGATCACCCAGTTCGGGCTCTTCTTTCTGCGCAACCCGGTCAACGTCCCCTACATCGCGCTCGGGCTGAAGCAGGCCCAGCTCACCTCGATCGGGGTCTTCGTCATCGGGGTTCCCCTGCTCTGCTTCGCCTGGTGGTGGACCAACCGCCGCGGCCGGGAGGCGGTCGCCAGCTCCGGGCCCCTCGGGGCGTGACGCCGGCCGAGACCTGTTCACCCCCGGCGCAGTTACGGGGTTTCGAGGGGTCGCTGCCCTTCGCCTTGGACCCCTTCCAGCGCGAGGCCATCCTGGCACTGCAGAGCCACCACGGGGTGCTGGTCAGCGCGCCCACCAGCAGCGGCAAGACGGTGGTCGCGGAGTGGGCGATCTGGGAGTGCCTGCACGGTGGTGCCGCCGCCAGGCGGGTGCTCTACACCACCCCGCTCAAGGCGCTCTCCAACCAGAAGTTCTCAGACCTCTGTCGGCTCCACGGCGAGGAACGGGTGGGTCTGGTCACCGGAGAGACCTCGATCCGCCCCGGGGCGCCGGTTGTCGTGATGACGACCGAGATCTTGCGCAACCTGATCTACGACGCCCCGACCTCGCTCGCCCAGGTGGGCTGGGTGATCCTGGACGAGGTCCACTACATCGACGAGTACCCCAGAGGGACGGTCTGGGAGGAGGTCATCGTCCAAGCTCCCGGGCACATCCGCTTCATCGGGCTCTCCGCCACCATCACCAACGTCGAGGAGGTGGCCGCCTGGATGAGCGAGCGCCGCGGACCCACCGCGGTCGTGGAGCGCCAGGACCGCCCGGTCGAGCTGCGCACCTGGCTCGGCATCCGCAACCGGTTCCTGCCGCTGCTCGACTCCCGGGGCCGCCTCGACCGCCGCACCCTGGAGGTGGCCCAGGAGGACCGCGAGGGCGATCGCCGCCTCCCCGGCGGCCGCGTGGCCTGGGCGTCCGAGAACGACCTGCTGCGGATCCTGGAACGGCTCCAAGAGCAGGCAATGCTGCCGGCGATCTACTTCATCTTCTCCCGGCGCGGCTGCCGTGAGGCCCTCGCGCGCTGCTCCACCCACCGCATCGACCTCACCACCCTGGAGGAGAAGCACGGCATCGACGAGGCGCTCACCGAGCGGCTCGGGGCGATCGAGGACGCGGACGAGGCCCAGCTCTACCTGCAGAGCCTCAACCTGGAGCTGCTGCGCCGGGGCCTGGCCATGCACCACGCGGGACTCCTCCCCTACGTCAAGGAGACGGTGGAGACCCTCTTCCAGTCGGGGCTGGTGAAGGTGGTCTTCGCCACCGAGACCCTGGCACTGGGCCTGAACATGCCCGCTCGGGCCTGCGTCATCTCCACCTTCACCAAGTTCGACGGCCAGGGCTTCGCACCCCTGCGCAGCGGCCAGCTCACCCAGTTGCTGGGGCGGGCCGGGCGGCGGGGCATTGACCCCATCGGCCACGGGGTGATCCTGCGCGACCCGGAGGTGGACCTGGGCGTGGTCTGCGAGACCCTGCTGGGCAACGACATGGCGGTGGAGTCGAAGTTCGCCCCCACCTACAACATGACCCTCAACCTGCTTCGACGCCACCGCCCCGAGGAGGCGGAGCTACTCCTGGAGCAGTCCTTCGGCCAGTTCCAGCGCCTGCGCGAGCTGGAGAACGTCAACCAGCGCCGCCCCAACCTGGAGGCGCAGCTCCATGACCTCCGCCAGCGCCGCTTCCGCCACCCGCGCGTCCCCTGCACCGAGCGCACCCTCAGTCAGTTCCTGGGGGCGGAGCAGGCGCTGGCCCAGGCCCGAGCGGATGCGCGCCAGCTGCGGCGCCAGCACTTCCGGGACCGCCGCCGGGGGCGTTTCGGCCACGGCACCCAGGACCCCGGCGGGCACCTCGAGCGCCTGCGCCGGGAGATCCGCGCCCACGAGGCCCGCCTGGCCCAGTCCCCCTGCCCCAACTGCCCACTGCTCGGGGACCACCGCTCGGCCCGCCAGCAGCAGCGGGAGCTGGAGCTGGCGCTGGAGGGAGCGGGCGAGGCCGCGGCGCGGAGGATGCACGAGTACCGCGACCAGCTGAGCGCCTACCGCACCATTCTCACCGAGCTCGGCTACCTGGAGCACGACCGTCCCACCAAAGCTGGGCTGTTGGCGGGGGCCGTCTACGGTGAGAACACGCTGCTGGTGGCTGCGACGGTGAGCGAGGGCTGGCTGGAGCCGATGAGCACCCCGGAGCTCTGCTCCACTCTGGTGATGCTGGCGGCCGAGGACCGCAACCCCGACCGCCCCGGGCAGCGCCGGCGCTCGCCGACGCCGCGGCTGGAGCGGGTCGCCCGGCACCTGCGCCAGGCCCAGCGCCAGCTCTCGCTGCGAGAGGCGGAGCTGGGACTGAGCGAGAGCCGCCGCCCCTCCTTCGACCACGTCGAGTACGTCTACAACTGGTCCTCCGGCGTGCCCCTGGCCGAGCTCCA
>JBOHUK010000110.1:0-1985 GCA_050734395.1 Candidatus Dormibacteria bacterium
AGCATACACGCATGCCAAGCACCGCCGGTGGCCTGCCGGTCCGGGTCCGCGGCTGCTGCCAGCCGCCGCAGGACCGCCTCGAGAGGGGGCAGGCCAGGAGGATTGCCGAGATCGGCGGGGCCCTGGCCGACCCGACCAGGGTGGAGATGCTGCACATGCTCAAGCGCACTGACGTCCCCATCTGCGTCTGTGACTTCACTGCCGCCTTCGGCTTGAGCCAGCCCACCGTCAGCCACCACCTGGCCCGCCTGCGACGGGCGGGCTTGGTCGCCAGCTTCCGGCGAGGCCTCTGGAGCTTCCACCAGCTGAGGGACGACCTGACAGCCGAGGCCCGCGCGGCGCTGACGCTGATTACCTGAGCCGGGCGGCCGGATCGACCGGCCGCCTATTCCGAGCAGCCAGGGAATGGAGCCGAGCCCACTGGCTCGACCTTCGCCACTGCCACCCCTGGCTAGGATGGACTGGTCTGCAGGCCCCGCTGCCGTTGGAGCAGCGCGGAACGCCACCACGTGTCGCTGGAGGAACGTCGCCCATGGAGATGCCCTACCGGCGGCTCGGCCGCTCGGGACTGAAGGTCAGCCTGCTCTCGCTCGGTTCGTGGGTCAGCTTCGGCGCCCAGGTGGACGAGGACCTGGCCCTGCGCTGCATGACCGCGGCCCGGGAGGGGGGGATGAACTTCTTCGACAACGCCGAGGTCTATGCCGGCGGGGAGTCGGAGCGGATCATGGGCCGGGCCCTGGCGCGGGCGGGCTGGCCCCGGAACAGCTACGTGATCTCGACCAAGTTCTTCTGGGGCATCGAGTCTGGGGTCAACAACGAGAACACCCTCAACCGCAAGTACCTGATCCAGGCAGTTGACGGCTCGCTTGAGCGCCTGGGTTTGGACTTTGTGGACCTCATCTTCTGCCACCGGGCGGACCCTGAGACCCCCATCGAGGAGGTCGTGTGGACCATGCACGACCTGATCTCCCACGGCAAGGCCCACTACTGGGGCACCTCGGAGTGGACGGCGGATGAGATCCGCTCGGCCTTCGAGGTGGCGGAGCGCCATCACCTGCGCCCGCCAGTCATGGAGCAGCCGGAGTACAACCTCTTCGTGCGGGGCAAGGTGGAGCAGGAGTTCCAGCCGCTCTACTCGGAGTACGGTCTGGGCCTGACCACCTGGAGCCCCTTGGCGTCGGGGCTTCTGACCGGCAAGTACCGCGACGGCGTGGTCCCCGAAGGGTCTCGGGCCGCGCTTGCGGGTTACGAGTGGCTGCGGGCCGAGGTCACCAGCCCTGAGTACAACCGTGAGGTCCACCAGCTGGAGTCGGTGGCGAGCCGGCTGGGCTGCACTTTGGCCCAGCTCGCGATCGCCTGGTGCGCCGCCAACCCGCAGGTCTCGACCGTGATCACCGGGGCCACCTCTGTCGCCCAGGTGGAGGAGAACCTCAAGGCCCTGGAGGTGGTACCCAAGCTCACCGCGGAGGTGCGCTCCCAGATGGCGGCCCTGATCACCCCCCACCGCTGACCCGGGGGCGAGGGCGCCGCCTATGCTGGCCCGGTGGAGTTCCGCACCTATCTGGAGCACGTGCGGGCAGACTCGGAGCGCATCCTGGCGCTGGCCCCAGGGAACCTGGAGCGTGAGGTGCCCTGCTGCCCGGGGTGGAAGGTCCAGGAGGTGGTTCGGCATCTCGCCGAGGTCTACGAGCACAAGATCCTCTGCACCGAACTGGCGGCTCGCCCGGACCCCTGGCCCCCGGCCTGGCCCCCGGAGCGGGACCCGCTGGAGTGGCTCGGAGACGCGCAGGGGCGGCTTTTGGAACTGCTCAGCGCCAAGGGCGCCAAAACTCCCTCGTGGACCTGGTACCCGCCGGAGCAGACGGCGGGCTTCTGGGGCCGGCGCATGGCCCACGAGACCGTGATCCACCGCGTCGACGTGGAGCTGGCGGTGGGTTCGATCAGCCCGGTGGAACCCGAGCTGGGGCTGGACGGCATCGACGAGG
>JBOHUK010000111.1:0-4180 GCA_050734395.1 Candidatus Dormibacteria bacterium
CTGGTCTCCAAGCACGGCTACGTCACCCCGAGCCAGGCACGAGCTCGGCTCACCATGGAGTCCGCGGCATGACCCAGCTCGGTACCATTGACGCCGTCCTGGTGTCCAGAAAACCTGGGCCACTACACCGGCAAGCCGCGTCGCCCCATATCTACGACGCTGAAGCCCGGCGTGGCCTTCGAGCCAGGGCGCGCTTAAGGTCTTGCCGGCGGGTTATAACTTGCTGGTGCACGAGACGCCAGCGGACCTCGAGCAGCTGCAGGAGCTCCTGGATTCGAGCTATGCGCAGGCTGGCAAGAACCTGCGTGACATCCACGCCCAGGGGCGGCACCTGACTGCTGTGGAGCTGGCCCGTCGCCTTGACGGGCCCCGGTGGCTGGTTGTCGCTACCGTGAATTCGCATAACCGGCCGTTCACGGCCCAGGTCGACGGCACGTTCTACCGAGGCCACTTCTACTTTGGCGTGAATGATCCCTGTTCCCTCAAGGCTCGCCACCTGATTAGAACCCCGCCATCAGTGCCACACACGTGCCAGACGACACCTGGACGGTCACAGTCCACGGTCGCGGTGAACGCGTCGACGTTGGCCGCGACGGGGACGTGGATCTGCATCGCGTATTGATTGACACCTACAGGGAGCGCTATGGACCCGAATGGACGGACGAGGCGCTGACGTCCGAGTCGGTGTACTTCCACATCGTGCCCGTTCGGATGTTCGCTCTTGACTTGACGGAGATCAGGGGCGGCTGAGGGCGCTGCTCCCCGTCCCCGCGCGTTACCGGCCGCCAGCCGAACGGTAGCGATCCGCGTCGTACAGCAAGCGCAGCGAGGAAATGATGCCGCCGTCTATCACGAAGAACTCGGCAAACCTGACCGTCTCTTGAGGTAGCTTGGCGTCGTACAGGACAGCTGCCCCGTCGTCGTCGTAGATCTGGTGCAGCAACCGCAGGCTCTGCACCGTCTCGATAAAGCCGGAGACCCCCTTGAGGAAGGGGTCCGTGCCCACCCGCGAACCGGCGATCGGACCCTCGAAGTGGAGTTCTGGCGCCAGAATCTTGCGCAGACGCTCCGGATCGTAGGCGGCGATCCCGCCAGTAAGGATCTCGTAGTACACCCGCACCACCGCAGCGGGAGACGCTTTTCGCTCCATCGCGCTTCTTCCCCTGGTATCCGTCTGCCGGGACCGCGCTGGCATGGTAGCAATGCGCGCTGCGGCTCACTCCCAGCGGAATCGCCAGGCGGCGAGCGCACCGAGGGCCACCGCCCAGGCCGCGAGCAGGGCCAGGTCGAACGCACTCGGGCTGGCGCCCTGCAGGATGGAGCGCAGTGAGGCACTGAGCACGGTCGGCGGGAGCACGCGGGCCAACGGTTGGATGAGCGAGGGCAGGTGGTCGATCGGCAGCACCACCCCACCCAGGATCAGGAAGAGCAGGTAGAGGCCGTTGGCGGATCCCAGGGTGAGCTCGGCGCGCAGCGCGCCCGCCAGCGTCAGGCCCAGTCCAGCGAAGGTGATGGCGCCCAGCACCAGCACCGGGATCGCCAGGGCCAACGAGCCTTGGGCGGACCAGTTGAGGAACAGGGACGCGATCACGAGCAGCAGCACCACCTGCGCCACCTCGACGAGGATGGTGGCGGTGGCCTTGGCTGACGCCAGCCCGCCCCGCGTCAGCGGGGTGCCCCCCAAACGCTTCAGCACCCGGTAGTAACGCTGGTACGCGGTGGAGATGCCCAGGGTCACGAGCCCGGTCGACATAAGCGCCACCGTGAGCACGCCGGGCACAAGGAAATCGACTGGTCGCCCCTGGCCCGCAGGGAAGATGCGCGCCCCGGTGAAGAGCACCAGCAGCAGCACCGGCAGCACCAGTATCACCAGCAGGTTCTCTCCCTGACGCAGCATCAGCAGCAGCTCCACCCACAGTTGGGCTCGGAAACACCGGGACCAGGGCGCGGCCCGGGGCTGCACGCTCAACTCGGCTCCTCGGTGAGCGAAAGGAAGACCTCTTCCAGGGAGGACGGTCCCTGGCTCAGCAGCACGATCGCCGGGCCGCGGTTGCGCAGCAGCGCCGTGACCTCGGCCAGAACCTGCCGGGGACTCTGGGTGCGCAGGCGGTAGCGGCCGGTCCCCATCCGGGTCACGCCCTCTACCCCGGGCAAGCGCTCCAGCTCCCCCAGCAGCTCCGGAGCCAGGTCGCGCTCCAACTCCAGGTGGAGCGCGTCCGAGCCTGCTCGGGCGCGTAACTCGGCTGGTGAGGCGCACGCGACCAGGCGTCCGCGACTGAGGATGGCGACCCGGTCGGCGAGGCGCTCCGCCTCCTCCATCGCGTGGGTGGTGAGGACGACCGTGGCGCCGGCCCGGCGCGCTTCAGCGACGATGTCCCAAGTAAGCAGGCGGGCCCGGGGGTCCATGCCCGCGGTGGGCTCGTCGAGGAACAGCACCCGGGGCCGTCCCACCAGGGCCAGGGCCAGAGAGAGCCGCTGCCGCTCTCCACCCGAGAGCTGCCGGTAGCGGGCCCTGGCTCGCGCCTCCAGCCCGAGCCGGGACAGCAGCTCGTCTGGATCCTCAGGGTGACGGTAGAAGCTGGCGAAGAGCCGCAGTGACTCACGGACCGTCAGGGTTGGATAGACGCCCCCCTCCTGGAGCATCAGGCCCAAGAGCGGGCGCAGTGCGCTGGCGTCCGCCCGCGGGTCCAGCCCCAGCACCCGCGCCCGCCCTGAGTCCTGGCGCCGGTAGCCCTCCAGGATCTCCACCGTCGTGGTTTTGCCCGCCCCGTTGGGGCCGAGGATGGCGATCAGCTCTCCCTTGGCCACCTGCAGGTCCAGGGCGTGGAGGGCCTGCAGCTTCCCGTAGGACTTGCTCAGGCCCTCGATGAGGATCGCGGGCTGGGCGGCGGCATCGTCCTGGCTCACTCCTCGGCCGACACCCCGGGTGCGAGGTCGACGCGATAGCCGACCCCGAAGACGGTGGAGATGCGGAACGGCAGGGTGGGGAACTCCTCGAACTTCTCGCGCAGCCAGCGGATGTGTACCGCCACCGTCTTGCTGTCGCCCTGGAAGTCGGGGCCCCAGACGGCCCAGATCAGGGCGTCGCGACTGTGCACCTTGCCCGGGTGGCTCAGCAGGAAGTGCAGCAGGCTGAACTCTCGAGGGCTCATCTTGACCTCGCGTTCGCCGAGCGTGACCCGTCGGGCGCCGCCGTCCACGACCAGGTCGCCGAGGCTGAGGCGCTCGGGGTCGGCGTCCGGGCGCGGGGCGCGGTCGGAGCGGCGCAGGAGCGCCTCAACCCGGGCCAGGAACTCATGGACCCCGAAGGGCTTGGTCATGTAATCGTCGGCGCCCAGCCCCAGTCCCCGGACCTTCTCAGGCTCGGTGACTCGGGCCGTGAGCATGAGGATGGGGACGTCGGATTCCTGGCGCAGGATCCGGCAGACCTCCTCGCCGCTCAGCTCGGGCAGCATCAGGTCGAGCACGACCAGGTCCGGCCGCTTCTGCCGCGCCGCCTCCAGGCCCCGGGTGCCGGAGGCGGCCTCGCTGACCACGTAGCCACCGGCGGCCAGGTTGTAGCGCAGGGTCATGCGGACCGCCTCGTCGTCCTCGATGAGCAGCACCCGGCGGCTGCGCGCCGGCGACGCTTGTGGGTCGGCCACTAGCCCAGCTCGACCAACCGCCCGGTCTCGAGAAAGACCAGATCCTCGGCGATGTTGGTGACACGGTCGGCGATCCGCTCCAGGTTGTGGGCGATGAAAAGCAGGTTGGTGGCGGGATAGGCCCACTCCGGGTGGCTGCTCATGGTCTCCACCATGTCCTCGAAGGCCCGGTGGTACATGCGGTCAATGCGATCGTCTCGGGCGGCGATGTCCTGGGCCCGGCGGTGGTCCCCGGCCGTCACCGCCTCCAGGATGTCGCGGACCTGCTCCTCGACGTGGCGGCCCATGCGCAGGATGATCTCCAGGTTGGGCCGGCTCGCCAGTTCGATCAAAGGGAGCGCATAGCGGGCGCAGCTCTTGGCGTGGTCGCCCATCCGCTCCAGCTCGGAGGCCATCAGCATGAGCCCGAAGACCTGGTTCAGGCCCCGCCCGGTGGGGTGACGGGTGGCCAGCAACTGCAGGCCCCGCTCGCGCTCCTGCCGGTGACGGTCGTTGACCTCAGAGTCGCGGTCCACCACCCGGCGCAGCCGCTCGCC
>JBOHUK010000112.1:0-1094 GCA_050734395.1 Candidatus Dormibacteria bacterium
TGTAGTTGAGGCTCTCCCAGGCCTCGGTGGTCGAGGGCACGTAGGTCCAGAGCAGGAACATCCCGGTGACGATCTGCAGGACGATGATGATCAAGGTGGCGCTGCCCAGGGAATAGGCCCAGGCGCCGCGCCGAGGCACCGCCTCGTAGAGCAGGGTGTGGGTCAGGTCCGAGACCCCGAGGCGCTCGTCGACCCAGCGGTACGTCGCCGCCAGCGGACGCGCCACCGGGCGGGTGAACTTAGCGACCAGCTGGCTGCGCTGCAGCTCAGCCATTCGCGGCCTCCCCGGTCAACACGTTGCGGACGTAGAGGGTGTTACCCAACAGCTTGTGCTCGTAGCGGAAGAGCGGCCAGGGAGGCGGGCCGCCGGTGTTGGTCCCCTCGATGCTGTAGAGCCCGCCGTGGCAGGGGCAGAGGAACTCCTGGAGGTTGAGGTCCCAGTGGACGTCGCATTGCATGTGGGTGCAGACGTTGGACAGTGTGAGCAGCTGGACTCGACCATTGAGGTTGAGCTTGACGACGTAGACGGTCCGGGGCACCGGTGGCACCTGCCAGCCCTCGTCGGTAGGCAAGTTGACCACGTAGGCGGTGGGCACCCCCACCGCCACCTGGCCGATGTCGGCGACCAGCACCCAGGGCGTGCGCCGCTTGACGAACAGGGGGCTCAAGACCGAGCCCACAATCGGGGCCCCGATCAGCAGGGCGGTGCCCGCTCCAGCGGCGTTGATACCCACGATCAGGAACTGCCGGCGCGAGATCCGCCGGCCGCCGGACCGGACCCCCTCATCAGCCACCGGCCAGCACCACGATCCCGACCAGCAGGGCGAGGCAGATGCCGAGCAGGAATAAGAAGGTGTAGACCCCGGCCCCCGCCGCCAGCCAGCCAATCATCGGGTCCCCGCCCGCAACCAGCCGGCGCACGCGGCGGCCGATCATCCTCACCCCCACCAGCACCACGCAGAAGAAGCTGACGACGATCAGGCCGATGTACCAGGAGGACTCGAAGTCCTGGTAGTTCACGGCTGGTAGCTCTTGGGGATGGTGAAGTTCTGCGCCGACTGGTGCAGGGTGAGCAGGCAGCCGCTCTGGCCACG
>JBOHUK010000113.1:0-1784 GCA_050734395.1 Candidatus Dormibacteria bacterium
GGCTCGAAGAGGATCATCGAAAGGAAGACAAACCCTGCCCGCAACTGGCGGGTCACCAGCTGCTTCTCCTCGGCCGAGATGTGCTGGAAATGGTTCTCCAGCATGCGCATGCAGATGGCCTGATGGCGGGCCTCGTCCTTGCCGATGTTGCGGAAGGCCTGCTGGAAGACCGGGTGGGTGGAGTGGCGGAACATGTGGTGGAAGAGGGTGGACGAGGCGACCTCGCCCATCAGGAACGACGAGAAGAGGATGGCCAGCGGGTACTTGTAGAGCGCCTGGCTGTAGCCGTTCCAGTAGCGGGCGCCGTTGTAGTACAGCCACTTCAGGTTGCGCACCGCGAGGCGCTCCAACTCGGTCTTGGGCTCGAAGCTGATGGGTCCCCCGCGCCAGAGCTTCCCGATCATCCGTCCGCAGACCTCCTCGTGGTTCTGCTCGTCGCGCACGACCGAGAAGAGGCAGCGCCGGACGGGGTCTTCCTCGTGCAGCTCGTAGCTGCGCACCATCGCCTTGGCAAACACGGCCGGCCCCGAGGCGTCGAAGTTGGCGAGGACCCCGAACCAGTACATCATCCCCAGCCGTTCGGACTCGCTCCACTCCTTGGGGTCGAGCTCGTCCCAGGGGAGGTGGGAGGGATTCCACTGGTCCCGCTTGGCCTTTTCGTAGATGTCGGCCAGCTGGGGGGTCTGCTCGTGCCACTCGATCGGGTAGATGTTCCCGGGTTCGATCTCCGGGGGGAGCCCCAGGAAGTCGAGAACGATGTCCTCGTGGTTGCCTTGCGCCTCGGTCATGCTCTGTCCATCCTAGTCGCGGCGCCCAAGTCGCCACGGAGAGCAGGTCGGAGCTCGAGGGTGCGACTTAGCATGGGCGCATGCCCCCGCCCCTCCGCCCCGGGGACCCGGTGCCGGCCGCGCCCAGCCCCAACTCCACCGGCGCCCGCTGCCTCGAGGCCGCCTACTACATCGCCCACGAGGGCGAGACCGTCCGGCCCTCTCGTCTGGCCGAGTGGCTCGGGGTCAGTGCCCCCACCGTCACCGGCGTCCTGCAGCGCCTCCACGAGCAGGGGTTGCTCGACTCGCGCCCCGACCACAGCGTGACGCTCACCGGGGAGGGCGAGCGCCAGGCGGCCGCGGTGGTCCGCCGCCACCGCATCGTCGAGCGCTGGCTGACCGACACGGTGGGCCTGGACTGGGCCTCGGCCGACGAGGAGGCTGGCCGCATGGCGCACGCCTTCTCCGACACGGTGCTGGAGCGGCTCTTCCTGGCCCTGGGCTCACCGCGCACCTGTCCCCACGGCAACGAGATCCCCGGGGCCGGACTGGAGTCCCGCCAACTCCAGAGCCTGGCCCAGCTGGAGCCGGGTCGGCCCGCCGTCATCTCGCGGATCTCCGAGGTGGCGGAGCACCAGGCGCCCCAGCTGCTGCGGCTGCTGGAGGCGGAGGGGCTCAAGACCGGAGTGCAGGTCGAGGTGCGCCGCCCTCTCGGGGCGGACGCCGTCACCGTCCTGGTGGCGGGGAGGCAGACGGCGCTGGGCCTGGGAGCCGCCCAGGCGGTGTGGGTGGAGGCTCCTCCCCGCTGACCTCCCCGTCCAGCCGCTGGACCTCAGTCAGAAACTCGTCGTAGTCGTCGGGCAGGAGCCATTCCGGGGAGCGCAGGCTGCCGCGGCGCATCCAGAAGACGCTCATCGCCGTCGCCGCCAGGAGCAGCAGCCAGGCGGCCAGGTCCTCGGGCCCGAAGGAGTGGGTGAGCAGCGGCACTAGGAGCAGTAGCACGGCCACCAGCAAGTA
>JBOHUK010000114.1:0-3277 GCA_050734395.1 Candidatus Dormibacteria bacterium
TGGCACTGGGTGCGCCCCAACTTGCGCTACCGCAAGGCGAGGCGGGTGCTCGAGGCCGGGGGGGCGCTGGCGTTGCTCTGGAACTACCCCCAGCCCATCGACCGCCGGGACCCGATCGGGCGAAAGATCGAGATCGCCTACGACGAGCTGGCTCCTAGCATCCAGCCGGGGCTGCCCGGGGAGCGGGAGGGAGACCGCCTCATTGAGATGGCGGCCTCCGGGGCCTTTGAAGAACTGGTCCGGAAGAGGTGGACCTGGACGGTTGAATACGGGGTGGATGAGTGGCTGGGCCTGCTGCGAACCCAGTCAAACCACCGACTGCTTCCCGAGGGGCAGCTTGAGGCGCTTCTCGCCCGACTACGGGCCGCGGTTGGGGCAGGTAGCCGGGCCCTGACGACGAGGTATACGACCTTCCTGTACCTGGGCCGACGCCGGGAGGACTGACGGATAACTCGGATTGACCAGGCGGGGGTCATGCGGGTAGCTTGTCTGATCATCGGACAATCCAACTCCCCAGAGAGGGCGGCGGTGGCGGCCCGAGACGGCGTCCCCCCAACCGGTGGCCGGTGGTCGGCGCGCCCTTTGGCCCGTCGCAACACCTACCAGTTGGTGGCGGATGCCATAGCCACCGCCATCCAGCAGGGCCGCTTAGTGACCGGGGATCAGCTCCCCTCGGAGCGGGAGCTGACCTTGGCCTATCGGGTTGGGCGATCGACGGTGCGAGAGGCAGTCCGGGTGCTGGAGTCACAGGGGCTGGTGGCGCCAGATACCCGGGGAGGCTTCCAGGTGGGGACCACGGGTCGGGCGCTCACCCAGGCGCTGCGGCTGCTGGTGGAGCTGGACCAGGTGGAGATCTCCGACCTGTTCGCGGTCCGGCGCACCCTCGAGGTGGAGTCCGCCGGACTGGCCGCCGCCAGGCGCTCCGACTCTGATCTCGTCCGGCTCGAGACTGACCTCGAGGAGATGGAGGCGGGTCTGGACTTGGCCGAGCGGTACAACGCGGGCGATCTCGCCTTCCACCTCGACCTCGCGCGCGCCAGTGGCAACCGCCTCACGGCCCGGCTGATGGAGTCGATCCGGGAGGTGATGTCCCGGGCTTTCGAGATCGCATTCCGGGTGCCGGGGAGCGCCCGGCTGTCGCTGGCCGAGCACCGCGCCATCACCGCCGCCGTCGAGGCCCGCGACCCGGCGTTGGCTCAGGCCCGGATGGGCCTGCACCTGAGCCGGGTCGAGCTCGACACCATCAGGGCGGGGAGGGTGAAGGGCTGATGGTGGTTGAGTCGGTACAGACCGGGGAAGCGGGGCCGGACTGGCGGCGGGGCTACCGGCTGATGTTGACCATCCGGCTCTTTGAGGAGCGGGTCAACGACCTGTACCAGCGCAAGCTGATGCCGGGGCTGGCGCACCTCAGCAGCGGCGAGGAGGCGGTGGCCGTAGGCGTCTGCCTGGCGCTGCGCGACAGCGACTACATCACCAGTACCCACCGGGGCCACGGCCACTGCCTGGCCAAGGGGGCGGAGGTGGAGCCGATGTTCTCGGAGCTGCTAGGCAAGGCCGACGGCTACTGCCAGGGCAAGGGCGGCTCGATGCACATCGCGGATCAGGCGCGGGGCAACCTCGGCGCCAACGCCATCGTCGGCGGCTCGCTGGGGATCGCCACGGGCGCGGCACTCTCGGCCCGCCAGCGCCAAAGCGACCAGGTGGCGGTCGCCTTCATCGGTGACGGAGCCCTTGGCCAGGGGGTGCTCTACGAAGTGATGAACATGGCTGCCCTGTGGCGGCTGCCGGTGATCTACGTCTGCGAGAACAACCTTTACGGCGAGTACACCGCCACCAGCGAGACCCTGGCCGGCGATCCGCTGCTGCGGCCGCGGGCCTTCGGTGTCGCGGCCGAGGAGGTGGACGGCCAGGATCTGCGGGCGGTCTATGCCGCCGCCCAGCGCGCAGTCGAACGCTCCCGCCGCGGCGAGGGTCCGAGCTTCCTTTGGTGCAACACCTACCGGTACTTTGGGCACCACGTGGGCGACGTGGACCGCGGCTACTACCGCAGCCGCGACGAGGAGCGCTTCTGGCGCGAGCAGCGGGACCCGATCACCCTGGCGCAAAGCTGGATGGAGGGCGATGGGATCGCGCCCGCCGACTGGTGCTCCGAGCTCAAGTCCGAGGTGGGTCGGGAGCTGGATGCGGCGGTGGAGCACGCCCTCGCCGCCCCGTACCCGGCGGCTGAACTGGTGGCAACCGACGTCTATGCCTGAGCGGCAGGTCGCGGGGGTGCGCGAGATCAGCATGGCCCAGGCCATCAACGAGGCGCTGGCGGAGGAGATGCGCCGGGACCCGGCCGTCTTCATCATGGGTGAGGACGTGGCCGAGGCCGGCACCCCCTTCAAGGTGCTGAGCGGGCTAGTTGAGGAGTTTGGGACCGAGCGGGTGCTGGACACCCCCATCTCCGAGCCGGGCTTCACCGGCATCGGGGTGGGCGCCGCCATGACCGGGCGGCGCCCGGTCGTGGACATCATGTTCGGCGACTTCCTGGGGTTGGTGATGGACCAACTGGCCAACCAGGCCGCCAAGGTTCACTACATGTCGGGGGGCAAGCTCAAGGTGCCCCTGACCATCCGCACCACCCTGGGCGCGACGAGGCGCTCGGCCGCTCAGCACAGTCAGAGCCTGCACGCCTGGGTGAGCCACATCCCGGGGCTGAAGGTGGCCCTGCCCAGCACCCCCTACGACGCCAAGGGACTGATGAAGAGCGCGATCCGGGACGACTCCCCGGTCGTGGTCTTCGAGGACAAGATGAATTACCAGCAGCGGGGCCCGGTCCCGGAGCAGGAGTATCTGCTGCCCCTCGGCCGGGCCGACGTCAAGCGCACCGGCTCGGACGTCACCGTGATCGCCACCAGCAGCATGGTGGTGCTGGCACTGGAGGCGGCGGAGCTCCTGGCCGAGGATGGCATCTCCTGCGAGGTCATCGACCCCAGGACGACCGTCCCGCTGGACCAGGAGACGCTGATCGCGTCCGCGCAGCGCACCGGCCGGGTGGTCGTCGTGGACGAGGGTCACCGACGCTATGGGGTGGGGGCGGAGCTGGCGGCGGTGGTGGCCGAGGGGGCCTTCTACTACCTGGACGCCCCGGTGCGCCGGCTCGGGGCCCTCGATGTCCCCATCCCTTTCTCCCCGGCGCTGGAGGACCTGACCGTGCCCACGGTCGCGGGGCTGGTGAACGAGGTGCGCCAGCTGCTGGGCAGAAGCGGGCTGAGCGAGGAGGCAGCGTCATGAG
>JBOHUK010000115.1:0-2717 GCA_050734395.1 Candidatus Dormibacteria bacterium
CCGATGACGGCGTTGCCCCCGCACAGGGCGGCCGCCAGGTGACTCAGCAGAGGCTGGAGCGCCGGCCGCCCGGGCGCCACCACCGCCACCACCCCGACGGGCTCGGGGATGGTGAAGTTGAAGTAGGGGCCGGCCACCCCGTTGACGCTTCCGCCCAGCTGGTCGAGCTTGTCGGCGCAGCCGGCATAGAAGACCAGGTGGTCGATGGCTCGCCCCACCTCGCGGGACCCGGCAGCCCCCCCGCCCAGCAGGCGGGCGAACTCGGAGCCGCGCCCGGAGAGCACCTCGGCCACCCGGTAGAGCACCTGGCCCCGGTTGTAGGCGGTGCGCTGGGCCCAGGCCGGCTGCGCCGCCCGCGCCGTCCGCACCGCCTCCCGCAGGTCCTTGCGCGAGGCGCGGGGCACGTTGGTGCCGGCGGCCGTCAGGTAGCTGCGCTGCGATTCCGAGCGGACGAAGGCGCCGCCGAGCAGCAGCTTGTAGGTCTTGGCCACCGCCTGGGCCATCAGTCCAGCTCCAAGTACGAGCTGAGCCCCTGGCGGCCGCCCTCCCGCCCGAAGCCGGACTCGCGGAATCCGCCGAAGGGCGAGGCCGGGTCGAACTGGTTGAAGGTGTTGGCCCAGACCACCCCGGCGCGCAGCCGCTGGGACATCCACAGGATCCGGGCGCCGCTGTTGGTCCAGACCCCGGCCGAGAGGCCGTAGCGGGTGTTGTTGGCCCGCTCCACCGCCTCCTGGGGAGTGCGGAAGGTTAGCACCGCCAGCACCGGGCCGAAGATCTCCTCGCGGGCGATGCGGTGAGCGGGCGTGACCCCGGTGAAGAAGCTGGGTCGGAACCAGAAGCCGCGCTCGGGAAGCTCGCAGTGGGACTGGTGCAGGGTCGCCCCCTCCTCCACACCGCTGCGGACCAAGGCCCCGATCCGCTCCAGCTGCTCCTTGGAGTTGATCGCCCCGATGTCGGTGTTCTTGTCCAGGGGGTCGCCGACGCGCAGGCGGTCAATCCGCCGGCCCAATCGCCGCAGCAGGGGCTCGGCGATCGACTCCTGAACCAAGAGCCGGCTGCCGGCGCAGCAGACATGGCCTTGGTTGAAGTAGATGCCGTTGATCACCCCCTCCACCGCCTGGTCCAAGGCGCAGTCCTCAAAGACCACGTGGGCGGCCTTGCCCCCCAGCTCCAGCGAGAGGCGCTTGCCGGAGCCCGCCAGCGCGCGCTGGATCTCCTTGCCCACCGCGGTGGAGCCGGTGAAGGCGACCTTGGCCACCCCGGGGTGGCGCACCAGCTGCGCCCCGACCGCGCCGTCGCCGGTAACGATGTTGACCACCCCCTCCGGGAGCTCCGCCTGCTGGCAGATCTCAGCGAAGAGCAGGGCGGTGAGCGGGGTGGTCTCGGCGGGCTTGAGCACCAAGGTGTTGCCGGTCGCCAGGGCGGGGGCGATCTTCCAGGCCAGCATCAGCAAGGGGAAGTTCCAGGGGATCACCTGGGCCGCCACCCCGAGGGGGCGGGGACGGGCGCCGGGGAAGGCGAAGCGCAGCTTATCGGCCCAGCCGGCGTGGTAGAAGAAGTGCTGCGCGACCAGGGGGACATCGACGTCGCGCGACTCCCGGATGGGCTTGCCGCCGTCCAGGCTCTCCACCACCGCGAGCTCCCGGGAGCGCTCCTGGATCAGCCGCGCCAGCCGGAAGAGATAGCGCCCGCGCGTGGCGCCGGGCAGCCGCGACCAGCCCGGAAATGCCCGCTGCGCCGCTCCGACCGCCCGGTCCAGGTCCCCAGTCGTGCTCTCCGCCACCTCGGCCAGGCCGGCCTCGGTGGCGGGGTTGATGCTGAGCCGGTACTGGCCCCGGACGGGGGGCTGGAAGCCCCCGCCGATGAAGAGCTCGTAGCGATCGCGGATGCGCACGTGGTCGGTCGACTCCGGGGCCGGAGCGTAGTCGAAGGCCACCCCCGGTCCGAGGCGGGCCGACGCCCCTACCTTCTCTCCCCTGGGGGGTGGGGCCTCAGGCTTCGCCGAAGTCGTCGGGGGACTGGTAGTCACCACTGCGCTCCTTGGCTATCTGCATGAGTATGTCGTTGAGCAGGGCCGAGGCCCCGAGCCGGAAGAGGTCGGGGGTGAGCCAGCGATCCCCGAGGGTCTCGGCGAGCGTCACCAGGTAGGAAAGGGCCTGGCGCGAGGTGCGTATGCCCCCCGCCGCCTTGAATCCCACCTCCCGGCCGGTTTCCCAGGCGAAGTCGCGGATCGCCTCCATCATCACCAGGGCGACTGGCAGGGTGGCGGCGGGCTGCACCTTCCCGGTCGAGGTCTTGATGAAGTCGGCGCCCGCCTCCATCGCCAGCAGGCTGGCCCGGCGGACGTTGTCGAGGGTGGCGAGCTCCCCGGTCTCCAGGATCACCTTGAGCACCCGCTCGCCCACCGCCGCCTTGACCGCCTCGACCTCTGCCCGGACCCGGCCGTACTCGCCGGCCAGGAAGGCGCCCCGGTCGATCACCATGTCGACCTCATCCGCCCAGCGGGCGGTGGTGGCCGCCTCGCTCACCTTGAGCTCCTGCGGCGCCTGGCCGCTGGGGAAGGCGGTGGCCACCGCCGCCACGAGGACTCCCGTCCCCCGCAGGCGCCGCGCTGCCAACGGCGCGAAGTTGGGGTAGACGCAGACCGCCGCCACCGAGGGGATCTCGGGTCGGCCGGGTTGGGGTCGGACCGCCTTGGCGCAGAGGATGTCGATCTT
>JBOHUK010000116.1:0-4327 GCA_050734395.1 Candidatus Dormibacteria bacterium
GGGGCGGCGGCCGCCGCGTTGAGCGAGCGCTGGTGCACCCGCCGCCCGTTGACCATCACCACCAGCGCCTGGCGGTCCGCGCGCGCGAGCTCCGGCTCGCCGGCCACCCCCACCACCGTCATGGCACCGGAGCTCCAGTCGACCGGCAGCAGCCGGGTCGCTGCCGACCGACCCAGGACCGCGGCCGCGGCGGCCTCGAGCCCACCCCGGCCGGGGGTGCTCAAGGCGCGGCGGCCGTCCACTCGCACGCTCAGCGCCACCTCAGGCCGGGAGAGGGCGACGTCGGCGGCGACCCGCAGGCAAGCCTGGCCCTCGACCCGGGGGCTGCGCAGAAAGGCCCGCCGCGCCGGGGTGCCCGCAAAGAGGCCTGTCACCTCAATCACCGTCCCTGGCGCCGCCGCCCCGGGCGCAATCTCCGGCGGCTGGCCGAGCGCCGCGCGCGCTCGCATCCCCGGGCCGGCGTCCCCCACTCGGCTTAAGACGTCGACCGCGGCCGCGGCGGCAATGCTGGCCAGAGCTTCGCCGCGGAAGCCGAAGGTCTCCAGCGACCGCAGATCGTCGAGCGCTCGCAGCTTGCTGGTGGCGTGCGGCAGCAGGGCCAGCGCCAGGTCCGCAGCGTCCATCCCCCCGCCATCATCGACGACTCGGATGCGATCGATTCCACCCTGCTCCAGCTCCACGCTGATGCGCGTCGCCCCGGCATCTAGGGAGTTCTCCAAGAGTTCCTTCACCACCGCCGCGGGGCGGTTGATCACCTCCCCGGCGGCGATCCCCTCGGCCACCTCGCGGGCGAGCACCCGGATCCTCGCCGGCTCGGCCACCCCAGCCTCAGTCCGCCGGCCGGGCGGCGCGCTGCCAGTCGGCCAGCTTCTGAAGGGCCTGCAGCGGGGTCATCTCCTCCAATCGCAACTCCTCCAACTCCCCCACCAGCGGGTGCGCCGGGGCCAGCGGCAGAGCCAGTTGCTGGCCCTGCTCCCGGCCTGCGCCGGCGCCCAGGGGGCGCTGGCTCTCGAGTTGCTCGAGGATCTGCTGGGCTCGGTCCACCACCATCTTCGGCAACCCTGCCAGTCCGGCGACGTGGATGCCGTAGGAGCGGTCCGCGCCCCCAGGAACGATGCGGTGCAGGAAGGTGACTCGTGCCTTCCCTTCCCGGCTCTCCTCGAGCACCTCCACGCGATGGTTGCGCAGGGCCGGGAGGGTGGCCTCCAACGCCGTGAGCTCGTGGTAATGGGTGGCGAAGAGGACGCGCCGGGCGGAGCTGCGGTCGTCGTGGAGGTGCTCGAGGAGGGCTCGGGCGATGCTCATCCCGTCGTAGGTGCTCGTGCCCCGACCGATCTCGTCCAGCACGAGCAGGCTCTGAGGCCCGGCTCCCTTGAGGATGGCCGCCATCTCCTGCATCTCCACCAGGAAGGTGCTCCGCCCGGCGGCGATCTCATCGTGGGCGCCGACCCGGGTGAAGATCCGGTCGACCAGGCCCCAGCGAGCCCGCCGACACGGCACCCCGGAGCCGATCTGCCCCAACAGGCAGATCACCGCCACCTGGCGCAGGAAGGTTGACTTGCCCGCCATGTTGGGCCCGGTGAGCAGCCAGATGCGCTCGTGCTCCCCGTCCACCACCAGGTCGTTGGGCACGAACTCTCCTGCCGGCAGGGCCTCCTCGACCAGCGGGTGGCGCCCTTCCTCCAGAGCCATCGCCGTCCCTTCCTGGATCTCAGGCAGCACCCAGCCGTGCTCCACCATGGCCTCGGCGAGGCTCTGGAGAGCGTCGAGATCCCCCAGCCTGCCCGCCACCTGAGCCACCGGCCCCGCCCACCGACGGACCTCCTCCAGCAGCTCCTCCAGGCAGCGCCGCTCGCGGCGCTCGGCGCGCTCGCGTGCCTGGAGCACTACGTTCTCCTGCTCCTTCAGCTCAGGGGTGATGTAGCGCTCAGCGGCGACCAGCGTCTGGCGGCGCTGGTACTCCGGTGGAATCGACTGCGCGCTGGCATTGCGTACCTCCAAGTAGTAGCCGAAGACGCGGTTGTAGCCCACCTTTAGACTGCGGATCCCGGTGCGGTCCCTCTCGCGGCCCTCCAGCCCCGAGAGGAAGGCACGCGCGGCCCCGGCCTCATCCCGAATCCGGTCCAACTCAAGATCAAATCCAGGGCGGATAAAGTCCCCCTCCCGGGCCAGCGCCGGGGCCGGATCCACCAGGGCCGCCCGCAGCTGCTGGGCCAGCTCAAGCGGCGCGACAGCGAGCTCGCCCGCGATCTCCCGCAGGCGCAGGGACTTCGAGTGGCTGATATCGGCGATGAGTTCGGGAAGGGCCTCGATGGTTGCCGCCACGTTGCTCAGATCACGGGGCCCGGCCACCCCCTGGCTGCATCGCCCCAGCAGGCGCTCCAGGTCCCGACAGCGGGCCAACGCCTCTCGCAGGCGGGCCCGCCCCGGCCCGTCGTCCGCCAGCTGGGCGACCGCCGCCTGGCGGAGCTCGATCTCGTTAGGCTGCCGAAGCGGCGACAGCAGCCAGCTCCGCAGGTGGCGGGCCCCGGCAGCGGTGCGGGTTCGGTCGAGGAGGCGCAGCAGGGAGGGAGCGGTGGCCGCACCGGACGGCAGCAGATCGAGGTTGCGCCGGGTGGCGGCGTCGAGCTCCATGAGCTCGGTCCCCCGGCGCCATTGCACCTTGATGGCCCCGGTTGGCCAGCTCACCTGGCCCTGCTGGCAGTAGGCAGCCAGGGCTGAGAGCGCGGGCAGAGCCGGAGCACCATCCTGGTCCAGCTCGGCGCCCGCCTGCTCCAGCAGCAGCCGGCCGCGCTGGGCGGAAAACTCCTCATCGGCGAAGGCGGTTACGGGCACCTCCCATCGCTCCTTGGACCCAGCGCTCGCCGGGAGCAGGAGCTCGGCCGCGTCCAGCGCGACCAGCTGGTCCGCCAGCGCCTCCGACCCGGGTCGGGCGGCGATCACCGCCAGCTGACAGTCCCCGGTGCTGACGTCGAGGGCGGCGAGCCCAACCCGGCCGTCGTCGACCCAGAGAGCAACGCAGCGAGCGCTGGCGCCGGCCTCCAGGAAGGCGTCCTCGACCAGGGTCCCGGGACTCAGGACCCGCACCACCCGGCGCTCCACCAGCCGCCCCGCCCGGGCCGGCTCCACCTGGTCGCAGACCGCGACCTTGAGGCCGCGTTCCAGCAGCTTGCGCGCGTAGCCCTCCAGACTGTGGTGGGGCACCCCACACATGGGCAGGCGGCCGCCCCGGCCGAAGTCGCGCGCGGTCAGAGCCACTCCGAGGATGGGTGCCGCGCGGCTGGCGTCCTCGCCGAAGAGCTCAAAGAAGTCGCCGAGCCGGAAGAAGACCAGGGCGTCCGGATGGGCCTCCTTGACGCGCCAGTACTGCCGCACCGCCGGGGTGTCTCCCGCTGGGCGGGCGGTCGCCGGCGCCGCCTCGGCTGAGGCGGAAGGGGTCACGCTGCCAGCAGCTGCCAGGCGGTGGCCTCCACCACCCGGGCGACGACGGTGGCCCCGGCCGGGGCGGCGCTCCCGAGCCAGGTGACCCGGTTCTGCCGGGTGCGGCCGAAGCTGCGCCCGTCCTCGCCCTGGCCCTCCACCAGCACTTCCACGCTGGTCCCGACCAGCCGCCGGTTACGTGACTGGCTGATCTCACGCTGGAGCGCCAGCACCCGCTGCAGCCGCTCCTTCTTCGCCGGCAGGGGAATGTCGTCGGGTCGCCGGTGGGCGGCGGTCCCAGGTCGCGGGGAGTACGCCTGGACGTGGACCTGGTCGAACTCGACCTCTCGCAGCAGCCCCAGGGTCTGGTCGAACTCCGCTTCGGTCTCGCCACAGAACCCGACGATGATGTCGGTGCTGAGTCCCAGGGCAGGGACCCGCGCCCGCGCCCGCTCCAGGCATTCCCGGTACTCACCGATCGAGTACTCGCGCTTCATCCGCCGCAGGCAGCCGTCACTGCCCGACTGAACCGGCAGGTGCAGCTGCTCGCAGGCGCTCGGCAGGTCGGCGATGGCGGCGAATAGGCGCGCCGAGGCATTGCGGGGATGGGAGGTGAGGAACCGCAGCCGTGCCAGCCCCGCCACCTGGTCCACCTGGGCCATCAGGGCGGCGAGGTCGGAGCCGTCGTCCGGATCCCGGTAGGAGTTCACGTTCTGTCCCAGCAGAGTGATCTCCCGAACCCCTCGGTTCACCAGACGGCGGGCGTGATCGACCACCTCGGCCACCGTTCGGCTCCGCTCGCGCCCCCGCACAAAGGGCACGATGCAGTAGGTGCACATCTCGTTGCAGCCATGGATGACCGGCAGATACGCGAGCAAGCGGTCAGAGGCCGGCAGTGGCACCGGGC